>NZ_JBKBHX010000006.1:0-16066 GCF_046299575.1 Thermaurantimonas sp. | reverse complement strand
ATAGGTCAAAAAATTAGCTCCGTAGGAGCGACATGTTAATAGAAAAATCATTGCAATCCCACACAGCTCCGTAGGAGCTATACATCGAATGAGCAACACATTAATACATATTCAACTTCAGCTATTCATTGGTATTTTCGCAGCCGTTTTTGTCGGTTAGAACATTAAAATGTCAGAAAAATTCAAGGAATACAGACAACTAAACCTGTCGGAAGTACACAAAGAAATCATTTCTTACTGGAAAAATATACGCGCTTTTGAACGCAGTGTGGATGAGCGAAACGGCTCACCCGAGTTCGTCTTTTATGAGGGTCCACCCAGCGCCAATGGCATGCCGGGCATTCACCATGTGATGGCACGCACGATCAAAGACCTCTTCTGTCGCTACAAGACCCAAAGAGGTTTCAAGGTAATCCGCAAAGCCGGATGGGATACCCACGGCCTCCCAATCGAGCTGAGCGTGGAAAAAACTCTGGGCATCACCAAAGAAGACATCGGAAAAAAAATTTCCGTAGAAGAATACAATGCCGCCTGCCGCCGAGAGGTAATGAAATACACCGATGCATGGAATGAGTTGACGGAATTGGTTGGATATTGGGTAGATCTGAAAAATCCCTACATTACCTACGAAAACACATACATCGAATCCGTCTGGTGGCTTCTGAAAAAAATTTATGAAAAAGGCTTGCTTTATAAAGGATATACCATACAACCTTATTCACCAAAAGCCGGAACAGGACTTTCTTCACACGAGCTGAATCAGCCGGGATGCTATCGCGATGTAAAAGATACATCTGTTGTGGCCATCTTCGCCCTTAGGGTAGATGATGTACTAACAGCAAGCCGATTTGAATCCGCCTTTGGCACTCCTTTGCAGGATGGCGATGGCATCCTTGCGTGGACGACAACTCCCTGGACGCTGCCATCAAATACAGCACTTACAGTTGGCCCTGAGATTGAATATGCTTTGGTAGAAACCTATAATCCTTATACCCGCCAGCGTCAGCGCGTAGTATTGGCCAAAGAACTCATTGCTTTGAACTTCGGAAAACAATTTACCGAAGTGCACAATCCCGAGGAGTTTGATGCCTACACAGGAGATGCCAAGGCGAAAATTCCGTACCGAATTGTTGCTACTTGCCCAGGCTCTGCCTTGCATGGTCTTCGTTACCATCAGCTTTTGCCCTATGCCTTGCCGTATCAGGATGCGGATAAGGCCTTTCAGGTAATTACCGGCGACTTTGTGACTACTGAAGACGGCACCGGCGTAGTACATACGGCACCTACTTTCGGTGCTGACGATGCCCGCGTGGCTAAACAATGGGGTGTGCCACCCATGCTGGTACTCGACGACGAAGGTCGCCCGACACCTTTAGTGGACTTACAGGGCCGTTTTACCAAACATGTGCAAGACCCTCAATTTGGATTGGCCGGTGAATATGTAAAGTCTGAATATTACACCGATGAAGAACTAAAAAAAGAATTTGAGCGCCAGCGCGAAATGCTCCGTCCTATCATTGCCGATTTAAAGAACTACCTTTCCGTTGATGAGCGCATCGCCCTGAAGCTCAAAATGGAAGGTAAGGCATTCAAAATCGAAAAGTACGAACACAGCTATCCGCACTGCTGGCGTACGGACAAACCCGTGCTCTACTATCCGCTCGACAGCTGGTTTATACGCGTGACGGCAGTAAAAGATCAATTGGTCGAAAACAACCGCAAAATCCGCTGGAAGCCGGAGGCCACCGGAACCGGTCGATTCGGCAACTGGCTCGAAAACATCAACGACTGGAACCTCAGCCGTTCGCGCTTTTGGGGGATTCCATTGCCCATCTGGCGTACAGAAGACGGCAGCGAAGAAAAATGCATAGGTTCATTGGCCGAATTAAAGGAAGAAATCGAACGCTCTGTTGCACAAGGATTTATGAGTGAAAATCCTTTAAAAGATTTCATGCCGGGCGACACGAGCCGTGATAATTACGACAAGTTTGATCTACATAAGCCCTATATCGACCGTATAGTACTGGTCTCAGCTTCAGGCAAGCCGATGTATCGAGAAAGCGATCTGATCGATGTATGGTTTGACTCCGGAGCCATGCCTTTTGCGCAATATCACTTTCCTTTTGCCACAGGCGAAGACCTGAGCAAGCTGCCTTATCCGGCCGATTTCATCGCCGAAGGGGTGGATCAGACTCGTGGATGGTTTTACACCCTGCACGCCATCAGTACGCTCGTATTCAATTCCATAGCGTACAAAACGGTGATATCCAACGGTTTGGTGCTCGACAAAAATGGCCAAAAGATGTCGAAGCGCTTGGGAAATGCCGTTGACCCCTTTGATACCATCGAAAAGTACGGCTCCGATGCCTTGCGCTGGTATATGATCACCAATGCTCAACCCTGGGACAACCTAAAGTTTGACTTTGAAGGACTCACTGAGGTTCAGCGCAAGTTTTTTGGCACATTGTACAATACCTACAGCTTCTTTGCATTGTACGCCAATGTAGATGGCTTTGTCCACGCAGAGCCTCCTGTGCCAATGGAAGAGCGCACAGAGCTTGACCGATGGATATTATCAGAGCTTCATACCCTGATTGAGAAATGCACAGCATGGATGGACGACTATGAACCCACGCTGGCAGGGCGTGCCATACAGTATTTTGTAACTGAAGATCTGAGCAACTGGTATGTACGCCTATCGCGTCGCCGTTTTTGGAAAGGAGAATATGGCCCTGATAAAGTGGCAGCCTATCAAACGCTCTATGAATGCTTGATCACTGTGGCCAAACTGATGGCTCCGATTTCGCCCTTCTTTGCCGAGCGCTTGTATTGCGATCTCAATGCTGTAACCAACAGAGAACCGTATGACTCTGTACACCTGGCACCCTGGCCGGTGCCAGATCACAAGCTGATCAATCCTGAACTGGAAGAACAGACCCACCTGGCCCAGCAGATCTGCAGTATGGTACTCTCCCTGCGCAAGCGGCAAAAAATACGCGTACGTCAGCCTCTGCAAAAGATCATGATACCAGCCTTACAGTCCGAACTGGCCGATCGCATCGAACGTGTAGCTGATGTGGTAAAGGCTGAGGTAAATGTGAAAGAAATCGAAATCCTTCGCGAAGACACAGGCCAGATTGTAAAACGCGCCAGACCTGATTTTAAAAAGCTGGGTGCACGCCTGGGCAAGTCAATGAAAGAAGCCGCACAGCTCATCCAAAATCTGTCGGCAGATCAAATAAGTGCGCTTGAGCAAAACGGTAAAATGACCCTATCCCTCAGCTCTGGCGAAGTAGAAATAGCAGCTGACGAAGTGGAAATCTACACCGACGACATACCCGGCTGGCTGGTCTCCGTGGAGCGTGGCCTCACTGTGGCCCTCGATATTACCATCACGCCCGAATTGTACCGCGAAGGTTTGGCCCGCGATTTAGTAAACCGCGTTCAGAATATGCGCAAAGACAGCGGCCTGCAAGTAACTGACCGCATCCGTCTGTATCTTCAACCCCATGAAGCCTTAATAGAGGCTGTAGATGCCATGAGCGATTACATAAAAGGGGAAATTCTGGCTGACGCCATTGAGTTTGTTGAATTAAATGTGGGTGAGACGCTCGAGTTTGACGAATTTAATGTATTGGGTAGAATAGAAAAGTCTGTTTAATAACCGTTTAAGAAGAAATAACCGGATTGCTTTTAGCAATCCGGAAATTTGTTTTATGTGTTATGATGAGTGGTGTCTTGAACGACAATTTCTTTTAGGTCAGGTGATTTAATATCGTCGAGACTTGTGCCTATCAGTGCCCTTCGCAGGAGATCGAGTGCTGCAAGGGCTGTTTTACGTATGTTTCGCATCCGATCGTTTCCAAATCGATAGAGATAAGCTCTGGTCTCAATTGGTGTGCTGATGCCAATCCAGACAGTTCCTACTGGTTTCTCATCTGTACCACCATCAGGGCCAGCTATGCCTGAAGTACTTAAAGCATAGTCTGTTTTGAAGACTCTTTTTGCGCCTTCGGCCATCTGAAGCACTACCTGGCTACTTACTGCGCCGTATTGAACGATATCTTCGTGGCGCACACCAAGGGTTACTTTTTTCGCTACATTGTCGTAAGATACAACTCCGCCCATAAAATACGCCGAACTGCCCGGAATGCTCGTAATCAGGTGGGCAATGTACCCGCCTGTACAGCTTTCGGCTAACGCAAGTGTATTACCTGATGACTTAAGTAATTGCCCTACTACTTTTTCAAGAGGCTCATCGCCCTCAGCATACAAATCGACGCCTAAAATTTGCTTGAGTTTCATGCCTTCAGCTTTTAAAAGTTCTTCGAGATGATCACTTTTCGAACCTCTAGCAGTTAGCCGAAGACGTACAGCGCCGGCAGAGGGTAAATAAGCAAGTTTAATTTGTGGAGGTAATTTCATCTCCCAAGCTTCAATACGCTTGGCCAGAATGCTTTCAGGAATTCCCTGGGTGTGAAATACAGCGTGTAAAATTTGTGTATCGGGATGTAATTTCTCAGCAACAAAAGGGCGGATGTAGGTTTCAAAGAGAGCTTTCATTTCGTAAGGCACCCCAGGCAGCGAGAAGTAATGAATGCCATTCCGTTCAAACTGCATTCCGGGAGCTGTTCCATACCAATTTTTAAGCGGAATGCAGCCCGAAGGCAACCATGCTTGAGAGGCATTTAACTCGTTGACTTCTCTACCAAGACGATTAAAAATTTCTGTAATGTGCCGAAGCGTTTCTTGGTGAAAGGTGAGCTCCATACCGAAGTAATCGGCGAGAGTTTTCTTGGTGATGTCGTCGCGTGTAGGGCCTAATCCGCCAGTTAATATGACAAGGCGTGTATCGGGGAGCAAACTGTCAAGTGCATGAAAGATCATTTCTCTATTGTCGCCCACCGCTCTGCGCTGCTTTACATCTATACCTAGTTCATTGAGTTTTTCTGCTAGCCAAGCAGAGTTAGTATCAATTACCTGACCTATGAGAAGCTCATCGCCAATAGTGATTATTTCTGCTGAGATCACTGTATTACGAGTTTTTTAGAAACTCCTGAACCTGTAACTAACATATATACGCCTGGCTGAATATGCTCCGGCAAGCGAAATTCCTGAACAGTTTGATTTTTTAAGTTCTGAAACTCTGCCACAGTTTGACCTGTCAGTGAAATCAACTTTACGTGATCGCCCAGCTGAATCGGTGAATGGAAGAGCACAATTGAGCCTCTTTTTGCAGGATTGGGATAAAGTGTAGTTTCTTCAGCTTCAGAAAATTCATCCGTACCGATAGTTACATCAAGGTTAATGTCATCCAGATAAATGTTATTTCCTCCACCTGAGGTAAATTCCCACTTAAACATAATGTCATTCTGAATATTAGCATAAATACCCAGAGGAACTGTTACTTCCTTCCACTCCGAATTATTGGCCGGTACAAAGCTACCTGAAGGCATATCGGGGGCGGTAATGAGCTGAGCTCCGAGCACTGCCCGACGTAAAATCCATGTTTTGCCACAATTTAAAGATACATAAAAGCGCAACGCATCTGTATTCGAGGGTTGACGACGAGCATAAGCATATTTGAAGCGCATCGAAAGACCTGTGGAAAACCGCACATCTACCGTAGGAGAGATGAGATTGTGAACGGTACCGGCGAGTGTGTCAAAATTTAAGACCCTTGCTGATCGACTATCGTTGTAACCGGCATTCATCACCGTTGTCCAACTGCTACCCACCGAATGCACATCTTCTACAAACCAGTTAAAACTCGGCAGCCATGTGATGGAAAAATCTTCTTTGAGGAAATTTCCGAAGTTGGCCGGCTTTGGTCTAACTGCAATGTAGGTATTGTCTTTAAAGGTGCTTGTGCCGGCTGAGTTTGTTAAGGTGAGTTCTACTTTGTGAAGACCTGGTTGTGTAAAGATGATGCGCGGGTTTGCGTCGGTTGATGTAGGGGGATTGCCGCCGGTAAAGGTCCAAGTCCTGGTGTTAGCTGGACCTCCAAAACTGATGTCCATAAATTGCAAAGTGTCGCCCACGCAGGCTACACGACGATTTGCAAAGCCAAGGGCTACGGGAGGACATTGAGTATTGTTGACAAGGCCGACGCGTTGAAGGTTTGCCTGACTGACCAGTTCAGCTCTGTGTGCAAAAGATTGTAGTACATTTCTCATGTAATTTCTCTGGCCTATGGTAAAGATGTTCATACAGTTGTCGTTAGCGTAGTCCATGTAATTTTCGATCATGTCAGGCAAATCGGGTACATCGTTGGTACAGGTGTTTTTTTGGAAGTTGCACCCAAAGCTCTCATTCGCAACTGGAGGAGTATCAGCTATGTCGTCACCTGCATTGCAACCACCGTCGAAGGGATGTTTCAGTCCGAGGAAGTGGCCGACTTCGTGGGTGAGCGTGCGACCCATTGAATTCGATGTACCTATGGTACCCACGCGATCGTGGCGAATCACAATACCATCAGTCACTCCTTGTTGATTGGGAAATGGGCGATATGCATAACCTAGTACTGTGCCTTGGGAGGGTTGATTGGGGAGTTGAATGTTTTTTACAACCCATATATTCAAATACCGCCGGTTGTTCCACATGCTTAGATTTTTTACATTGTCGTTGGCATTGTTGGTAAGAGTGCTGAAAATGCGATTTATACCATCGGTACAGTTGCCAAAGGGATCAATACTGGCAAGGCGGAATTCAATTTCTATATCAGCAGCTCGGTCTTTAAAAATTTGTCTGGTATTACCTGTGTCTGCGTTTCGACGTCTAAAGTCTTCGTTCAGCACGCGAATAGCGTCCATAATTTGCTCTCGGGATATATTGCTGATGGCGTCGTCATAAATTACGTGGAAAACTACAGGAATTATGAAAACAGTATTCTGTGTGCGACCAGCTTGATTACCGTATTCAATAGCACCGAGGGCAAGATCGCGATCTGATTTTTCGATTTCAGCTTTTAAAGCTGGATTTTGCAAAAGCAATTGCCCAAACATGTAGTTTGTGCCGCATTTGTGTACATAATTTTCTTGAGCAAATGAGAGTGCCGGAAACAGTAACAGCAGGCTAAAAAATTTTTTCATTCTATAGAGCAAGATTAAATAATCGAAATCACGCAAATATATTTTAATACAGTTTTACTGGCTACAGAGTTTTTAACCATAAGAAACCTCGATTACCTCATCTCAAAGCTCCTGTTTTAGGATTTAACTAGTTTAGTATAAAACTTTTACTTACAAGGATAATGAGAACTTCAACCAAAACCAAAAACTAATTTTGTGCCCATCCGCGAACTCTGCAAGAAAACAAGACTCCTCTGATTAATTCCAACATCTTTGGAGAAGGTGTAAGGAGGGGAATAAAAAAACATTTTTCGGTAGTACGGTAAGGGAGTGGGCATTTTTCGCGGATTAATAGGTTAAAAGGTTTTAGAGTAAGGTATTGTCAATACCTGAATTACGTTGACCTTCTTTTCGTTAAAGGATTTTTTATTTTCGGTGTCTTGCTTCCAACACTTTTTCTACATCCTGCAGTGAATACCCCCTGGCCTGCAGCAGAACGAGGTAATGAAAAAGTAGATCGGCGGCTTCGTTTAAAAACTTTTGGTCATCTGAGTCTTTGGCTTCGATGACGAGTTCGACGGCTTCTTCGCCTACTTTCTGAGCTATAGCATTGATGCCTTTTTGAAACAATCCGGAGGTGTACGACCTTTCATTCGGGGTACTTTTTCTGTGGGCAATGACTGACTCCAGCTCGGCAAGGAATCCTGAATCGGAAGAAACTACTTCGCCAAAACAGGTATCGCTACCGGTATGGCATACCGGGCCAGCCGGCTGAGCGAGGATTAGGATTGCATCGGCATCGCAATCTATACGTACGTCTTTTACTTTAAGATAATGGCCGCTTGTTTCGCCTTTTTTCCAAAGGCGCTGTTTAGAGCGCGAATAGAAGGTCACCAGACGTTCGGCCAGAGTTTTTTCATAAGCTTCGCGGTTCATGTAGCCGAGCATCAGCACGTGACGTGTGCGGTCGTGCTGTACGATGCAGGGCAGCAGTCCATCGGGATTTTTGGAAAAATCAGGTGTATTCATAGGATGCGTACGGGTATGTTTTGTAAGTGCAAATACTGTTTGAGGTCGGGGATAGATACGTCACCGAAGTGAAATATACCGGCGGCCAAGGCTGCATCAGCCTTTCCTTGGGTAAACACCTCGGCAAAGTGTTCTATACGGCCGGCGCCACCGCTGGCGATCACGGGTACGGGTACTGCCTCTGAAATAGCAGCTGTGAGCTCAATGGCAAATCCTGAGCGGGTACCATCGTGGTCCATCGACGTGAGCAGAATTTCACCCGCACCGCGTTGCACGGCTTCCTGCGCCCAGACCAGGGCTGACAGTTCGGTGGGCGTACGCCCACCGTCGAGATAGACTTGCCAGGTATCGCCTACGCTGCCGGCATCGATGGCAAGTACCACGCACTGGCTGCCAAAGTTTGCGGCCAGTTCGTCAAGCAACTGTGGCCGGCGCACGGCTGCACTGTTTACCGATACCTTGTCGGCCCCTGCTGCCAGCAGGGCTTCGACATCGGCAGCGGTACGTATGCCACCTCCTACGGTGAAGGGGATATCGAGTACTTCTGCAATCCGCGCCACGAGTGAAGCGAAGGTGCTGCGCCCTTCGACCGTGGCGGTGATGTCGAGAAATACCAGTTCGTCGGCACCCTGCCTTGCATACAGGGCTGCCAGCTCCACCGGGTCGCCGGCGTCCCGAAGATTGACGAAGTTGGTGCCTTTCACCGTGCGGCCGTCTTTGATGTCGAGGCAGGGAATGATGCGTTTGGCGAGCATGGTTTCAGAAGATTTGCAGAATTAATCGTTTCAGGTCTATGAGAGATAGGAGGCCTTCGTACAGGGCCTTTCCGATGATGGCGCCGGAGCAACCAATCTCCTTCAGCAGTATCAGGTCATCGACTGAGCGGACTCCTCCGCTGGCAATCAGCCGTATGTGCGGATATTTCGCTAAAATATTTCTGTACAGTTCAGAGGAAGGTCCTGTGAGCATACCATCGCGCTCCACATCAGTACTGAAGAAATAGCTTGCAGACTTCGACGACCAAAAACCGATAAAATCCTGTATGCCAATGGCAGTGGTCTCCTTCCAGCCGCTGATGGCTATCCTGTCACTTCGGACGTCAGCACCGATGAAAAAGCGGCTGGCACCATAGAGCTCCATCCATTCTGCCAGCTGCTCCGGCTGTCGTACCGCCACAGAACTCACAGACACATATCGCGCACCGGCATCAAACACGGACTGTAGGGCTTCGCGTGAGGAAATACCCCCGCCGTAATCGATCACCATTTTTGTGCGGGCAGCGATGGATTCAAGGATGTGCAGATGCTGAGGGGCACCCGAGCGCGCACCATCGAGGTCAACCATGTGGAGCCTACTCAAGCCGGCTTCCTCAAAGCGCAGGGCCACTTGCAGAGGATCGTCAGCGTAGGCTGTGGCGGTGGTGAAGTCGCCCTGTTGTAGTCTGACGCACCTTCCATCGATCAGGTCTATGGCTGGTATGATTTCAAATGTGGATGACATGGAATATTCAGATTTTGATGTTCAGGAAGTTGTGTAAAATGGTCTGGCCTACGGGGCCGGACTTTTCAGGGTGAAACTGCACGGCAAAAAAGTTGTCGCGGGCGAGTCCGGCTGAAATTACCTGCCCGTACTCAGAGGTGCTGACGGTATGCTTACATACTTCAGCATAGTACGAGTGTACGTAATAGACATAGGCCTCTGGCGGCACATTCTGAAATAAAGGTGAAGACGCTATGGCTGAAAGCGTATTCCAGCCGGTATGGGGCACTTTGAGTCCGCCGGTGAAGCGCCTGACCTTCGCAGGAAAAATACCGAGGCAATCGGTGTTGCCTTCTTCGGAATGGGTGCAGAGCAACTGAAGACCGAGGCATATACCGAGGACGGGCTGTGTGAGTGAACGCAGCACTTCGTCGAGGCCGCGCATGCGCAGGTATGCCATTGCCGACGAAGCTTCGCCTACGCCTGGAAAGATCACCCGGTGAGCCGAACGAATTTCTTCCGGTCGGTCGGTGATGTGTACCTCTGCACCAAGACGTCGGAGGGCTAAGGCGACAGAGTGGGTATTGCCGGCATTGTATTTCAGAATGGCTACTTTCATTTCGGGTGGTTTGGTCAGAGAATTCCTTTGGTGGTGGGCAGAATGAGGTGGTCGGGGTCGCGACGAATGGCCATGCGCACAGCCCGGGCGAAGGCCTTGAAGATGGCTTCGATCTTATGGTGCTCGTTGGTACCCGTGGCCTGGATGTGTATGTTGGCGCGGGCTGCATCGGCAAAGGACTTAAAGAAGTGGGAAAACATTTCGGTAGGCATGTCACCGACCTTTTCGCGGGTGAAGGTGGCTTCCCACACCAGCCAGCTTCGCCCGCCGAAGTCCACTGCGGCAAAGGCCCGGCTGTCGTCCATCGGCAGGGCATAGCCGTAGCGCTCCAGGCCGCGCTTGTCGGCCAGAGCTTGCGAGAAAGCCTCGCCCAGGGCTATGGCAACGTCTTCGATGGTGTGGTGTTCGTCGATGTGAAGGTCGCCTGTGGCGCGAATGAACAGGTCGAGGCTACCGTGACGTGCCAGTTGCTCCAGCATGTGATCGAAAAATCCCAGTCCGGTGTGTATGTCGGCATGGCCGCTGCCGTCGGGATTGAGGTGTATTTCTACATCCGTTTCGCGTGTGGTGCGTCGGTGTATCACAGTACGGCTGTGGCGCATGAGGAATTCATGTATCTCACGCCAATGTGTGACGGTGAAATCTGGCAAAACCTCAGACGGCAGCTTGTGTAGGGGATTACTGATAAAGATGCTTCGGCAGCCGAGATTTTGAGCCAGAAGTACATCGGAGGCGCGGTCGCCGATGACCCATGAATGGGCAAGGTCAAAATCGCCCTGCATGTAGTGGGTGAGCATGCCGGTGCCGGGTTTGCGGGTGGGCTTGCCTTCGTGAGCAAAGCTACGGTCGATGCATACCTCGCTGAAGGTGATGCCTTCGCCGGCAAGCAAGCGCAGGATAAGCTCCTGAATGGGGCGGAATACCTCTTCGGGATAGCCGGGGGAGCCGAGACCATCCTGATTGGTGACCATGACGAGGTCGTAATCGAGCTGGCGGGCAATTTTGCCGAGGTATTCGAATACGCCGGGCAGGAAGGAAAGCTTGTCGATGCTGTCGATCTGATATGTGTCGGGTGGCTCGTGGATGAGGGTGCCGTCGCGGTCGATGAAGAGCAGTTTCTTTTTATTCTGGTTTGACGCTAAAAGTTTGTTAGAGGGTTGGGACATTTTTTTAATGTATTTATTTTGGGTTTATTGGTGTAATTGGTGAAAGGGCTTTTAATAAAAAGTTTCGGTCGGCCCATGTGCTCGCGTGAGGGATAGGAGCGGATATGAGCCGCAGCGGGTGGGCTGCAGCACACTGGGAGCGGCTGGCTGGCCCGAAGGGCAGACAACGCAGCCCAGATAGTGCTGCGGCCACGCGCAAGGCGAATATGAGCGGATAGCCCGACCTGAGCAGTTGCCCGAAAGGGCAACCTGCGAAGGGCACGCCCAAATAATAATAAAAACCCTTGTTCATAGGTCGGAAAGAGCCTGGATGAGTTGGTCGTTTTCGGCGGGGGTGCCTACGGTGATGCGAAGGCAGCCTTGGCAGAGGGGCTGGCGGCTGCGGTCGCGCACGACGATGCCGCAGCTGAGCAGATAGCGGTAGGTGTGCTGTGGGTCGCTGAAGCGAACGAGCAGGAAGTTGGCGTCGGAAGGGTGTATCTGGCGCACGAACGGCAAGGAACTGAGAGCGCAGGAAAGGCGGTGACGCTCAGTGCGGATCAGGCTGATGTGCTGCTGTACTTCCCTGTGGCGGTCGAGGGCAGTGTAGAGGTACGACTGGGTGGCCTGGCTAAGGTTGTAGGGCAGCTTGATGCGGTAGAGCACGCTGATGATCTCCGGCCGGGCCAGTGCCATACCCACACGCAGTCCCGCAAGGCCCCAGGCTTTGGAAAAGGTGCGCAGTATGACCAGATTTGGGTGGGTGCTGAGCAGGTCGGTGAGTCCGGGGGCATCGGCAAAGTCGATGTAAGCTTCATCGACCACCAGGATGCCTTGAAAGGCAGTGAGTATGCGTACGATGGACGGACGGCTGAGCAGATTGCCGGTGGGATTGTTGGGCGAGCAGAGGAAGATAAGTCGCGTGGAGGGCCGCACTGCTTGTCGGATAGCTGGCTCATTGAGTTGGAAATCAGGTGTGAGCAGCACCTGCTGTACGTCAACGCCGTGTGTTTGGGCCAGCACTTCGTACATGCCATAGGTGGGCGGACAGGTGAGCACAGTGTGTTTGCCCGGCGTGCAAAAGGCGCGGATGAGCAGGTCGATGGCTTCATCGCTGCCATTGCCGAGAAAGATGTGGTCGGGCGGCAGGTCGATGAGTGAAGCAATTTTTTGCCTCAAATCTTGGTGATGGGGGTCGGGATAGCGGTGGAAGGGGGTGTCGTCGAAGGGATTTTCGTTGGCATCGAGGTAGATGTGTGCCTTGCCCTGAAACTCATCGCGTGCTGAGGTGTAGGGCTTCAGATGGCGGATGTTGGGCCGCAGCAGTGCTTCGATGTCAAAAGTCATAGCTTGCTGGTATTGGTTTTTAAGTGATTCAGGCGAATGGATACAGCACGGCTATGTGCGGCAAGGTTTTCTGCCTCGGCCATAGTTTCAATGGTCGGGCCGATACGGCGCAGGCCGTCGGGGGTGAGCCGCTGAAAGGTGATCTTCTTCACAAAGCTGTCGAGCGACACACCGCTGTAGGCCCGAGCATAGCCGCCTGTGGGCAGGGTATGATTGGTGCCTGAGGCGTAGTCGCCGGCGCTTTCGCACGAGTAATGACCGATGAATACCGAACCGGCGTTGACTACTTGCGTGGCCAGCACGTCGGCCTCAGAGCAGGCGAGGATGAGGTGCTCGGGGGCATAGGCATTAGAAAGGTGGATGGCTTCGTCTGGGCCAGCGACAAGGATGGCCTTGCTGTTTTTGAGAGCGGCATGTGCTACATCACGGCGGGGCAATTCGCTGAGCTGGCGTTCGACATCGAGTATTACGTCCTGAAGTACCTCTTCAGACCAGGTGATGAGCAGCACCTGCGAATCACACCCATGCTCGGCCTGTGAGAGTAGGTCGGCAGCGACAAAGGAGGGATGCGCTGTGTGGTCGCAGATTACAGCTACCTCAGAAGGGCCGGCCGGCAGGTCGATGGCCACACCGTCGCGCGCCACCAGCTGCTTGGCAGCGGTCACGTAAGCATTGCCGGGGCCGAAAATTTTATACACGGCCAGTATGCTCTCTGTGCCGTATGCCAGAGCTGCAATGGCCTGAGCACCTCCGACCTTAAACACGTCACGTATGCCCAGAGCTGAGGCGGTGAAAAGTATGGCCGGATGCACCGATCCATCGGGTTGAGGGGGCGTGCAGATCGCTATGTGCCGGCAGCCGGCTATGCGCGCCGGCACACCAAGCATCAGCAGTGTGGAAAACAAAGGTGCCGACCCTCCCGGTATATACAGCCCCACGCGCTCTATGGGCACTGACCTACGCCAGCAGTGCACACCGGGCATGGTCTCTACCGGAGTGGGCTGCTCCATCTGCGCGCGGTGAAAGGTCTCTATATTCTGCCGGGCCAGTAGTATAGCTTCTCTGAGTTTGGCAGGGCATTTAAGTACAGCCGCTTCAAACTCTGCGTCGGAAACTCGAAATTCTGACAGGTGTACACGGTCAAAGCGCTGTGTAAACTCCCTCAGGGCATCGTCGCCACGGGATTTTACGGCCTCCAGTACCGGCTGCACCACCGGCTCCAGAGTGCGGGTATCAGCAGCCGGCCGGCGAATCAGGTCGGGCCATTGCTGCAGGTCTGGATTTTTGAAAATCTTCATCATAGGCTACTATTTGGGTAGGTCATACAATCATCTTCTCAATCGGCACCACCAGTATGCCCTGAGCGCCCAGGTCTTTGAGCTGTTCGATCACTTCCCAGAAGGTGTCTTCCTCCACCACCGAGTGCAGCGAACTCCAGCCTTCGGTGGCCAGCGGTAGTATGGTAGGGCTTTTCATGCCCGGCAATACGCGGGCGATGTCAGGTATGCGCTCGTTGGGCGCATTGAGCAGGATGTACTTGTGGTTTCGGGCCTTTCGCACAGCCTGCAGGCGAAAAATCAGCTTGCTGAGCACCTCGGCTTGTATGCTGCTCAGATCAGGACGAGCCACCAGAACCGCTTCGGAGTGCATCACGGTAGCCACCTCGCGCAAGCCATTGGTGAGCAAGGTGCTGCCGGTGCTGACCAGATCGCAGATGGCATCTGCCAGCCCGATGCCCGGGGCAATCTCTACCGAGCCGCTGATTTCGTGTATTTCGGCCTCAATGCCGTGCTCATGCAGATATCGGCTCACGATGCGCGTGTAGCTGGTCGCTATGCGCTTGCCGTTGAGGTCCTGAAGGCTGTCAAAAGGCTGATTCTTCGGTACGGCCACCGAAAGTCGGCATTTGCCGAAGCCCAGGTGATCGACCACCCGAATGTCTTTGGACTTCTCAGCCACCACATTCAGTCCTACGATGCCCGCATCTGCCACGCCATCAGCTACATACTGCGGGATGTCATCGTCGCGCAGCAGGTAGATTTCCAGCGGAAAGTTCGAAGCCTCCGTGCGCAGTTTACTGCCGTCGTTTGGGAAGTGGATGCCGGCTTCCCGAAGGAGTTCGGCCGATTTGTCGCTCAGGCGACCTGATTTCTGAAGGGCGATTTTAAGTTTTGTCATGTGTGAAGGAGGTTAAAAAACAAAAAAGGCCTGCCGGTGAGGCAAGCCTTTAGAGGTTATTTCGGATATTACGCGTGCTTACAGGTGTGGGTGATGCACTACACATCCGCGGCTTGCCCGGTGGTGGGAAGCGTGATGATGATGACGATGGATGTGTGTGCGCTGATTCATGACGGCAAATATAGACGAAAACCTTTCATACAAGAGCTGTTCAACAGCGTTAATTGTATTTTTATTATTTTTTGGGCGTGTCCCCTCGGAGCATGCCCTCTCGGGAAGCTTTTTGGGCTTGTCCAGACAAGGGGCTGAAAAGCACCTTCGTCTGGATCGGGCTACTCGAATGGGGTCGAAGATGCTGACAAAACAAAAAGTTTTCGTCAGCATAATCTTCGCTTCCGTGCTACGGCTTCGCTGCGCTTCGCCTGCGCACCGCACTGGCGCGCGCCCGCCGTATCCCTCACGCGGCAGCGGCCTGCGACCGCTTTCAAAATCATTAGCTTTAACTAAAATCAAAACTGAGTACTCAGATATTAGCAGATTCAGCCATAGATTTTCGCAGAGTTAACGCCAACGCCCATTGGGGCGATACATTAATAGCATCGTCGTCAGAAATCAACAATCAGCTTCATGGGTGCAACGCAATTTGGAAAATGCAATGGATTTGTTGTGCTCCAACGGAGCTAAATTGCCATATTGGTCGAAATACGACTATCAACCCTACGGCTGCGCTGCAGCTTTTTTCATTTCAGTTCTTCTATGAGCTATAACTTTCAGTAACTGGAAGCCTTAAACTTATACCTGCGCACTTTGCCAGTACTATGGAAAAACGATTTTTCCCCTTAATTTCAGTAGATTTAGATTGATTCAGTAGCCGAAAAATTTCGTCAGAGTATCTAATGGGTAGTGAGAGGGGGTTGAGTAATTAATTTGGTTTAAGGCCAAATGTCAGTATTTAATGTTGAGGTTTTTAATACATAAACGTTGACAGTTCTAATGACTTGAATAAGGTAATCTGATTGTTTTAAAAGTTTGCGCGGGCGAGGGGGGGAGCTGTGGATATGTGACGGATATGTCGAAAGCCCAATGGCGCTTTGCATGTGACAAGCACAAAAAAGAAAATATGTCTTAATCCTTGTTTTGGTGGTGCAGACGACAGAGTGTCTGCATCCATTCATGCAACTGCTCACTGCGTTCGCAGG
>NZ_JBKBHX010000005.1:0-214258 GCF_046299575.1 Thermaurantimonas sp. | reverse complement strand
CAGTAATGTCATAGCCGAGCAGTACTAATTACCCGTAAACTTCCTCACACAGTCCGTTATCTCTGCTTCATATGCCGATATGGAAAAGGCCGAAAACCGAATTGGTGTCAGTCACAACGCAAAACAAATCAAATCAAAAAACTGACACAGACGACTTCGAGGGTGGCTATTGCGGTGGGGATCACCTCTTCCCATTCCGAACAGAGAAGTTAAGCCCACCAGCGCAGATGGTACTGGCAATCCGCCGGGAGAGTATGTCGCTGCCCTCCTTAATCTTTATTGACTTGAAATTGAATTGAATCCCTGACTTTTAGTCAGGGATTTTTTTTTGATGAGGATTTTCGTATCTCTTCAAATGCAACATTGTTGCATGATTATAGAAAATTCATTTTATTGCATCGCTTACTTAGGCGTTATTATGCAATTTCAATTTTCAAAAAACAAGCTCTTTTATGTCAGAGCTTACTGTACATTAATACTCTCACTGTCAACTCTTACTTCTAAACTTTACGGTCAAAATTACGAGGAAACATTTATCTCAAACCCCAGAGTAGGAGCGTACTTCAGCGTTGTCACGCATATTGTAGATTATGATTTTAAAAAGGGAAATACGGATATACTTCCACTTCATAGCGTTGGCTTTCCGGTAGGAGTAAATTTTTGGGTTGCGAAAAACTTTGCGTTTTCAATAGAATTTGTTCCCAGTGTTCGACTGAAGGGACATTTAGTTTAAGACAATAATTTAATTTCTACTTCTGGTCTTTTGTTTCACCCGGGATTTACCTATACTTTCTCTGAGCATTATGGGTTTTCAGCAAGAATAGCTTTTGAATCTAATGGCCAAGTGGGATTCACACCTGTAATAGGTAGAACGCTTTTTCACCTTAAAAATTCTAATTTTTCTGTCTCTCTTCCTTTTCCATTCAGATTTGGAGGTAATCTGCCCACTACCCTGAGTTTAGGTCTTCAATTAGGCTGGGGTTTCTAACCAAATTTATCAACGCTCATTAGAATAAAAACGCCTAAAATTTCAACTGGTATTTACATCTGAGTAAAATAAAAAACCCCGACATTAACGGGGTTTTTATGATTTTTATAAAACATACATATTTAATTGAAATCAACTTTCTGTAGCAATAATCAGGCGAGACCGTGATAGTAATTATTGATATATATCCACCATTTTAAGCTGGTTGAAATTTTTCCAATTCTACCAGGTTTCTCTGAAGCTCTTCATCGGTTAAATAATGATCAGTAATCTTTCCTTCTAAAAAGTCATTATATGCCTGAAGATCAAAGTAGCCATGTCCACATAGGTTAAATAAAATGGTTTTCGATCGCCCTTCTTCCTTAGCAGCTTGGGCTTCACGAATCACTTGGGCTACGGCGTGGGTGGCTTCAGGGGCTGGTAGTATGCCTTCGGTGCGGGCAAAAAGCAGTCCGGCACGAAAACATTCGGTCTGTTGTAAGGCCACGGCTTCAATGAGACCGTCTTTTAAAAGCTGACTGCACAACACACTGGCACCATGATATCTCAAGCCACCAGCGTGAATAGATGCCGGCATGAAGTTATGCCCTAATGTAAACATAGGTAAAAGAGGGGTATAGCCTGCCGTATCTCCAAAGTCGTACATAAACTTGCCTTTGGTGAGCTTAGGGCACGAAGCCGGCTCGGCAGCAATACACCTAATCTTTTTGCCTTCTGTCAGATTATATCGGAGAAATGGAAATGAAATTCCCGCAAAATTGGAGCCTCCCCCTAGTGGTGCAATCACTATGTCGGGAAAATCTCCAGCGAGTTCTAATTGTTTGATACACTCCTCACCTATAATTGTCTGGTGAAGCAAGACGTGATTCAACACACTTCCCAACGCATACTTAGTATGCTGATCCGATGCGGCTATTTCAATGGCTTCTGAAATAGCTATGCCCAAGCTACCGGGATTGGACGGGTCTTTTTCGAGGATATTGCGACCGGCCTGAGTTCTATCTGTAGGCGATGCATAGACATTGGCGCCAAATGTTTTCATGATAACCTTCCTGTAGGGTTTTTGGTCATAACTGACCTTCACCATATACACATCACATTCTAAACCAACCTTATTACATGCGAATGATAAGGCAGTACCCCACTGTCCTGCACCTGTTTCCGTGGTAAGTTTACGAACACCTTCTTTTTTATTGTAATATGCCTGGGCAACTGCGGTATTCGGCTTATGGGAGCCACTAGGACTTACCCCTTCGTACTTGTAGTATATCTTCGCTGGCGTGTCTAATGCTTTCTCCAAATTATATGCACGTATTAGCGGAGTAGGTCTCCACAATTTATAGATATCCAAAACCTCTTCCGGTATATCAATGAATTGTTCTGTAGAAATTTCCTGCTTAATCAAAGCTTCAGGAAATAACGGGGCAAGATCCGCCGGATTGATGGGTTGCTTTGTCGCCGGATGCAAGGGTGGCATGGGCTTATTGGGCATATCTGCCAGGATGTTATACCACTGCTTTGGCGTTTCACTTTCTGGGATGTAAATTTTTTTATCCATAATAATAGCATTTTACACAAAAGTATTCTTAAATATGATTCAAAATGTATTCACAATAGTTGTCCATTGCATTCTAAAAATTGATTTGAAATTTCCGGTCTAAAAATAGTTTTTTTACAATTCGGATTCGAAAGCAGTGGTGCCTCGATTGAGAAATACTAAACGGTAGTTAGATATTGTTAAAACAGAAAAAAATTATCTAATATGCGACTCAAAAGGTCTAATAATTAGTCGAATAGCTCTTTGATAGGTAAAATAACTCCACAGCCAATTCACAAATACAACCACTCGATTTCTAAATCCCACAAGAAGCATCAGATGTAAAAACATCCATCCAAACCAGGCTAAATAGCCTTGTACTTTTAAAGCACCAATTTCAAGCACGGCCTTGTGCCTTCCGATGGTCGCCATACTACCCTTATTAAAGTACCGGAAGGGACACAAAGGTTTGTCATAAAATAATCGAAGTAAGTTTTTAGCCAGATTCCTGCCTTGCTGTTGGGCTACCGTAGCTACCATCGGATGTCCGTTAGGATAATCTTTATCGGCTGTCATGTAGGCTACATCTCCTATTACAAATATTTCTTTATAACCCTCGAGTCTGTTGTATTGATCCACTTTGTATCGATTACCACGCGCTATGAGATGATTGGCTATTCCGTCTATGGTCTTACCCATTACACCTGCCGTCCAGATGACTGTTTCAGTCTCAAGTGTTCTGCCATCGCTAAGGTTTAATTTTCCATGAGCTGGATCAAATGATGTTACAGCCGTGTTTGTAAGCACATGAACTCCCAGTTTTTTTAAATACATCTCAGCTTTTATTGATGATATTTCGCTCATAGCCGACAGGATTCTCGGTGATGCTTCGATGAGATACACGCGCATCAACGACGGGTCTAATTCCCTATAATCGGCCGGTATCACATGATTTTTGATTTCTGCAAGCGCTCCGGCAGTTTCTACTCCTGTCGGACCTCCACCCACAATCACAAAATTGAGAATGCGCCGGATTTTGTTTGCATCGCTCTCGCTTAGTGCCTTTTCAAATTCCTGTAAAATGTCACTGCGAATATCCAGAGCATCGGGTATAGATTTGAGTTGCATACAATGAGATTCCAGAACCTCATTACCAAAAAAATTTGTCTTCGCACCAGTGGCAATGCACAAATAATCGTACGTAATATCGCCTATGGATGTTTTGACTACCTTATTGTTCAGATCTACTGAAGTAGCCTCTGCCATTCTGAACGTAACGTTGGGCATCTTGCTGATGATTTTGCGCAGCGGATAGGCAATAGCGTCAGCGCCAAGACCTCCGGAGGCTACCTGGTACATAAGGGGCTGAAAGTTGAAATAATTGTTTTTGTCAAGGACTGTAATCTTGTAAGGCGACTTGTTCAGATGCTTGATGAGCTCCAATCCAGCAAATCCACAGCCTATGACCACAATGTGAGGGGATTTCATTCGGCAGAATTTATTATCTAATATCTGCAAACATTTGACTTCTTTTAGCTTATGAAAAGTGAAATAAAACATGACCAGCTTTTGCATAAAAACCTGAATCGACACGGGTCGATTCAGGTCTATTTACAAATCGATTAAAGATGCAGGCTTCTAAAACAGATTCCAGTTTATCCCCACATATACCATCCGGCCAAAAATCGGACCCCAAACGATGGTAGCGTCAAATGCCGGATGTAGCGGATCGCCCGCCGATATCACCGGATTCAGCTGGCGAAGGTCTAAGAGATTTTCCACGCCGAGATAGATTTCGCCTTTTTTCAGCGTATAATTGATCTGGCCATTTACGATCCAGAAGTCAGGTGAGCGGTCATCGACGCGCAATGGTCCCTTCTCGGCTGTTTGTGGCAGTCGTCTGGATTTGAAATAATTCACTGTCAGGTCAAATTTCCAGTTGCCCCGCGTGGCATAGGCTATGTTGGCAAACCAACGCTCGGGAGCCACAAAGGGAGTTTCGAGCCGCTGATGTGTAAATTCCGTAAACACCCACTGCCGTCTGTAGGCAAGTCGGGTCTCAAGCCGGCGCATGGGCTCATAGTCGAGCTGCAGCATCAGGTGGTCTGCCGTAGAGCCACGATTGAAATAGCCGTGATATTCCAGAGCATGCAGGTCATAGTCCTGGACAAACTGGTTGTAGAAATACGTACGTTGAATATCTGCCGTAATCGTACCCTTGCGGTAATTTAGCCTGAAATCTTGCTGCATGCTCAGTCCGGCATTTAGGGCATGCTCCTGCTGTAGCTGGCCGGTGATAAAAACTCGTCGGTTTGACATCAGTGCCTGCGCACTTTCCAGCGCCAGCAGCGGTGTGCGTCGTCCGGAACCCACATGTCCGCGAATCACCGTGTTTTCAAAGGGTGCATACCGAACGTGCAGACGAGGTGTGGCAAACCATTCGAACAAGTTGGAATAATCAATCCTCCCTCCCATCACAGCCGAAAACTTTTCAGAGGGCATCCATGCCATCTCTACAAAAGCCCCGTGCACCGCTTCCGTGCGCTGGTCGTAGGCCTGCACACCGGTCGAATCTGTAAAAGCCCCATATACTCGATCGATCTGCTGTGACAGCCCGGCTTTAAGTATCCATGCACTGGTCTGATCTCCTGATTGGTAGATGAGATTTTGATACAGGCTCCATTGATGTCCGTCAAATTGTCTTGTGCCATACAGTCTGTCCGATGTGTGCTGGTGTATGCTTACAATGTGGCCTAAGGAAGATGGTTTTTCGGTCTGAAATACAAAAGCATTCTTCGTGAAAAATTCCCACCTGCGCTCTCTTGCCCTGTAGGGCCATTGGACATTTGTAAGTTCACCAAAGAGCGGTGTTTCCATCGTTCCGCTCGCCCTGCTGTCGTTTAACAGGCGCAATCCGGCTTGTCCTTCAAATCGATGTCCGTCGGAGTACTTCCATTTGTTCTGCAGATTCACCTGTTGGCCGATAGGCATGTCCATGAAGTTGTCACCATTCATATCCCAGGGTAGGGGACTGGAATTCAGGTGAATGAGCGTGTGCTGCGAAAGGTGATCCGTCACCACACTGCCCAGCAGAGCGTTGGCTTCCATTCGCAGTGCATTGTTTACATATCCGTTCAGGTGCAGGTAGGGGGCTGATTCAGGCTTCAGCAGCTCTACATTGATATGGCCGGTCATGCTTTCAAACCCATTGACCACACTGCCGATACCTTTGGTCAGCTGTATGGATTCAATCCACGGCCCTGGTATGGAGGCCAGTGCAAGCAGTTGATTCATGCCTCGCCCGGTTGGTATATTTTCCGTTTGTAGCAGCGTGTATTTGCCCGACAGGCCAAGTAGCTCGATTTGTCGTATTCCGCTTATGGCATCTGTAAAGCTTGACTCCACCACCGGATTGGTCTCAAAGCTCTCCGACAAATTGCAGCAGGCTGCCTTCAGCAGTTCTTTTTTTCCGATGGTTTGTGTCAGTTGCACAGCTCTTGGGTCGAGTTCGATCCCTTTGATTACTTCCCGGATTTCCACTTCTGCCAGTAGATTACCCGGACGCAAGATGAGGGAGTCAAGCTGCCTCACTCCCGGCCGCAGATACAGCTCCAGCCGCTTATATCCCACAAAACTCACCACCAATGTATCGTTTTTCGCCGGCCGGTCAATGGTAAAAAGGCCGTTTTCATCGGTCACCGTACCCGATTTGTCCACTTTCCAGAAGACATTGGCATACGGCAGTGGCTCAAGCCTCCCATTTTCATCGGCAAAGACCCGCCCTGTCACCTTCTGTGCGGCCACAGGCCAGAGAAGGGCAGTGAATAACACTGCCCAAAAAATTCTGAACATCCTCATTTCTAAAGGCTTTTAGTGACCTTTTTTATGAGGATTGTTTTCGTCGCGGTAGCGGCAGCACTCCGCCACAGTTTCATAGCGATCGTCCGGCGCTTTGGATTTTTCGGTATCATGTCCAGCCTCGTTGAGCAGCTGGTGAATGCGCTCTTCGCTGATTTTTTTAGGCCGATACACCACGTAGAGCTTATGAGTTTTCTTATCCCATTCGGCAAAGGTGATTCCCGGCACATCCAGCGCACGCTCAATGCGCTTTTTGCACATATCACATACCCCATCCACATGGATGGTGGCTTCCACCCTCTTTTGAGAAAATACCTGATAACCAAGGATGATCAGCAGTATAACGAGAATTTTTTTCATATCTGTCAAATTTTTATTGGAATGAATGATTGATTTCAATTTTGATTTTGATTTTGATTTTTTTGGGCGTGTCCCAGACAGAGCGCTCAGGCGCGCTCTGTCTGGGTCGGTCCCTTCCGGGGTACGCTTCGCTTCCGTGCTTCGCTGCGCATCGCACTGCCGGCTTCGCCGGCACCCTCCAGGCACCTCACGCGGGCAGGTGCCGACCATTTCCTTCATTTCGATCTCTCGATGGCATCCCCGAAAGTGTTGCAACTTTCTAAAAGGGCTGTTCTATTACCCTCATCCATGCAGTCATATACTTTCAGAAACCATTTGAGTAAGCAATAGCCTGAAAAGAGCCGGGAAAGCAACTAAGAAGCGATCAGTGTAGTATTATCCGTAATAAATCAGCCGATGCAATGATATGTAAAGAGGTACCGTCCGACCGGCTGGTACATCTTTGAGAGGCTCTTCAATAGATGGAGTCCAAACCGGAAACTTAGCAATTAACTCATATGAAGCCTTATCCGGAAAAAAATGGGGTATTTCAGACTTTTTGCTCTGCTGCAGATTGTGATCAGCTTGCAGCGCTATGACCTCAGTCGTGCAGCAGTCATTATAGATTTGTGTAGTACAAAGACCTTCATCACCGACGGATTGGCATGAAGCTGCATAATTACTTTCACCCCCGCATTCTTCTACCGGAAGGTAAACCGAAGATTCGACCAGCTCCCCCTTACAGTAGTGAAACGAAATGACCACCCCAGTCTGCGCACTGACCATAGCCAGCGTCAGCAGGAGCGCACCAAATTTTCTCAGGAGGATTTTTATCATAAAAGCAAAAATATTCCATCCCTTCTAGAAACACAAGTGACTTAAAGCATCTGTATGCTATCTTTTATTCATGGCTGCTGCTAAAAAATTTTGACTTAAACAATTTTAGTTTTTTTTTTTTTTTTTTAATTTAACTAATGTTAGACATTTAATTTGGATAAAAACTTAATTTGTTCTCTTTTTAGTAATTATGATATTTTAAATACTCTCCTAGATAATCAGCAAAGTGCTTATTATCATTAAGATTTCTTTCATTCATTTCAATCATCCACTGCGTAGGTCTAAAAAAGTAAAAGTCTGAATATTGGGCGAATTGTTTAAATTTTTTTACTTCGTTCGGGTAATTTGAAACTAAATCTGTTAACACATTCAACGCTGCATACATATTATTTCCTAATTCTGTAAAATACTCTTCACTTAACTTGTTAATTAAGTAATTCAATTTTTGAAATTCCTGTCTATCTTTTTCAATCTTTTTTCTATTTTAAATCTATCCAAAAAACTATTTTTTATCCAATCTGCTTCAAGTACAAAGTTTAAATTGAATATCTTACAAGTCAGAGGGACTAAATACGATCTATCAAAGCCGATTTTTTTTAATTCTTTTAGGTATGATGAAAAAGCAATCGAAGTAAATTCGAAATTTCTCAATCATTCGATGATTTTTAAATTAAATTTTTCATTCTTACTGTGATTTATCTTGATTTCTACAGCGTCTTTTTGAAAGATTATTCCATTCATACAAAGCTTTCTCACAAAACCTTAATCAAACTTGAGTAAATGAACTTTATTGTGACTGTTAGAAACCTGAATAAAAGGCAACCATTCATCTTGTTAAAAAACCATAAGGTTTAAAGATTCTCTTGTTAGCTGCATTCTACACATTCCAAATGAATTAGAATGTATGATTCGATATGGCTTTATTTCATCTATATTTATATTTTTAAATAAAAGGTTGAAAATTTATTTTCCTAAAATGAGTGCTTCTTCATTTGTAATGAGTTTATAAACATCTGAAAGCACAGAAAAAATGTATTTAGTATCGGTACGAACTACTCCTTTAAATGTTTTTGCAAATATCATGTTTTTGTCAGGCAAACGCACATTTATTTCACATAGTTCTACCGGGAAGAACAATTCTTTTAATTTTTTATCTTCTTCCTCAAATACTTCTTTAGTAAAAAAGTTTTTCATAAAGTTAAAATTTTAAAACTTTTATTAAACATTATAAACTTATTTTGGGGAATCATTTCCTCAATTATTCTCCTTCGGAATATCTTCGTCTTCATAGAATTTATCATTAAAATCTTTGTTCATATTTTCTTTTTTATTTTCCATAATTTTATAATAATATCTTTGTCTACTTTTCTTTTCTTTTTCAAACATTTCTTTAATATTCATTTCAGTTTTATTAAAAAACAATATATTAGTAACAGCGATATTATGAGCTTGTGAATATACATCGTGATCAGTACCAATGTAGGTGAAAGTCCAACCTTTAGCTTTTAGTTCTTCTACTAATTTTTTAATTGCATCTGCCGTGTATTCTGTCGAATGATTCTCTAATCCATCTGTAAGAATAGTTACTAAAACTTCATAGTTATCATGATTTTCTAAAGCGTTACGCAATTTTGTAATACTAAAACCCATTGCGTCGTACAAGGGCGTCATTGAATGAGGATTGTAATTCGAAGAATTTATCTCTTGAATAGTATCGTCAACAGTTACCATGAAGTAATGCTCTTTTATTCCATTACTGTTAAATGAAAAGAATGAAATGGTGTGTTCGAGTTCTGACTTTACTCTTTGAGTTTCTTTGATGGATTGAATAAGCTCATTAAACCCTGAGATGATTAAACTTTTGATTGAGCTCATTGAACCGCTTTCATCGAGGATGATTAAGTTATGTACGTGGGTTTTCTTTTCCATGGCTTTAGATTTAAGGTTAGACATTTTGATTCACTAAAGTAAAATAGAAATTTCAATCAAATATGAAAAAATATTTCAATAAATTACTTTTTACATTAAAAAACAGAATATTACTTGTAAAATAAAATTTCACATGTGAAATTATATTTAAAAAATCTTTAACTTTATTCGTCTAATGATTTCTTAGTTGCTGGTCAGATTATCGTATTTAATAGTCATTTAAAAAACCAATAGATGAGGTGCGCTATGCTAATGCTGATTCCATTCTAATTTGATGGTTATTTTTGATAATGAAGGCTTTACAAGGTGATTATAAAAGATTCGGGGCCTTACAAAACACCAATTATTTCTTTAAAAACCCGCTCTACAGATATACTCTGCATACAAGCGTGGTCGCCACGGTAGCACGGTTTATTGCCATACACAGAGCAAGGACGGCATTCGAGTTCGATCTGAACGATGTGCCGGGCAGACTCCCCTAAAGGCGAAAACCCCGCAAACGGATGTGTCGAACCCCAGATACTTACCACCGGTATTCCACATAGCGTGGCCAGATGCATATTAAATGAATCCATTGCCACAAAAGCATCGAGCTTTCGGATGTGTTGAATCTCTTCTTTCAGCGAACAGTTGTCGGGTACCATTTCTACCAGACTATTGGTCTTGAAAAAGGATTTAAAATGGTGACGCTCAGCAATGGTGCCAAAGAGGAGGCAACGAATACCTCTTTCGGTAAGTTTTTTCACCAGCTCCACCATTCTGTTTTCAGGCCACTGCTTGGTAGGATGCTTGGCGTACGGAGCGATGCCTACCACAGGTTTTGCCATCTCAGACTGGTTTTTGATCGGCGAAAAAACTGGAAGGTGAGCATCATTCCACTGCACCTCGCCCGGCAATGCATCGAGATAGCGCTGCACCGTGTGTTTTAGCGGGGTGAGTTGCTTATTGGTGCGACTGGTCAGTCTTTTTTTTTGGATTCTGTCCTTTTTGATCCGTGTAATCGGAAATCCCTGAAAGCGAAGAAATGTGCTCAACATTCTGCTGCGCAGCACGTCGTGAAGATCGGCCACATGGTCGAAATCAAATTCATTCACCAGATGGTCGGCCAGTATTTTCATTCCCAAAAGACCTTTGTAGTGCTTTCTGACATCAGCCCCGAAAAAAAAACACCGGTCGATCTGCTCAAACAGAGGTTCAAACATTGGTCGAGAGCACACAATCAATTCGGCGTCCGAGCGATGCATAAGCCATGCCTTGGCTGCAGCTGCCAATAGTGCCACATCGCCCATAGCTGAGAAGCGAATGGCAAGCACTTTCATCGGATTAGTCTTTTGAATTTTTTCGGTACAAAACGGGATTAGTCGAGGGGTCGTTGTACATTTTCACTGCGCGATAGGTCTTTACAATGCGCTTTCCCTCGGCTATATCGGTGAGCAGCTGTCGGATGGCCGTTGTGAGATCAGCTTTTTGCGTGTAGAGAAGACTTAGTTTTTTCTGACAGAAGTCAATGTGTTCATCAGAAGCGTCATCCCGTTGTACCTCGGCTTCCATGTGGTAGATTTTCAGACTTAGTATGGAGAGCCTGTCCAATGCCCATGCGATGCTTTCGGTATTGAGCCGGGCATCGGGTCGGGGTTTGATAGGCGCAAAGAAATTGTGGTAGAAGTCATCTATTTTTTCTACCGTATCTGTGCGCTGCTGATTGAGTGCATCAATTTTTCGTTTGATTTTCAGGCCTTCCGCCGGATCTATATCCGGATCGCGGATCAGGTCTTCGAGATGCCACTGTACGCAGTCTATGGCATTTTTCAGATATAGATAGTATTCAAAAGTACCCTCTTCATAAGGAACAGAAATGGGTCGGTTTACATCGTCGTGAATGTGATAGTCATCTATACTCTGTTCGAAAATCTGATAGATGAAATCAATATCAGTCTGAATGGGCATAACATTAATCCGTTAAATTATTTACTGCCTGATGGATGCGTGCTATTGCTTCAATCAGATCTGTTTCAGAGGCAGCGTATGACAATCGTATGCACTTTTCTGCACCGAAGGCATCGCCGGTCACCAGGCTTACGTGAGCATGATTTAGAAAGTACATACAGAGATCTTCTGTATTTCGGATGATTTGATTGCCATAGCGCTTGCCCAGCAGCTCCGATACATCTGGAAATACATAAAAAGCCCCTTTTGGTACATTGACTTTAAAACCCGGAATTTTTCCGAGCAGGTCGAGAACGATGTCCCTTCTTCGTCGAAAGGCATCTCTCATATAGTTGATTTCTGATGGATCGGCTTCCAGGGCTGCGATAGCTGCCCGCTGGCTGATGGTGCAGGTGCCACTGGTATACTGACCTTGGTATTTGTCACAGGCCTGAGCAATTTCGCGTGGGGCACCAATGAAACCTATGCGCCAGCCCGTCATGGCATATCCCTTTGAAAGTCCGTTGACGGTGATCACACGATTGCGTATACCTTCGAAACTGGCGAGGCTTATGTGTTTTTCATCAAAAATAATGTGTTCGTAAATTTCATCAGATATGGCATATACGTTTGGATGACGACGAAGCACATTGGCCAGAGCGCTTAACTCGTTATATGTAAATACAGATCCTGTAGGATTGCACGGTGTGCTGAATAAGATAAGCTTGGTGCGGTGTGTAATGGCTCGCTCAATCTGTTCAGCCGAAGGCTTAAAGTCTTGCTCAACTCCAGCTGAAACAAATATAGGAATTCCACCGGCAAGCTTAACCATAGCTGTGTAAGACACCCAATAGGGAGCTAAAATGATCACCTCATCTCCGGGGTTAACCAAACACATCACCACGTTTATTAGGCTTTGCTTGGCCCCGGTGCTCACTACAATTTCATCTGGTGAATATGTAAGACCATTGTCGCGCGCAAATTTTTTGGAAATGACCTCTCTTAATTCTAAATAGCCTGAGACAGGGGAGTAGTGGGAGTAGTTTTCATCAATTGCTCGTTTGGCAGCCTCTTTTATGAAATCTGGGGTATTGAAGTCAGGTTCGCCTAAGCTTAGATTAATAACTTGGATGCCTCGAGCTTTAAGCTCCCGGCTTTTGCGTGCCATAGCAAGGGTCTGACTTTCGTGTAGGTTGGTGATTCGTTCAGATAAGTTCATAAGAGTGTTTAGAAAACTGTAGAGGCTGCAAACATATTGTATTCATTCAGATTTTTGTTTCCAAGCGAGAGTTTTTTACAAGTATCCGGTTTTGATAATTCTAAAGTTTTTATTTTTACTTTGAATCAGGTACTTTTTGATTTTTTAGTTTCGTTTATCAAAAAATTGCCATTTGTTGTTAAAAATAATAATTTGGAAATATTAAACCTGATTTTTCTTAATAAATTTATGATTATATGAAAGTTACAACCTCTTTGGTGGCTACAGTTTTTATTAATAGCATGCACTTCGCAGAATTCGCTTAACGATCTTCCTACTACTGCTGGTCACGACAATTCTAGAACTTCAGTTGACTGGAGCGGAGATTACAAAGGGATTTTGCCTTGTTCTAATTGTGACGGGATATTTGCTCGACTGAAGCTGCACAGCGACAACTCGTACCGACTTATCCTACAGTATATTGGAAATGGGGATTCCATTCACACAGCGGAGGGCACTGCAGAGTGGATGAGCGATGGTAATCGCATTACTGTAGGAAATTTTAGTTTTCGGGTCGGTGAAGGTCGCCTTATGCTGCTGCCGTCTAAGTACAACGAGGTGCCAGCCTCTGAGCTTACTCACGCTTTGGTAAAAGTGTCGCCCGATGACATTACCGATGTGTATTGGCGATTAGTTCGTATAAGTGGTATAGACGTAAAAAAATTGACTTTGGGTTCAGAGCGATTTTCAGAAGCATTTATCATTTTACACAGTTACGATCAGCGAGTGAGTGGCAGCAACTCCTGTAATCGTATCTCCGGGAAATATGAACTTGGTGAAGGTAACAGTTTGAAATTTAAACAAATAGCTACTACGATGATAGAGTGCCAAGGTAATATGGTGCAAAATTTTTTTAATTCGTCATTGAAAAAAATTGTTCGTTACGAATCAGATGGGAAAACTTTTACACTTTATAGCAACATGATGGAAGAGCTAAAATTTGAGCGAGTTAGTGATGAAAAGTTGTAAATATTACAATCGTTTAAACTATGTTTGAAGGAAGGCGTCTGTTTATCAGGTAATTTGAGAATTGGCACAATTAGCTAGAATTCATAGCTCTTCGTAAATTGATATTAATCTAGTATAAATCTATTGATTCACTAAAACACAATGAGTACCTCAGAGAGGTAATGGTTAAAGTTAAGCGCAGTAATCAAAAAAATTATCGCTTTAGACCTTTTTTAGCAGCTTCATAATCAGGAGCTTCAAGGGCTTCCCACCAGCCGGGGGCATGCGTGGTGCGCAGGAAATTCATCAGGTATGACTTTCGGGTATTGGAATCGAAATGGATCAGGTAGTTTTTGTATTGCCATACATGAAAGGCATTTAGAGCGGTCAGGGCAGCTACGAAAATGATCAAAACAATCCGAAAAGGAAGAATAAATCTTGGTATAAGATTCCAGGCTGCTGCAAGTGGTAGAGCGAGCAGGGGCAAAATGTCGATCATGGGACGCTGACTGTAGCCTCCACCATACCACCAGCACCACCAGCTAAAAGTGATGTACACAAACAAGATAAACGAGGCAAAAAAAATGCTTGTGCCTTGCCAACTCCTCCTCAATAAAGCCAAAAAGCCCGGAATAAGCATCAGCAATACCGGTGAATAGAGAATCCACCCTTTACGCCAGCTAAAGAATCCATCGGCTATGCGGGGTGAAAGAAAGAAAAACCGCTCATCGCCATAAGAATAGACCAGCCAGCGACCCGAAGTCACTTTCCAATAGATAAGTTGGGGTATGAGAATGAGGATCGCTGCAGAAATCATCCAGATAAGATGAGATGGCAAGTAACGCCAGACGACAGGGCTGCGATCGTGACTTTTCAGAAACCAATACAATCCTATGGATGCAGGTAGCAGGATGATGTTGACCGGACGTATCCACACAATGATGCCCGCCAGCGCACCCATTACAATAGCAATCCAGACACGAGGCTTTGTGAGCCACTCAAGCGACAGGTATAGCCAGATAGAATAAAGCGAAAATGTATAAGCGTGCGACATAGCATTTTCGATAGCACTGTAATAGAGGAGATTGGTTCCGAAAAAGAGCGTGAAAAGCGCCAGTATCACCGGCCAGTGTCGATTAACTACTTTATAAAGAACGAGATAGAGAAAATAAAAACCTAGCCAGAGATAGGGTATCACATTGTATTGTAATGCTATGCGAAAAGGCAGACTGATGCCATCAGCTAAAAATTCTGGAGATAAAGAAGCAATTACATGCGCCACTGCCACACCCGGAAGATAGAGGAATGCGAGACCTCCGGTCATTTTTTCACTTCGGTCACTGGTGTAAGTGTAAAGCTCCATTCGATTGGTGTCCACATTCCAAAGGCGAAGGTGGGGATCGCCTTCGTAGAGAATGCCTTTGATGTAGCTGTAGTAGTTACACACATCCCATTCGATGATGGGGCTGTAGGTCCATCGCTTGTCGTAGGTGATGTAAAAGATGAGTAATAGCGCTATCAGGGTAGCAGGCCATGCCGGGTGATGGCGCAGTCGCTCAAGCATAATGCGGGTTGGAGGTTAAAACTGCATTTCAGGAATATCACCTTCTACGATGAGTGTGCCTTCTGTGGCTTTTTTTACTTCTTCTACGGTCACGCCCGGTGCCAGCTCGCGAAGCTCAAATCCGCGTTCGGTCACATCGAGTACTGCAAGATTGGTGACGATTTTTTTTACACAGCGCACACCGGTAATGGGTAAAGTGCACTCTTTCAGCAGCTTGGAATTTCCATGTTTATCTGTGTGCATCATGGCCACGATGATGTTGTCGGCGCTGGCTACCAGATCCATTGCCCCACCCATGCCTTTGACCATTTTTCCGGGGATTTTCCAGTTGGCTATATCCCCTTTTTCAGATACTTCCATAGCTCCCAGAACGGTGAGGTGTACGTGACGACCTCTTATCATGGCAAAGGAGGTACTGCTGTCGAAAAACACACCACCCGGCAGTACTGTCACTGTCTGCTTACCGGCATTTATCACATCCGGATCTTCTTCCCCCTCGTAGGGAAAGGGGCCCATACCAAGCATTCCATTTTCGCTCTGAAAAACCACTTCAATGCCTTCGGGCACATAGTTGGCTACCAGCGTTGGGATTCCAATGCCGAGGTTCACGTAGTAACCGTTTTTGAGTTCTTTGGCAATGCGTTGGGCGATTTGTTCTTTGGTAAGCATAGGTCAGAGTGAAATGCGTTACTTAAAGGCTGTAAAGATAGAATCTCAAAGCGGATAAAGGCAGAAATAATACCAGATGCTAAAACGCAGAAAACCTTGTCACTTATCTGGGCTTAAAATAAAATCGACTACAGCCGTTATGAGAGAGATTGTAAAATCTCTTCTACACATTCGTCGATGTGCCGTGAGCCTGTATCAATGACCAAATCCGGATTGATGGGCTCTTCAAATGGTGCGGATATTCCTGTAAAATCTTGTATTTCACCTTTGATAGCCTTTTTATACAAGTGCTTCGGGTCACGGGCGATGCAGATTTCCAGGGGCGCTTTAATGTACAATAACAGAAAATTTTCCTCACCGATGATTTGCCTTGCCATTGCCCGCATCTGTTCTAAAGGTGTAATGAGAGCAGCTATGACCCACATTCCTTGTCTGCGAAGCAGGTCAGCCATGCAGGCAGCCCGGCGGATGTTTTCCATCCGGTCGCTTTCGCTGAAGCCAAGATTGCTATTGATGCCCCGGCGCAGCTCATCGCCGTCGAGAATTACTGCAATGATTCCTTTGCTTTGCAGTTCATTTTTTAAGGCATTGGCAAGGGTACTTTTCCCGGCACCCGATAGTCCGGTCATCCAGATGACCTTAGCCTCTTTTGGCATGCTACTTCACTTCGGAGAGACAGTGGTTCAGAAGACTTTCAAAAATCAGGCGGCCGTCTACATTTGCCAGCTCGGGGTCAGCAGCCCGTTCGGGATGGGGCATCATGCCGAAGACGTTGCGGTGGCGATTGGTCACTCCAGCGATGTTGTTCACTGATCCGTTGGGGTTGGCTTCGGGGGTTACATTTCCATTGGCATCGCAGTATCTGAAGAGCACCTGTGCGTGGTCTTCCAGTTCTTTGATGACTTCTGCGTCCGCATAATAATTGCCCTCGCCATGTGCTATGGGTATGAGGAGCGGACGATCGAGCGGCAGACCAGCATTGATGGCAGAGGCATTATTATCAGCAATGATGTATTGATTTTTGCAAATAAAGAGGTGTGACGTATTGTGCATCAATGTTCCGGGCAATAGATGAGCTTCGCAGAGGATTTGAAAACCATTGCATACGCCAAGCACATAGCCGCCCTTTTCGGCAAAGTCGATTACTTCGTTCATAATCGGTGAGAAGCGCGCGATGGCCCCGCTGCGCAAGTAGTCGCCGTATGAAAATCCGCCAGGCAGTACCACCATATCCACCCCTTGCAGGTCGTGTTCCTTATGCCAAAGCTTTACTACTTTTTGACCCATAATATTGCGGAGTACATACACCATGTCTTCATCGCAATTGCTGCCTGGAAAAACGACTACACCGAATTTCATTACTTCAATTAATCAGTGGTCAAAGGTACATCGGTCGTAGGAAAGATGATTGTTGATATTTTTTGAAACCTATTTCAAAAGAAGTTCTTTTGTTTTTTACAGTTATTTGGTCGTAAGTAATAAAAAGACTTTTATAGTCGCAGTCTTCTCAATTCCAACAGATTCAGAGGATTAATTTCCAGCCCTTCGGCCCGCTTGTGCACAATGCGAATTACCTGGTCATACATCAGTGGAATTACGGCAGCTTGGTGCATCAGCAAACTGTCAAGTGCGGCTATGCGTTCGGCTCTCAGGGCTGGATTGACAATGGTCTGGAGCTTTTCGTACTCAGCATCGAACACTTTGTTTGAGAAGCGTGCATAATTCGGACCTGCGGGTGGTCCGTTTGCCGAATAGAAAAGGCTGAGATAATTCTCTCCATCCGCGTAGTCAGCAATCCAGCTACCTCTGTAAAAAATTATAGAACCGGCCGCCATATTCTGCCTGAGCGTAGACGGTGGCTGTATATCTACACGCATTCTAATGCCAATTTTTGAAAGATTTTGCTGAATTAATTCAGCCATATCGGCATACGTGGCGGTGGTACTAAGAGTGAGCACCGGAGAAGGCTGAAGCTGGTAAAATCCGGCTTCAGCGAGCAGTGATTTGGCTTTTTCGATATCGAAAGATTCTTTGTAAAAACCCAAGGGATTTAAGACTGGGGGAACAAAACCTCGCCTTGAAGGCATACCAGCTCCGTTGCGCAGGTGGGTGATGATGGCTTCTTTGTCAATGGCCAGGTTAATGGCCTTTCTTACACGTGCATCAGCCCAGGGCAGATTTTCGGACTTGCACTTCTCAAGGTTGAAAGCAAGGTATTCCGTATTGAGATAATCCGCTTTCTGAAGTATAAAATCTCGTCGATATTTTTCTCGCAACTGGCCATTTACATCGAGCACTTCGTCTTTGTAAGAGGCATCCAGACCGCTGATCATGTCGATCCTCCCATTCAGCAGTTCAAGAAATGCGCTTTGACGCTCTGTTGTAAAAGTAATTTTTATCCCTTCCAGGTACGGAAGCCTCACTGAATCGGCAGCGCGCTCAAAATAGAGCGGATTCTTCCGCAGTATCATCACCTCATTTTCGTCCCACACTTTTAAGTAAAACGGCCCGGTACCCACCGGATGCTTGCTGAGCCAGTCTTTGGGCATTTTTTCAATTTCCCGCGGTACTACGCTGCAGTACTTCATCGTTAGAATGCCCAAAAACGGAGGAAAGGGTTCTCGAAGTCTGATCAGCAGACTGTCGTCGTTCAGAGCCTTGATTTCCGATACATACTGCATCGTCCAGCTGCCTGGTGCTGCCAGCGAGGGATCGGCGAGTCGCTTCAGGCTGAAAGCTACGTCGTGAGCAGTAAGCCTGCGCGTGCTATCTGGTGAAAATAGAATGCTTGAGTGAAAGTACACATCCTTTCTGAGACGGAAGCGGTATTCAAGTCCATCGTCACTTATGCTGTGCATCTCTGCTAAAGAGGGCTTTATCTGCAGATGCTGGTCGTATTCCATCAGCGTATTGTAGAGCTGATGTACGACCCATATGTTGTTTTGGGCACGGGCAAAGGCGGGATCAAGCGAAGTGATGCCTGCTGACTCGTTGTAGCGAAATACTTTGGCCTTTCTGCCTGATGAGCTTTCTTTACAATTGGTTAATAAACCCAAAATGGTTAAAACCATGAAAGCCAACGAAGTGAGCGGAAGTCTTACCTTTGCAACCATGAATGAGATGAGACGGACAGTAGCATTTTACACATTAGGCTGCAAACTTAATTTCGCCGAGACATCCACCATTGCGCGCGATTTTGTGGCAAACGGCTTTGAGCGCGTGGAATTCGAACAGCCGGCTGATGTGTATGTGATCAACACCTGCTCCGTCACTCAAAATGCCGATGACGAAACACGCCAAATCGTAAAACGAGCTCAGCGTACCAATCCGGAAGGCATCGTAGTGGTAATCGGCTGCTATGCCCAGCTGAAACCTGAAGAAATCGTTGCAATTCCCGGTGTAGATCTCGTACTTGGCGCTACTGAAAAATTCAACATACTCCGGTACATAAAGGATTTAAATAAAAGCGACCGCGGTACCGTGCACTCTTGCGAAATCTCGGAAGCCAACACTTTTGTGAGCTCGTACAGCATCGGCGATCGCACACGTGCTTTTCTGAAGGTGCAAGACGGCTGCGACTACAAATGCTCTTACTGCACCATTCCGCTGGCACGCGGTATCTCGAGAAGTGACACCCTTGAGAATGTACTTGCCAAAGCCGAAGAGATTGCCAGCCAGGGCATCAGGGAAATAGTGCTCACCGGCGTAAATACAGGTGACTACGGCAAAGGCGAATTTGGCAATAAAAAACACGACCACACCTTTCTTGATCTTATAACAGCACTTGACAATGTTCCGGGCATTGAACGCATTCGTATCTCCAGCGTTGAGCCTAACCTGCTTCGCGATGAAATCATCGAATTCGTAGCGCAAAGCAAGCACTTTGTGCCACATTTTCACATACCATTGCAGAGCGGCAGCAATCACATTCTCGGCCTGATGCGACGTCGCTATCGCCGTGAACTGTATGCCGACCGCGTCCAATTGATTAAAAAATTGATGCCTCACGCTTGCATCGGTGCAGATGTGATCGTTGGATTTCCGGGTGAAACTGACGAACACTTCTCAGAGACATATGAATTTATACACTCGCTTCCGATATCATACCTGCACGTATTTACCTACTCAGAGCGCGACAATACACCGGCAGCCTCCATGCCTGGTGTAGTGCCCATGCAAGTGCGCAAATCGCGCAACAAAATGCTGCGCACCCTCTCAGCTAAGCTGCAGCGCGCTTTTATGGAATCTCAACTCAATTCAGTTCGCACAGTGTTGTGGGAAGCGGAAAACCGCGAAGGCTACATTCAGGGATACACCGACAATTACATCCGCTGTCGCTCCTACTGGAATCCTGAATTGGCCAACAGCTTGCAAGTCGTATCGCTTCAGCGCATAGACGAAGATGGATTTATGCGCGTGCAGATTGTCGAATTTTCAAAAAGCGCAAATAAGGCTCAAGCATCCGCATCGATTGGTGTTAGCACATAGGTAGCCTTGGCCACGCGATTTTCGGTCTTTTTGCTGCGTGAGTGTACAAAAACCCTTATTTCGTACCCTCCTTTTTTGTCGAGCTTATATACATAAGAGCGTACTACCAGTGGATTTCCTGCAGGAGCAGGCATTTGGTTTTGAAGTTCTACATCTTTAATTTTCAAATCTTTACCCCGTATTGAGCGAAGTTCTTCAAGTTGCTCTTTAAATTCAGACTCTATCACCGTGAGCACCTGTAAAAGTGATATCTGACTTTCGCCATCGCCCACCCCCAGAGTTTCAGGGGTGTACACACGCGTTTTTTCCAGTAGGTGTATCATAGGCCATTTAAAAATTAAAAGGGCGCCTATTTGGGGCGCCCTTGGGTTTTTATTTATGTCTTAAAATTTTTTTCTAATTAGGATCATTCGACGGGCGCCATACATACTTCAATGGGCAATTAATCATGCCCATGTGTTTATAAGTATATGTATTTCGCCACATCTTAATCATCGTTACAAAAGAACACAATAATTTAATTATGCAATATGACTTCTGCTGCTTTTTGAAAAATTTTCATTGAAAATGGTCGATTGAGTGCATAAATTTATATTTTGCTTTTTTAAAAGCATCTTTTGTAACGTTAAACCAATTAATCAAATAAATTGATTTATCAATTCCGGAACTTTATAAGGCAGTTGTTTTAGATCATTTTTCAACGTAAGAGCAAAGCTTGAAGATGTTGAAATCCAATGATTTATTATTGAAACACTCAGTTTTTCAGCTACATGTACACCCATATCGCTCAAGGCAGCAGCATTACAATACTGCTCGTACTGGCCTTTGATGGGTATGCACAGAAGTTTTTTGCCCAGATACAGAGCTTCTGCCGGTGTTTCAAAACCGGCACCCGTAATCACCCCTTTGCAGCTAATGAGTCTTTTTGTAAACTCTTTTGCATCAGCTGGAATGATGGTTACGTTGTTTCTTTTATAGGTAAAGGTTGAAAACTTTGAAAAAACGGTAAACCGCGCGTCTGATTTGCCCAGCACTCTGACCAGTTGAGAATCGCCAAATGCCGGCAAGTACACGACGTAATCCCCATCGTCTGTGGGAGTGGCATTCAGAATTTCAGGCCTTAAAATGGGGGGAATAATCCAAGATTCATAGCGCTGAAAATGGATTCCAAGTGCGTGTCTGCACGGTGCATATTTTTTTAATACAAACTCGCCAACCCGGCTCTTTCGCTTAGGTCGTGGTACTTTTTTGCTCAGAAAAGCTGCCTGATGGCTAAAGGCAAGTGAAGGTACCTTATGCAGTAGAGCCGAAAATGCACTTATGGGCTCAAAGTCGCTGATCACAAGATCATAATTCTTCACCGGAAGGCTCTTAATTTCTTTGAAGGCCTTCGCAAGATTGTTGTGAAAGAGCGTTTTTGAATAACTGAGGCCTCCGGCCTTGTCATACACAAAGCTCACTCCGTCATATCGGTAGTGTACTTCAAAGGGAAGATGAAGATTCGACTGACGACCACTGATGAGTATATCTACATCAAAATGTTTTTTCAGGATTGGCACCACCACCAAAGCTCTTGATACATGGCCATTGCCGGTACCCTGAATGGCGTATAGAATTTTTTTCATTTCACAGTGGGTTGAAAGGCAGCGATGCGCATCAGCAGATTTTCAACGCCGAGGGTATCTGTTTCCGGTTCTTCATTTGGATCATCCTGAAATTGAAAATGTTCGTCAAATTTAAAAATGCTCCATTGCCCATGGTTGTACTCCAGTGAAGTCAGATTTTCGACCCAGTCACCTGAGTTGAGATATATGGTTTTACCTCTCTTGTTGGATACTTCACGGTATTGAGGCTGGTGAATGTGGCCGCATACCACATAGTTCATTCCATTGTCAATGGCCAACTCTGCTGCTGTATTTTCAAAGTCTGAAATGTACTTGACGGCTTTTTTGACGCTGTTTTTTATTTTTTTTGAAAGAGAATATTTTTCTTTTCCCATCTTTTCGAGGATGAAATTCACCATACTGTTGATGAGTATGAGCATGTCATAGCCCCAACCGCCGAGTTTGGCAAGCCATTTTGCGTTTTGTATGCTAGCGTCAAATACATCGCCGTGAAAGATCCAGGCACGTTCACCTCGGTCGAGGTCAATCACCAGCTTATCGGCCAGCGTAAAATTTCCCAAAGAAAACTCACTGAACTTACGAAGCATCTCATCGTGATTGCCGGTGAGGTAATAGACCTGTACCCCCTTGCTCATCAGGCTGATGATCTGCTTGATCACTTTCAGATGCGAGGCCGGAAAATAGCTTTTTCTAAAATTCCAGATGTCGATGATATCGCCGTTGAGGATCAGGATTTCGGGTTTGATGCTTTTCAGGTATCGATGGAGTTCCTTTGCCCGGCAACCATATGTGCCCAGATGCGTGTCGGAGATGACTACCAGTTTCAGTTCGCGCCTTTCCAAGGGATGTTTTTGCAAATTTTTACGAATTCAGATTATCTCATTGTTAATCAATGAAAAAAACAATCTTTTTTATCAATATTTTGATGTTGAAAACCTTTTACTTTCATCAAGAAAAGGATTTCAAATACCTTAGCACTAGTTTTCTTTTTCCATAATGAATACACTTCCATTAAAACGTTATTTAATTGGTTTTGCCTGCCTTACTGTTTTGATATTAGTCTATGTATTTCAAAAGGAGTGGTTCTATTCTGGATTTTATGAAACGGGGGCTGCTTCCGATAAGGTCGCTGATTTTGATCCCTGGAAATTTTTTCTTTCTAAATATGCTCGTTTTCTTATAAACGATTCCATGGCCTTAGGCATACTGTGGGCATTATTTGAAGAAAAAAAGTATATGAACTTTGCATTTGTTGTGTTTTTGGTTGAAGCCCTGGTGATGATGCCCGTTTATGTGGTGGGAGTTATTTGGTACTGGGATGTGTTAAGGTGGTTTCTGAGCCATTTGCACCGACTAGTCGTTAATCCCTTTTTTATGATGCTGCTGATACCAGCATTTTATTATCAGAAAAACATTTCGGCACGATGATCAGTCAGGCGACCATTGACCGGATTTTTGAGACCATGCGGATAGAAGAAGTCATTGGCGACTTCATACATCTGAAAAAAGCAGGTGCCAATTACAAGGCACTTTCCCCTTTTACCAATGAACGCACACCATCGTTTTATGTAAGTCCGGCCAAGCAGATTTTTAAATGCTTTTCATCAGGCATCGGGGGCAACGCCATCACCTTTCTGATGGAATATGAAAAAATGTCGTATGTAGAGGCTTTGCGATACATCGCTAAGAAGTACGGCATCGAAATCGAAGAAAAAGAACCTACCCCCGAAGAAAAAGAAGCCAAAACTCAGGAGGAAAGCCTCTTTATTGTCAATGAATGGGCCAGGCGCTGGTTTGAAGAGCAACTTTGGAACACCGAAGAGGGGCGAAGTGTGGGGTTGGCCTACTTTAGGGAGCGCGGCTTTACTGACGACACCATACGGAAGTTTCAGCTCGGTTACAACCCTTCAAACTCAACTGCTCTGGTGGATGCTGCCCGCAGAGCCGGCCACAATCCCGACTACCTGCTCACCCTGGGCCTGATAAAAAAAGGCGATAAGGGCGACCTATACGATGCTTTTCGTGAGCGCGTCATTTTTCCCATCATTGACCGCGGAGGTCGCACCGCCGGATTTGCCGGGCGCATCATGAACAGCCAGGCAAAAGCTGCGAAGTACATCAACTCACCGGAAAGCCCGGTGTACAACAAAAGTAAAATACTCTATGGCCTTCATGTAGCCCGCAAGGCAATCGGAAGAGAAGACATTTGTTTTCTGGCCGAAGGCTATACTGATGTGATTTCACTGCATCAGGCCGGTATAGAGAATGTAGTGGCCTCCAGTGGAACCTCCCTCACCGATGACCAGGTGCGCCTGATCCGTCAGCTGACTTCCAGGGTAGGCATTCTGTTCGATGGAGACCCTGCCGGCATTCGCGCTTCTCAGCGGGGAATTGACATGTTTCTCAAAGAAGATTTCGATGTAAAAGTCCTGCTTTTTCCCGAAGGAGATGACCCCGATTCCTTCACCCGCAAGCATTCGCCTGTAGAGGTTCGTGCATTTATCGAATCCCATCTTGAGGACTTTATCCGTTTCAAAGCTCGTGTACTCATTACCGGGCCTGAAGCCACCCCCATACAAAAAGTTCAGGCAGCACGCGAACTGCTCGAAAGCATCGCCCTGATGAAAGGCGAACTGAAACAATCGGTCTATCTCAAAGAAGCTGCTGACATACTCGGCATCGACCAAACCATTCTGGCCACCGAACTGCAAACTATCATCAGCCGAAACGCCCTGCAACAGCAAAAGGAGCAAAAGGTCAGGCAGCGAACTTCAGAACTGAAAAAAGTAGAAGCTCCCTCTCAGGAAAAAGTCATTTCACCTCTCTTTGCCATCGAACGCCAGCTTCTCTGGCTTCTGGTCAACTTTGGGAATAAAGAAGACCGATTCAAACACCCTTTTGAAGACCATGAATTTATCGAAGCACGCATCGGCGAGCTGATCTACCACAGCCTTGAAGAAGATGGCTTAACCTTTGAGAACGACGAGCACAGTGCCCTCGCAAACTTGATTTTTAACTACTTCAGAGAACTAAATACATTTCCTGACCATTCATTCTTTGTAAAACATCAGGAAGTGGCTGCTCTATATGCCGAACTATCATCCATCAGCTACAAAATCAGTCCTAACTGGGTGGCAAGAGGAATTTATGTTACAGATTTCAATGCCTTGCTGGAAATCGACACCATTGAGACCATCCTTCGGTTTAAAGACCTACACCTCGAACGCGACATTCAAAAACTTACCCAAACCATCTCTTCGCTTGCAGATGAGAAACAATCCGAAACCCTATCGCGTGAAATCCTTACAAAAATTAATCTTCGAAGAAAAATCAATAATCGATTGAGAAGAGTGGTCGGATAAATTTTTTAAAAGGATTTAAACCCAAAAGCCCATAATAAGATCGATTGTCTATTTCGTCATCTTGGTCTGGAGATAGAGTGATTACAATATGATGCTCCACCTGTTATGGAACCACTTCGCAGACAAATACAACCACCATTAGGAGCAAATTCACAACGTTCACAATTTACTCCTGTACAAGATTCAACTGTACCACCCGGAACGCCCAGATTGATCAATCCGTCAGATTCTATGACCGGAATGCGGAAAACCACCATATTACCTTCAGCATCTTTTGCATTGCCATAAATAAAGCTCTTACCTAATTTCTTATCTGCTTCATAATGAATTGATGAATACTCGTTGAGATTTTTCAAAATATCTATTTTTCTTATAAAAGCTAAAATGGTAGAATTTTCTGATGAAACATCTGCTGTGCGAATAATTAGTTCTGAAGAAAAAGGCTTAAGAAGTTTCTTCTCAGTAATTCCGCTCTCTTCATTTTTGAGATTTTTTACAGCTGGCGACGGCTAACAGGGCCACGACAGCCATCACTAAAACATTCTTTTTCATGGGACTTAGATTTTACTATCTAAGCCAAAGAAAGAAAGAAAGAGTGAGTTAATGATATGCTAATTATTTATTAAATATTCACTTCGGGTTTGTTTATTTCAATTTTCACAGTTAAAGGATTTTATTAACTTCGGCAATGGCGAAGTTTTGCACTAGACTAAAATGTAATCACTAGACCAAAAACTGACCGACATAACATTTAAAATTCATAAATTTGATAATAATTTGACTACAAATATTGTGAAACAAAGAATTTATATAGACACTTCTGTTTTTGGCGGATACTTTGACGAAGAATTCAAAGAACACACTATCCCGCTGTTTGACAGAATCAAAAAGGGAGAATTCATTGTACTATATTCGGCAGTAACTCAGGAAGAACTTGAAAACGCGCCTGAAAAAGTAAAACAATTTGTAGAAAGTCTTAATACCGACCTGACAGAGTTTATTGAAATAACAGAAGAAGCAGTTGACCTGGCGACTGAATACATTAATGAAAAAGTTGTTGGACGAACCAGTTTTGCTGACTGCTTACACATTGCCTTAGCGACTATAAATCATGCAGATTTTTTGATAAGTTGGAACTTTAAGCACATAGTAAACATCGAAAGAATTAGAGGTTATAATTATGTCAACATAAAAAACGGTTACAAACAATTAGAAATACGTTCACCGAGAGAATTTGAAAAATATGAAGACGACTGAAAAAACATTTGACGCTGTGAAATTTATGCGTCAACAACGCGACAAATTGAGCGAAAAGTTATCGAAGATGACAAAAGAAGAAATCGTTGAATACTTCAAGAAACGCAAATCACAAACGACAATAATGCCCCGTGCTTAACTGCATTGTAGTGCAACTGCGGGCTGATGTGCTTATATGAAGTGCGGTTTTTCTTTTATACTTCAGCTGTAATTCGACGGTATTGCGCATCTATAACCCGCGCTTTTATCAAGCCGCAAAGAGGTATAAGGCGATAAGGTGCTGTCAGCAGAGTTGGTCAGAAGCAGCTTTCCATCGGGCATAGGCCTGGGAGATGCGGTGTTGTTGAAAAAAGCTCTTATCCGTTTACCCAAGTAATTCCGCTCCACCACAAGTAATCCTCCATCGACATACACGCGCGTAGTGCCGTAGAGTAAGGGCAACTGATGCTTGCAAGAGGTGATGCGAAGACAGATACAATTATCGACATTTCCAAATCCTATTCACCAAAACTTCCACCAGGGTTTGTTGAATGTATTTTGAATTATATCATATAAATCAATGTCAACAAACGAAATTTTTCGATAATTTTCATCATAATCCTCCATGTCTAAAACCACTCTCACTAAATAATCATCTACAAAATGATAACTTCTATTATAAATATTTTCATTTTCTATCTCTAAAAGAATTTTTCCTTTATTATCAAAAAAAATGAATGAACTTATACCATTTTTAATTGATTTTGGATATTTTATTGAAGTAAGATAAATTTTATATTTTGATAAATAATAAACTGGACCAAAAGACAGTGTACTATCTTCAATAAATATATATTTTTCAGTATTAATTCCACACCCTCCGGTAAGAAGATCTGAATTTAAAAATTTTTTGAAATTAAAATTTTTATGATTAATTTTTATTTCGTTAATTTTTCTACCCATAATGTCATAAATATGTATCTTATTTGAAAAATAATTTGATAAAATAATTTCCTTATTTTGAGTAATTGAAATAAAAGGTATTTGCCAGATTATTTTTAAATCACTGTATTCGCTGAAGTCTCCGATTCTATTGATGCAAATTAGATTATTATCGCTGTCAAACTTAAAAATTCCATAATTTGGACTTTTAAAATAATTTGATTTTGAAATATCATAAACATATTTGTTACAATCTGTCAATTCCTTTCCCAAACATAATATATAAATACTATCAATTCTGTAATAACGCATTCCTGTCCTATTTATAAAATCGCAAGTTTCATTAAATTTGAAAAAAGGACTAAATTTATGTTTTATAATTACTTCTCCTGAATTCAAATTTAACTCTGTTATATAGATTAAAGAATCAAAAGAAATTTTATTAAATGAAATAATTTCAATTGTACTATCACTTGAATATTTATTGTTGTTGATAGTAGTTATTCGATAATTAAAATAATTGTAATATGGAAAAGTACTTTTAATTATCTTTTTATTTATTAAATTTAAATTTTTATCGAAGATTAATAGTGTATCTTTATCAACAAATAGTTTATATTTTTGAATATCACCTTGAGAAATCGAATTTAATTTTTTGGGAAATAAATAATTTGAATGAGTTAAATGTTTTGTTCTTATAATTTCATTTTTACTATTATTATTAATAATATTGTAAAAATAAATAGCAGCCGATATAAAAACGGCTGCTACTATCACATAAATTAGTGTTTTCTTCATCAAATTAATGTTATAATTAAAGTTAATTTGTCTGCATTTGATTGAAAAGTACAATATACTTTATTTCCCGCAATCGTTTTTTCTAAAGTGTAGTATCCGTTTCTCAGATCGCTAAGAAGATCATCTTCGCCAATAAGCTGTGGAAAGAAGGTCTGCCAATCACTGTTGAGAAAAAATTCGGCGACTTCATATGGATTATTACCATTTAAGGGATCCAAAACGATGTTATAATGGCTCGCTGGTACATCTACAGGACATTTACAACATTCTGCAGCAGGAGGAGGACAACATTTATTAATATCTCCACCCGATTCTTCGCATTTCTCCTTATTAAACGTTCCAAATTCATATCCACCACCTCCAATTAGGCGAAAAGTTGGTGAAGTTGTTTCCTTTGTAAGGTTTTGCTCACCCTTCTTACAGCCGGTGACAGTTAACAGTGCCACAACAGCCATGACTAATACATTTTTTTTCATAGGACTTAGATTTTATTATCTAAGCCAAAGAAAGAAAGAAAGAAAGAAAGAGAGAGAGAGTTAATGATATGCTAATTTTCTATTAAATATTCACTTCTGGTTTGTTTATTTCAATTTTCAAAGTTGTCGGATTTTTTAAACTTCGGCAATGGCGAAGGTATAAGGCGATAAGGTGCCGTCAGCAGAGTTGGTCAGAAGCAGCTTTCCATCGGGCATAGGCCTGGGGGATGAGGTGTTGTTGAAAAAAGCTCTTATCCGTTTACCCAAGTAATTCCGCTCCACCACCAGCAATCCTCCATCGACATACACGCGCGTAGTGCCGTAGAGTAAGGGCAACTGATGCTTGCGAAGGGCAATGAGACGGCGTGTAATTACAAAGGTTGATTTTTCGTCTGAGTCCCAGTTTGTAAATTTCATCATCCGTCGGTTGTCAGGGTCGTTGGCGCCCGGCATGCCGATTTCATCTCCGTAGTAGAGGATGGGTATTCCTGGCAAGACTATGTTGAAGGCTGTAAGCATTTGCAGCTTCAGATAAGCATCGCTGTGAGGTTTGCCGATCTGACGGGTATAGCCGGCGAGTTTGGTGTCTTCATCGAAGCGCACATCGCCAGATGCGAGAGAGATGAAGCGCGGCCGATCCTGATTGCCGGTGATGTGACCCATCAGATGATGCATACCGTAGGTTTTCAGGCTTGTTTGAATGGTTGTCAGTAGTTTATCGAGATCCGCTTCACTTCCTATGGCAAAGTATCGAATGGCAGCATCGTAGAGGTTGAAGTCAAATTGCGCATCGAGCATGCCACTTGAAATGTAAGAAGCGATAAGCTCAGGGCTGCCATAAGTTTCACCAATCTGGTAGATGCGGTCACCATTATGACGTACGCGGTCCAGCTGCTTGATTTTCCTGGTCAGCGTGCGCCAGAAGAGTTCGTCGATGTGCTTGGTAGCATCGTGGCGAAAACCGTCAAAGCCAAAATCGCGTACCCATACCAGCGCCGAGTCGGTCATGGGTTCTACAATCTCGGGCCGGGTTAGGTCGAGCGTAGGCATAAATACATCAAACCATGTGGTGAGCCGATGGTCGTCCCAGCGCTCGGTATTGAGGCTGCCGTCGGGCAAATAGAGAGAGGTAGCCCAATCGGGGTTTTTCTGGTAAACAGGGTGCTCCTGGTGTACGTGATTGGCCACATAGTCAAGCACAAAGCGATAACCTTTTTTCTTGCCGGTGGCAAGCAGGGCATTCAGCTCCTCGGCTGTTCCGAATCGGTGATCTACACGTACATTGGAGATTGGCCAATAGCCGTGATAGCCGGAAAATTTGGTTTTTACACCACCTTTATCCCACAGTCCCCACGCGCCTGAAGGATTTTGGGTAATGGGCGAAAGCCAGATGGCATTGACCCCGAGAGAATCGAAATATCCTTCAGCTACTTTCTGACGAATGCCTTCTAAATCACCACCAAAATAGTTGGCAATAGGCAATATTTCCGGGTCAACTACTTTCTGGTCATTGGCTGGATTTCCGTTGTAAAACCTGTCTACCATCAGAAAGTACCAGATAGTAGCATGCCAGTCGTTGCGGGTGAGCTGGCTGTAGGAGCTTACCGGTCGGCCTTCAGCCAATGGGATGAGTATTTCATTGTTGCGACAGCCATCCGAAAATGAGAAAACCCGGAGCCAGGAGCGGGGAAAACGAACTGAAGCCAACGGGAAAACGATGTCCACATGCTCCGGGTTTATATGAATAAAATTGTCAGAAAGCTTTTGATTGTTAAAAAATGCGATGACCCTCTGCCCCTGGCTGATGCCTTTAATGCGAAGCATGCCTTCCTGGTAGCTCACGGCTTCTACATAACCGCAGTTTTCCGTTTTACCGGATTCAATGGTTAGCAAAGAATTGAAGCCTCCCATGCCGTTGCTCACAGTTTGGGGATTTTCGGGGTCGGTCATTTCGCGGCCATCTACTACGAGCACATATTCATATGTGCCGGGATCTGCCAGAATAGTGGTCTGATATACTCCATCCTTAAGTTCAAAGGGATTTGCCAGCGTATTCCAGCTGTTGAAGGTTCCCTTGATGGCTACAGATTGTTTTACATTTATGGATGCGGGCAGGGTATATGTGTAGCGTACTTTTTCAGACCGATAGACTGGGATTTCAAATTTGCCGGATGAGGTGTAAAATGTAGCCACATCTATGGCTGCTGACGCATTGCCGACCAATTTGAAAACCTTTGATTCGTTTGTGTTAACCACTTGCAATGGGTCGGGAAAGCGAAAGGAATCTACCTGCTCATCCGGGAAATAATCGTCTAAATAAAATACCGTGGTATCAGGTGAGAGCCTAATCGGTGTAAAGGGATAAAGGTATCGGATATCGTCATTGGCTGAAAAGCCATCAGTATTTCTGCCGCACGAAATCAGAAAAAATAGTCCAAAAACCGAAAAAATTGCAGAAATTCTCTGGATTCCGGGGGTCATTGTTTGGTAAAAATCGCAACAAATATATTCGGACTAAGTGTATTTACAACACTTACTTAGTCAGTTCATCAGTAATTTCCACCAGAGGATGTCCCATACAGGCATTTGGAAATGTAGTTTTCAGCAGCAGAGCCAGCGTGGGCGCAATGTCGGTGATGTGCACTCGACGACTTGAATTTCCGGCCTTGATACCTGCGCCGTAAAATACAATCGGCACTCGGGTATCATAAGGATACATAGAGCCATGTGTGGTACCACGACGCGCTCCACTTCCTTCGATATAGCCGGGCTCGAGTACCATCACTATATCGCCACTGCGCCTGTAGTAATATCCGCGTGCTGTTTCAGATAAATGGTGGAAATTCAATGTGTGTGATTGAGTAATTTCCTGAGCTGTAAATACATGCACGATGGGGCTTTTGCTCAGAAGGAAATATTTGGCTGATTCCATTACTTTCTGATAATCGAGCTTTCGCGATTGTATAGCAGAGTGGTTAAGGTATATGTTAAGGTTGGTCGCCCTTTCAACCAATGAATCGCCATACGTGTCGAAAAGATGCTTTTTAAGCTCATTGACTACCGAATAATCGAATCCACCAGCCGGCACACGGCGTTCGATCAGATAGGATGGGATATCGGCTACGGCATGGTCGGCAGTCAGAAAAATGAGATAGTTTCCTTTTCCGACCGTTTTGTCCAGATAATCTAAAAATTCTCCTAATTCTCTGTCGAGCCTTACATAATTATCGGCCACCTCTACACTGCGCGGGCCAAACATATGGCCGATATAGTCAGGACTGGAAAAACTGATGGCCAGAAAATCCGTTTCAGCGCGTTGGCCGAGTTTTTCGTGCCTGATCGCTTCCTTTGCGAAGTCGAAGATGATCGAATTTCCAAAAGGCGTGGCCTTGATGAGTTTTCTGCCGCCTTTTTGTCTCAGAGAGGGCAGTGGATAAGGAAATACAGACTTTGCCATGCCGGTAAACGTGCCCTCGTGTGAGCAGTCATCTGCTTCTGTGTACGGCAAATATGCGCTTAAGGGAAGAGCTGTTGTCCAGTTTTGAGAAAGGTATTTATCCACCAGATTCTGTCTGTTAAAATCGGTCACCCATTTTGGCAGGGATGACATGTAATAGGTGGAAGTTATAAAACGGCCACTTTCATCCGCCAGCCAATAGGCAGCATCTGCTGCGTGACCAGCAGGAAAGATGGAGCCGCGATCTTTTACGGAAATACCTATAACCTTACTGCGTGCACTCTGGAGCTTCAACTCATCGGTGATGGTGCTGGCCAGCAGCGGACGGCATGACATCAGCCCCTCACGACTGTCATCACCTACGGTTCTTACAGTCTCATCCTCTGCGCAGTACACGCTTTTTTGCCGATAGCGGTCGTACCACTCATTGCCCACTATGCCGTGATACATGGGCGTAGTACCGGTGTATATACTGGCATGACCCGGCCCGGTATAAGTCGGGGAATAGTTGTAATGCGCATTTCTGTAGTTGAATCCTTCGCTCAGCAGTCGTTTGAATCCACCGTTGGCATCGAAAAGGGGTTCAAAGCGCTCGAGGTATTCGTACTTCATCTGATCCACCACGATTCCTACAACAAGTTTCGGCTGAGCACCGACAATATCGCATAACAAGACCACAGGTAGTAAAAGCTTCCTCATGATTTGGACTATTTCACTGACAAAAAAACACAATGTCGGCAAGGAATCACTAAATGCAAGGAAATTTTTAACCTAAGCATAATGCTCATAACATTTAAAAAAGTAATCGAACTTATCAATACTAAAATTATGTTTGCTGAGAAGTGAAATTTTGATGAAATTATAGATATGTTTCAACTAACAACCCGTTGAATAAGACTGTAATCTTTAAATGGCGATAAGCTGAAAAAACGACAGTTTGAGTAAACCAATGATTTATCCTTTTTGTAAGGTATATTTTTTGTTAAGAGCGCTGAGTCATGCAAATTTGTAAAAAATTTTTACAAAGTATGGAACTGGTAAAAACTATTGAAATTGAATCCATCAATGATATTACCAAAACTGATTTTGTAAGGAAATACTATAAACCTCAGCGGCCGGTCGTAGTAAGGGGGGCTGCCCGTACCTGGCCGGCATTCGAAAAATGGAATCTTGAATATATCAAATCCAAAGGTCGGGACAAAGTAGTACCCTTGTACGACAACAAGCCGGTAGATGCCTCTAAAAAAGTAAATGAACCGGTTGCATGGATGAAACTCGACGAATACATCGACTATCTGCTCAGTGGAAAAAACGAATACCGGATTTTTCTTTACAATTTTTTAAAAGAAATTCCCGAACTTCAAAAAGATATTATCTATCCAGATCTCGGAGTACGCCTGTTTAAAAGCCTTCCCATGCTCTTCTTTGGCGGGGCTGGTTCCAAAGTGTTTATGCACTACGATATCGACCTGGCCAACATTTTTCACTATCATTTTGTCGGCACTAAGACTGCCATATTGGCAGCGCCTGATGACACGCCAAACCTCTACCATGTGCCATTTTCTACCATAAGTCTTGAAGAAATCGATTTTGAAAATCCTGATATTCAAAAATATCCGGCACTAAAAAAGGTAACCTTCTACAAAGCTACCCTTCAGCATGGCGATATGCTCTACATGCCTGAAGGATGGTGGCATTACATGATTTATAACACCAATGGTTTTTCGTTGTCTCTAAGAGGCATTCCGACACATCCAAAAAATTTATTAGAAGCAGTAAATAATGTTTTTGTAGTGCGAAATTTTGACAATGCCATGCGCAAACTTTTTGGCCAGGATTGGATACAATACAAAACAAAAAAAGCCTATGAACGCGTACAGGAACGCGAACTACAAATTGCTTAATTATAAGGCCTTATTATTCATATAAAATAAAATCCAATTGTTGTCAAAAAGGAGCTTTAATCACATAAATCGATTAAAGCTCCTTTTATGCTATTTTTCAAAAAATAGTTCGAATTCGAACAATTCTTTTCTAAAAAAAAAATCAATCAGCTTTACAAGTAATATTGCCCAAAGAAGTGTGATCTTATTGTATATTTCATTAAGTTTAAGGGATTGACGTAAAAACATTTCTTGTTCCTACAACTCATTTATTTTATATTCGCGATTGCTCAATCAGTTTTTAAAATCTTAATAGTTGAATTTTTATGTCACTATGCAGATGGTATTCCTTCATACCTTTGCAAACAAATCGAATATTCAGCAAAAATGAATTTTCTCTCCATATTCCTTGGCATGGTAGGTCCATGGCAGATTGTCTTAATCGTTGTAATTGTTCTGTTGCTCTTTGGTGGAAAAAAAATTCCTGAACTCATGCGCGGTCTCGGATCTGGCGTTAGAGAGTTTAAGGATGCTATGAAAGATCCCGAAAAAAAGGACGACACTAAGTAAAAAGCAATTCAGCCCAAAAATGCACTTTTTGGCATGATGAAATACACCAACCTGCGTGAATGGCAATCAGCTCTTAAAGCAGGAGAATTTACCTGTCTGGAAGCTGTAAATCACTATATCGAACGCATTGAAAAAGACACCCATAATGCTTTTGTGGAAATCTTCTATGGCGAGGCTCGTGAGCGCGCCACAGTGATCGACCAAAAATTGCGCTACGGTACAGCTGGCAAGCTCGCGGGCATGATCATAGGCATTAAAGACAACCTTTGTTTAAAAGATCATCGTGTTTCGGCTGGCTCAAAAATTTTAGATGGTTTTGAAAGCCTTTATACTGCTACTGTTGTAGAGCGACTGATTAAAGAAGATGCTATCATCATCGGCCGGCTCAACATGGATGAGTTTGCCATGGGCTCGTCCAATACTACATCTTACTATGGACCAGTAAAAAATCCACACAATTCAGCCATGGTGCCGGGCGGATCGTCAGGTGGGTCAGCTGCAGCAGTAGCTGTAGGTCTTTGCCATGCTGCTCTCGGAAGCGACACCGGTGGCAGCGTACGCCAGCCGGCAGCTTTCTGTGGAATTTATGGTCTTAAACCCACCTATGGTCGTCTTTCGCGCTACGGATTGATCGCTTTTGCCAGTTCATTCGATCAGGTGGGGCCAATGACCACAAACCTCGAAGATATGGCACTGCTGATGGAAGTAATGGCCGGCAAAGATCCCATGGACTCTACTTCTTCTTCGCGCCCGGTAGAAGCCTTTAGCAAAGCCTTACATTCTGAACAAAAATTCACCATCGGATATTTGGCAGAAACGCTCAATCACCCTGGCCTTGACCCCGAAATTCGCCAAAAGACTCTCGATACACTTGAACTGCTTCGCAGCCAGGGACATTCGGTAGTTGAGGTTCACATGCCCTATCTCGATTATCTTACACCTACATACTATATCATTGCTACAGCTGAAGCATCGAGCAATCTCGCCCGTTACGACGGTGTGCACTTCGGCTATCGCAGTCCCAATGCCAAGACCATGGATGAAGTGTACATCCTGACACGTACTGAAGGCTTTGGCTCTGAGGTGAAACGCCGAATCATGCTCGGCACCTTTGTGCTCTCCTCCGGCTTTTACGAAGCTTACTACGGCCGTGCCCAACGCGCACGCAGGCTTATAACTGATACAACTACTGCCCTCTTTGACTCTTGTGATTTTCTACTAACTCCTACCACACCAGGAACTGCCTTTCCCATCGACAAGAAATTTGATGACCCGACCAAACTTTACCTTGAAGATATCTTCACCGTGCTGGCAAACATCACCGGAATACCTGCCATGAGCATTCCAGCGGGTTACCATTCAAACGGTCTGCCGATAGGCATCCAACTCATGGCACCCAAATACAATGACTTCCAGCTATTCGAACTTGCTATCCAGCTCAGAAGCATTAATACCTGAAGCCAACAAATCCATCTTCACAACTGTTACAAAAAGCATGGCTGAAGAAATCAAAAATCCTATCGACGCTGACAAAGTAGCTGAAAAACCTTCCACTTTGCCTTATGCTCACCACGTAGGTAGCGCAGTGATCAAGCCCATTGATCAAGGTAAGACCATTGGAAGGGCCGTAGCAGCCATGGAGCATCAGACCGACTTACAACTCGCCCAAATCAGAGAACAAGTCGAACTTCTAATGCGTCAGGCCGATGCCATACAGCAGCGCAAAGAGCTGGCCCGCATCATTTATAGTTGTGAGATTCGCTTTCGTCCGGAAATAAACCACATTTACCATCTCTACCAGCGGCCTGATGGTTCTCATGTGCTCAGCATGATCGGGCCAAAAGAATGGGGCCGCTCCAAAGCCCCCGGCACTTACGTCTACAGCGTAAAGCTCTTAGCAGACCACACCTGGGAGATCGTTCAATAATTATTATTCTTTGTTATCTAATTGTACTTACCTGGTTAAATAAGTAAAAGCAGATTAGGTGCAAATCAGGCAGCTGCGCTCTTCAGCCACTTTTGTTTTTGGAACGCAGAAATATTCAGAATTAATTACTGTTATATACAAATTAATTGTTTGCACAATTAGTTGCCAAAGGCAATAGAGCGCTGCGAGTACTGAAACTGTACTTCAGAATTTTCTTTGTTAGAGGATAGGGAGTGAGTAGAGAAAAACTACAATCAATCACAATCTTCCACCACCCACTCGCTCACTTTTTTAAAGCGCTGTGGATTATCAGGTTGCGAAAAAAACAAAGTAAAAGCAGTATATTTGGGATATTCACCTACCAAGATAAAATCTGTATACCCATCTTGATTTAAATCTCCAAACCAAAACAGATCGGGTACACCGCACGCTCCTGGCTGTGAGATTTGATTCGATACCTCAATTACTTCTTTTTCATTTACCACCATTTCTACTAAAAGTTTGTAATTTTCCACCACAGGACAATCGTTATTATACGATTTCACTGTACCAGCTGCCATTATCTTAATGTTTCCCAACGAATTACCAGGCTCGCTGGCATAGAGCTCAAGGCGTACTCCAGGAGTTAATTTTCTATTGTATTGAGTAAGTACATAATCGTTGTTTCTTATTTTTTTCCAGTTTTTAAAGGGAGATGGGAGGCCAATTATGAACAAAGAACCATCGCCCTCTGAAGGTTTTATATCAAAGTGCAGTTTGTTTTTTGGGCTATTTTTCCTTAACTCAATGGTCAGATCAATAGGTTTTATTTGGTAGTATTCATCTTCTGCCATCACTGCATAGTAGTACAAAGTGCGATCGATAGCCGTAATGTCTCTGCAGTACGGATAGCTTTCGGTGATCAGCTTTACTTCAGAAAAAGGCGAAACTGTCGTTCTTGTATTTGTTTGATTAGCAGTGACTTTTTGCGTTTGTGAAACTGTAGTTGTTGAAGCTGAGGCCTCTGTTATTCGATATTCGTCCCGGGCTGTTTGAGGTTGGTTTTCAATAGTTATTTTTTGATTTGCTGCCTGAGGTTTAAAGGAGGATACCAATACTGTTAAACCATCCCACATGTAACCTGTTGTATTCTTGTAACGCACCAATCTCCAATTGCCCTCAATCCCTTCAAAACTGGCTTTTCCAAAAGTTTCAGCACAAGCTTCAATTTTAAACTTATATGGCACTCCTCCGATGGCTTTAGCCGTTGCATCCGGCTTTTCGCGAATGCGCATACCCGACTGTGCTTCTATCTGAAGTACTTCGGTAAATTCACACATGGTATTCTGTGCAATCGATAAGTGTGAGAGAATATATAAAAGGAGTAAGGTTTTCGTTTTTACTGAAAACAATTTCACGGACATTATTTCTTTTTTTGCAAAAATATCAATTATTTAAAGGTCAATCAGATGAGCCTTAGCTAATTGACCTTCGTTGAATATTAAATCCATACACGACACGTTTGGCAAAAAGCCATTTTTGTAAGAAAAAACTTGAGTGTATTCTTTGGTCCTTTCATCGGCAAAAAATCCCTTTTTTAGCTCAATATCAGTTAGTTGAAGTAATTGAGAGGTCTTTTGATCACATTTTTCAGTTTTTTTTTCTTTTAACCAATAAAGACACAAATCGATTGAAAGAAGAACAAATTCAATTAAGTAAACCGGTCGATTTTTATATAAATCTGCAAGATTATTTTGCAAAAATTCATAAAAAGGACTGTTATTGTAAGTGGAATGCAGAGTTTTTAAATGTAGTGATGGCCAATCGATGTGATAGGAAATTTGAATCTGACTTACTAATGAATCCCTTTCGGGATGTTTTACAGGTATAGTAAGTATTTGCTGACCATTAGGCCCATCGATGTAAAAGCGATTAAAGGCTGATTGCTTTTGCCAGGGCCAATCTGTCACAATGCATTTATCTGTGTTTTTCAACCATTTGCTAAACCACGAGGTAGAGGGAAACAAGAAGGGAGGAAAACCTATCGTGTTTGTTGGCATTCCTAAAATTTTAATTGATATCCCCTTTTGAAGGAAGAATTATTTTTGAAGACGATTTTTTAAATCGTCTTTTCCGGCAGATTGCGCTTCTTGTCTCTGATCTTTTTAATCACATATTTCCAAAGCAAATTGAGCACAGCGACTACCACTACAAAATGCCAGAAGTATGACCTCGGTTTTCCTTCGCCATGAACCGTTGTGAAAACGCGTTTTGTGCGTATTCGATCAGTGAGTTTTTCAGCGGTTTTGTCATAACTCATCCAGATAAATACAGGCTTACCGACGATGTGATCTTCGGGTACAAATCCCCAATAGCGCGAATCAAGCGAATTGTGGCGGTTGTCGCCCATCATCCAATAATAGTTTTGCTTAAACGTATATGAATCAGCTTGTTTACCATTGATGTAAATGAGGCTATCAGTTACTTGCAGTTCATTTCCCTCATAGACAGAGATAATGCGCTCGTACCACTCAATGTTGTCAGGCGAAATTTGTACAGTAGCTCCTTTTTTTGGAATGTACACAGGCCCGTAGTTATCTCTAGTATTGGCGTATTTGATAATGTCGGAGTGGAAACGGTTCGGAAACATCTCACTGTTTGGAACGAGGTAGCGGTCTATGTAGTTCTTTAAAACTAAGGGCGCATTGGATTCATAGGAACCTGGCTCTCGTGGAGCTATTACGGGTATTACTTCTTCAACATTTGGTAGGGATTTAAATTGGTCAACCTTATCTTCCGGAATAAAGACCAAATATTCGTTTTGATTGATTTGCCTTACTTGTGAAAAGTCATTTTCGCCCGGTACAAGGTCTTTTGAGTAGTAAATATCGAGTTTATCATGCAGTATGCGTTTGTTGAACGGAGCACCATTGGTGCGCACGAAGTATTCAAATTGCAATCTGGTGCGGTCAGGGTAGGTGGGTTTTTGGCCATTGATAATTAGCTCGCGGTCAATTATCTCAAGCGTATCGCCGGGTAGGCCCACACATCGCTTGATATAGTTCATCCTCTTGTCAATGGGTAAGTCGCTCTCCATTGGCCAGTTAAAAACCACATTGTCAAAGCGTTTTATGTCTTGAAATTTGGGCAATCGGATATAGGGAAGCTGTACCCAATCGACAAAGCAGTCGAAATTTAGCAAAGGTATTTTGCTGTGCATCAAGGGTATAGAGAGTGGGGTAATAGTAAGTCGATTGCCGTAGTGCATCTTGCTTACAAATAAAAAATCGCCTACAAGTAGTGTCTTCTCCATGGATGGTGTGGGGATTACATAGGCTTCGAAGGTGAAAGCTCTCAGAACAGATGCCACCACCACTGCAAAGACAAGGGAGTTCAGTGTTTCGCCTACGTGCTTTTTGATGTAGGCATTATCGCGGCCCACGTACCGGAGTTGTGTTGAAAGTTGCAAGTAGAGCAAGTATCCACCAAGGGTAATTACACTGGTCCAAAAGTCTTTCCACTTGCGGTAGTTAAATACGTGGAGAAGTTCATATAAAGCTACAAGGGTCATGAGATTGCTGACTACCGGAATAAAAAAGAGAAATATTTGCCAGGTTGGTCTTTTAATAATTTTAAGCAGCACATAGGTTTTATACACTGGTATTGCTGCTTCCCATGCCTTACGGCCAGCTGCCTGATAAAAGCGGAATGTGTACAGAAATGTAAAGACCTCCAGAATGATAAAAAAAGTCAGAAAATTGCTTTGATGCATGTGCGTATGCAGTTAAAAGTTTATGTTAAGCATATCATCCATTGTAAAAACACCCTTTCGCCCTATAATCCACCGGGCAGCAGCCAGAGCCCCTTGAGCGAAACCTACACGTGAAAACGCTTCGTGCCTCAAGGTTATCTCATCTACATTAGAAGTAAACTTTACTTCATGAATCCCAGTAATATCCCCTTCGCGAATTGCATTTATTCTAAGCGTGTTTTCTTCAGATTCATTGAGCGAATAGCCTCTTAAGTGGGGGTAGTGTGGCAACATCAGTTGCGAAAGTGTGATTGCTGTGCCGCTGGGAGCATCAAGTTTTTGCGTATGGTGGATCTCGCGAATACTTGGAGAGTATTGCGAAAAAGTGGATAAGACTTCTGAAACTTTGTTTGTAATCTTAAAAAATAGCTGTACCCCAATGCTAAAGTTCGACGAATACAGTAATGCACCTCCGTATTGTTCAGCCAATTCGATAACTTTAGGTAAATGCTGAAACCATCCGGTAGTGCCGGAAACTACAGGAATGCCAGCCCTGAAGCATTCATGAATATTGTCAACGGCTGCTTCTGGCCTTGTAAATTCTATAGCTACATCGGCCTGATTCGAATATGCAGCTATGTCTTCAGTCTTGGTAATGCGGGCAATGATTTCGTCTTGTGTATCAAGGGAAAGGGATTCGATCATCTTTCCCATCTTTCCGTATCCGATGAGTATTATTTTCAAAACTGAACTAGGTTTTGTGATTTTTTTGAGATTCCGGAGTCAAAAATAAAAGTAATCTGCACTCCCGGGATAAAAGCTGTATTAACTTGCAGAAAGCTCGGTTTTATGTGAAGACTGAGTTTGTCAGATATGTCGTAGTAATAAAAATGTGCATCTACGTAAGCGTCAAGTATATTAAGTCCATATGCAGCCACAAAGAGCAGTGCCGATAGGTCGCGCCAGCGTCTGTATGTATTGGCAATAAAGATGAGGTTTTGTGGCGAATATCTACCTTCAAAAATATCGACGCTATCGAGTACCAAGCGCTCTAAACCGCCGTAATAGTAGCGATATTGCAGGTCATTTTCTAAAACGAAGTATCCTGAAGCGCCAAGTGCAGCATACACGATTGGGACCTTCCAGTATTTTTTGTTGTACACCTGACCAAGACCCGGAACTATAGCGCTATAAACTACCGCTCGTTGTACAGAGTGGCGCTCAGGGTTTTTAAAAATTCTTGATATGATATGATTTTTTTGCGATGGCCTCTTTCTTTCTAAAGAGTCTATTTGACCCTGAGCGTTTGTAAGAAAACCCATTAAAAGAAGAATACACAGCGATCGCAAAGCTTTACTGCTGCACGATGGCAAGTATTCTTTCCAGGTCGTTTGCGTCTTCAAAGTTGATAACGATTCGTCCTTTGCCATCGGGTTTTTTGCTGATTTCCACTTTGGTACGCAGCGCGCGGGAGAGTACTTCTCTGATGGCGTCTAATTCCTCATCTATTTGTTTCTTAGATTGATTTCGATCTGATTCGAGCTCTCCTTTTTCCTTGTAGCGCTTTACAAGTTCTTCTACTTGTCTTACTGAGAGTTCTTTTGCTACGATTTTTTTATAAATCTCAATTTGAGCTTCTTCATCATCGATATTTATGAGGGCACGTGCATGTCCCATGCTGATAAGACGGTCGCGCAGGCCCACTTGTATAAGGTCGGGTAGTTTGAGCAGTCGCAGGTAGTTTGTTACGGTAGACCGCTTTTTGCCTACACGCTCGCTGAGCTTTTCCTGAGTTAGGTTGATTTCTTCGATGAGTCGGCGGTAGCTGATAGCGATTTCGATTGGGTCGAGATCTTCTCGCTGGATGTTTTCAACCAGGGCTAGCTCGAGCATGTTTTGGTCATCAGCCAGTCGCACATATGCAGGTATGGTTTTAAGACCAGCCATTTGGGCGGCTCTCCACCGGCGTTCACCACTGATGATTTCGTATTGATTAAAACCCGTCTTACGAACTGTAATTGGCTGTATTACACCCAGTTGTGCTATTGATTGCGCCAATTCATCGAGAGCTTCGCGCGAAAAGTTCGTTCTTGGCTGGTATGGATTTGGATGAATAGCATCGATATCTATCTCAGCTACCGCTCCTACCAGTTGTTCTGCATTTTTATCAGCAGCAGATTTTATGTCCGTAGTTGGGTCTTTGAGCAGGGCTGATAAACCTCTGCCGAGCACTTGTTTTTTAGTGTCCGCCATTTTTAGAGTAGTCAATACCGTTAAAAAGTCAAAAATACGCTATTTGGCAGTAGAGTTTTCTGTTGATGCCGTGTTATTTTTCAAAAATTCGCGCGCTAAGTTCAGGTAATTTACTGCGCCTTGGCTGGTAGCGTCGTACACTACGATGCTTTCGCCAAAAGACGGTGCCTCTGAAAGTTTAACATTCCGTGAAATGATGGTTTCAAATACCATGTTTTGAAAATGCGTTTTAACTTCTTCCACTACCTGATTGCTCAGTCGCAAACGAGAGTCATACATGGTAAGGAGTAGCCCTTCGATATCGAGATCAGGATTGTGAATAGACTGCACACTACGAATGGTATTAAGCAGTTTGCCCAGTCCTTCGAGAGCAAAATATTCGCATTGAATTGGAACAATTACACTGTCGGCTGCAGTAAGGGCATTTATGGTGATTAAACCCAAAGAAGGCGCACAATCAATTAATATGTAATCAAAGTCGTCACGAATTTCAGATATGGCTGCCCGCAGCATGTATTCTCGCCTTTCCTTATCTACAAGCTCGATTTCAGCAGCTACAAGGTCAATTTGGGAAGGTATAAGCCATACATTCGGCGTATTTGTTTTTATAATAACGTCTTTAGGATTTACCTGATGCTCAATTAATTGATAGGTGCCCAAAGTGACTGACTGCGGGTCGACGCCTAGGCCAGAAGTGGCATTCGCCTGAGGATCAGCATCGATTAGCAGAACTCTTTGTTCTAGTACGCCGAGGCTTGCTGATAAGTTCACCGCTGTAGTGGTCTTACCTACTCCACCCTTTTGATTGGCTATGGCTACAACCTTACCCATACAGTGTATTTTTGATTGCAAATGTACATACTTCGCCTGACGCTATGGGTTAAATTTTACGTTAAATGGCTTGCGATAACTTATGTGTTGATTTCTTAAAATATTGAAAATCAGTGAATAAAAAACTAGTCTTAAAGTCTCATCATTACCCGAAAATATTACTCGAGCATCCTTGGATCATAGTGTTTTACTTTTTATATGTTCTTCTTTACTATCCGAGATACATTATTTTCATTTTCGAATTTAGCAGACATATCAAAAATCAACGAGCTTAAAAGATTTTAGAAATTGGATTTGGAGAGGGTCTTCATTTGATTCTTTTTGCATTGCGATATAAAAAAATTACATTTTTCGGATACGATGTTCGAGAAGAAAACCGCGTTTTTGTTGAAAGACTTTGTACCTTTTTTAAATTAACTAATGTTCACCTTTTGAGCGAAAGTGATTTTTTTGCACTTTCCAATGTTAATTTTGATCTAGTTTATATGGTTGGCGTGCTTCAATATGTAGAGAATGATCAGGAAATGTTGTTAAATATTAAAAAATATTTTGAAGTAAAATGGAAAATTAATCCTATATCAACCTGTTCGTTATAAGAGATATCTGAATTTCCTTCAAAAATTTATAGAAAGCTATGAGCATTATGAAAAGGAAGTAAACATTAAAAGATTCTATTCAGAGTGTGAATTCTTAGATTTACTCCGATCTTCTGGATATAATGTTAATTATTATAAAAAATACGCGTTTAAAATTTACAGCATTTCGCACGAAATATTTTTATTTTTTTATGTACCGTTGATAAAAGATCATAGAATTTCGGTTAAGCTAATGAGCTCAATTGGTATTATAGGTTTTACTCCCTTCTTTTTGTTTTCAAATATTATTGATCAAATCATTAAGATAGGAGAGAATAATGCTGTATTGACAATAGTGACTTTAAGTTCGGTAGATTAGCTGATTTAAACTTTTAGTAAAAGAAATTTTCTCTTTAAATCGATCAATATTAGTGAAAGTAAAAACACCTTTTCTTTTAAAACTTAATCGCTCAAATTTTCTCTTTAAATACTTTTCAAACAGAAAAGCAACGATTTTACCAGATAAAGTCGAATCAGTTTTTTTATTTAAATCTTCAAAGTGAACATTCACAATATTTTTAAACTTGTAATCACCGGAAATTTCGTGAACTTCTTGAATCAGAAAAGCTTCAGAGTCTTCTTTTTCTATGTTAGAATCTGAAGTAAGTATAAAGAGAATTTTTGTGTCGAAAATGGAATATTTATCAAAATATTTCAGCAGTTTTTTTACAAAGTAATAAGTTGTATAAACAGTGTCTTTCTCAACAATTAAGTTCAGAAAAACTTCGTTTGAATTGTTGTAAAAACTTGTTTTACTGACACTAACACTTTTGATAAAAGGGAAAAGTTTTAAAAATTGGCTTACCGCGCGAAATTGATTGATAAAATATTGGATTTCTAATTCCCTGTTCCAATTTGTATCGATCAGGTATTTTTTGCCTGGCAGAGCGTATTTGTTGTTCTCATAAACGAGTTCTCCATCTTCAGCCATTTGAAAGAGCATGGAGGTAAAATTGGTTAAATCGATGTCGGTTTTGATGTATTTGTAAATTTCCATAGGAGTAGGAGCCAATTCCATTTCATGAAAAAGGGATATGGCTCGGATAGTTTCGGCTTTCATCGTTAGATTGTGATTTGCTAACACAAAAATAACAAAAGTTCTTAAAATTTGTTTAACTCCAAAAGAATTTTGTAAAAGTCGTTGGAAGCTTGTTAAACGGCGTGAGATGCGATCAAAAAGACTGCATCACTACCAAGTGACTGCTTTTAATAAGGCGACGTTTTCTATATGGTGGGTGTGGGGAAACATGTCGACAGGTCCGTAACATTCTATAGAGTATTTGTCTTTCATTAGGGCAATGTCTCTGGCCTGGGTGGCACTATTACAGCTTACATAGATTATGCGTTGTGGATTAAGGCGTAGTAGTTGAGATACTACAGTGGGATGCATCCCATCACGAGGCGGATCGACCACTACTACATCAGGGTGCCCATAGTGAGTAATAAAATCTTCAGAAAAGGCTGTTTTCATATCGCCAACCACAAAATCTATGTTATTAATTCCGTTAAGCTCAGCATTAGAGCGTGCGTCTGCAATGGCATCAGGTACTAACTCAATGCCTGTTACGCGTTTTACATACTTTGCCATGTAGAGGGCTATAGTGCCTGTACCGGTGTAGAGGTCGTAAATGTTCTCATTTCCTGTAGGTTGTAGATAGTCAAGTACACGGCTGTAGAGTTTTTCAGCCTGAAGTGAGTTGGTTTGATAAAAGCTTTTAGGACTTATTCGGAATATGAGATCGGGGTCACCTTCTTTGTAGGCTTTCATCTTCTCTTCGATGAAGCCTGGTCCGCTGAAAGTTTGGAGGTTGAGGTCGTAAATGGCGTCATTTCCTTTAGTATTAACGGCATATACCAAAGTATAAATTTTAGGAAATGCTTTCAACAAACGACTGAGCAATGAATCGATGACTTTTTGATTGTCTTCTCCAAATTGTAAAAGAACCATATATTGACCTGTAGAGCTGATTCGCAGCATTATGGTGCGAAGTAGGCCGCGCTGCTCACGAGGATTCCAAAAGCTCCAATTGTTTTCAATCGCTTGTTTAAAGATAAAATTTCGGATTTCGTTTGAATAGGCATCGTGCAAGTGGCAGTAATCGATGTGGAGCACCTTGTCCCATCGGCCTGGAATGTGAAAACCAAGTGCGCGTCGATCATACAAATTACGAGATGCTACCTCAGCCTCTGACAACCAACGCATGGAACTGAAAGAAAATTCGACCTTATTTCTGTAGCCAAATATTTGACTGCAGCCCAGTATCGGGTCTGGCTCGGGCAGTTGAAGGCCTCCGAGATGTTTAAGGTTGTTGGTTACTTCTGCCTTTTTATGCGCAAGTTGAGCTTCATAATCCATGTGTTGCCATTTACAGCCTCCACAAATGCCAAAATGTGAACATTTTGGAGAGATGCGCGATGGCGATGGCTTTAAAATTTTGTCAATTTGAGCTTCGAGAAATTTTTTTTTCGATTGTATAACAGTTACTTCTACTTGATCGCCCGGAATTCCATAAGGCACAAAAACTACTTGTCCTTCGGATGTACGTGCAACACCCTTTCCTTGAGCGCCTGCTGATTGAATTTCGAGGATGAGCTGAGCTCCTTTTTTTACGTTCATTCTGGAGACAAAGGTAGTTACTGACCATTCCTCTGCCAGTCGGAATCTTCGAGCTGAAAAATCTGTTCGACCTGTTTTCCGAATACCTGTGCAATTTTTAGGGCCAGAACTACAGATGGGTTATAATCTCCGCGTTCAATGGCATTTATTGTTTGGCGGCTCACTCCTACCCGTTGTGCAAGTTCGGCTTGCGACAGTCTGATTTCCGCCCTTTCTACGCGAAGGCGATTTTTCATGCCTCGAATTTATAGGAATGTTTCCAAATTAACCATCTGAAGCGAATAATGAATAATATGAGTGGAGTAAACATATTGAAGACCAATACATAAAAAAACGTCATGCCTTGTATAAACAGGATTGTGGCGAGTAGAATTAGGTAGTTTATGTGAATGGACCAAGCCAAACAGTCAAGACGAATCTTAGTGATGAATTCGTCTTCCACCGTTTCCCGACTAAATGCTACCAACCAGCCACCGACAATACGCAGTACAGAGGCGACCTCGTCGAGAAGGTTATTCTCCTGAAATGTATACCATAGGTCTTTCCCAAAAAGCAGATCTGTGTAAAAGACAAAGACTTTTGAATTTAACCACTTAGGCTCAGAGTCAATCAATAGCCAGTAGAATCCGGCTTAGACTCCGAGACTAAATAAAATCCATCCGATTTTCTTGAATCGACGCGGTAGGAGAAATAAGGGGCTCATGGCTCTTTCTTTTTATGTTCAAATGTAAAATATACTTGTCATTATGACAATAAAAATTTACAATAAAGTGTCTTTTTCTTCCAAATCAGTTAATTTCTTGACTAAAGAGATGTCTGAAGCCAATGATTTCCGTTCTAAAAGTAAGTAGAGCTTTTCAAGTTTTTATGATAGAATCGGTAGAAGAAAATTTATTTCAATAAGTTATTTCATAATCAAAAGGTGGAAGATTTTTAGAGGTTCAGAATTCTGAAACTGATTGAATGAGCCAGACTGTTTTATAATTGTTTTATAATCAAAAATTTCAAGGTCTGTAATCCAATTACATAGCATAAATAACAATAAAAAATGATTATCTAAAAAGGGTAATGCTTCCTTTCAAATCCACAGTTTGAGCGCCATCTTCTGTATTTAGTTGTACAGTGATGGTGTAAAAGTAGGTGCCTTCTGGACAGGGTCGTCCACTGGTTTGATCAACGCCATTCCATCCCTTTTCAGCAAATGCACTGGCCTCTGATTGATAAACGATTTGTCCCCACCGATTGAATATCGTTATCATCCCACTGAGTACATCCGACCATTTAATTGGCAAAAGGAGGTCGTTTTGCCCATCATTGTTTGGGGTAAAAACGTTGGGCATTTGAATGGCAGGGCAGGGGGCAAGGCATAAGTCAGGTGACTTTCTGCTTTCTTTTGCCGGACGTGCCGGGTCAAGGGGATTTACGGTAACCACAGTAAAGGCGTAGCAACCGGCCAAGTTCATATTTTGGAGCTGATAAGTCGGTTGGGTTATATTCGTTACCGAAGGAGTGTTTGGATAATCATCTGATTTCCGTTTTTTGAAGTAAATGTTGTAATAAAGCACATCTACATCACTTGGACAAGCACCTGTATCGTTGAAGGTAAATTCAAAGGAAAGGTATTTGTCTTCGCATCTGTAGTCCACTTGTACTAGGGGAGAACAGGGCAATGCTGTATCCATTGGCACACCGCATGTGATTTGTGAGCGATTTAGTATGGGTGCGGGCATACCGGTTCCGGTAAACGCTCCAATGGTTTGAATGTAGTAGCAGTAGCTCTCGCCATTCACCAGGCCGGTATCGAGAAAAGTAGGTTGAGTGCTAAAGCCAATGGAGTCGAACGTAGAGCTACCTGGTGCACGGCGATACACTACAAAGCCATCGTTATACCATGGTCCATCGTACCGGAAGCTTAGGCGCAGGGCTCTGTTAGAGGGAGTCAATTCTAAAAAGGGCTGGGTGGCAGGATAAGCTCTACCAACTACTGTTTGATTTTGCCCGGATAGAAAATCAACTCTGTAGCGATAGATCGTTTTCTCTGTATTGAGCTGTGAATCAGTAAAAGTAGTGTCTAAGAAGGAAGATAGAAGGGCTATGGTTTGAAAATCAATGCCCTCAATGCCGGTAGTACGTTCCAGGCGATACGAGTAGGGCGGTGGAAAATTAGAGGTGTCGATTTCTTTAGGTGGTGTCCAACGGATGTGGATGAGGCCTTGATTCTGAGAGGTGTTTTCCACATCTACATTAGTAAGGACTGGTGCGGTACGCAGTACTTCGCTGCAGGCTTCGTTTGAGGTAATGCTTTCTGCTCCATTCTCAAACTCAGCTACGATTCTGTAACAATACACTACTCCCATTTTTGGAATGACAGAATCTGTAAAAGTGATTGACTGCCCGCCGTTAGCAAATCCAATAAGAGTAAAACCAGAAGAAGACGGCAGTCCAGTTTGGCAGGAGTCAGGGATAAAGCTCGAAGGGCCTTCGCGTCGGTAGATTTTATAGCGTTTTACCATCTCGAAGCAGTCATATGTATTCCACGACAGCTCAATGCGACCCATGGAGCCTATCGCCTGCAGATTTTGAGGGGGTGGGCCTATTACTGATATTTCAGTGGTCATGTAGGCTGATAGTGGATTTTCAAAGGGATTAGCCGGCTGATCAACGGCTCTGAAATAGACTTGATACGGCTGGGGTCGTACGTGGTTGCAGGCAGTTGTCCATCGAAAGATGCGCGTGACAAACGCAGAGTCGGTAGAAGCTCCCAATAATGTGGCAGGTGGAGGCAGCACAAAGGGTCCGCCGGTGGCAGTAAGGGTTACATTCCTGAAGTCAGGGTCAAGGGCTGTTACGGGAAATTGCAGCGTTTGGCCTGCTACAACGCAGAATGGACCTACCGGTGGTATTACAGGTGGCTTGTTGTTGCATGGGCCAACGGTGATCTGCAGGTCTCGCGTCACTTGTCCGATCAGAGCCCACTGACCTGAGGTGGTCTTTCGAAATTCGGATATGAGAATGGCAAAATTGTACTGACCTTGGTTTTTCGGCAAGTTCCACTGAAAGTCACCCGTTATAGGATCGATATTTACAGGGTCTTGAACGAGGTTGGGTGCATAGGTGGTTTGAAATTCTACTCCGCCGGCACCACGACAGTTTACCAAAGTGAAGGCGAGAGAGTCTCCATCTTGGTCAAAGGCTCCCGGATTATGGGTGTAGGGTTGATTAAGGCATGCATCATCAATGGGAGGGTTGAGCAGCGTCACCGAGTTATTTGGACCAAGAATGGGATTGATGATCAAAACACTTTGGATGTAAAAAGGGACGGATATGCTGCCAGGTATGTTGCTTACCCCACCGTTGCGGTTCGGGTCTTCCATGCTGATGGTGTATATGCCCGCTGAGGGATAGGTGTGTGTACCTCGATAGATATTCATCTTTACGTCGTTGGCATTGTCAAGGCTTACGCCCATACCTATTCCAGGGCCACAGTTCAGATTCGTAGGGCCATTGAGTCGATTGAGCACTGAGGTAGTATTGTCGCCCCATGAAACGGTGAGGCTGCATCTATCGGCTGCTACGCTTGATTCTTTAGTATATGTAGTGATGGTGACTTCGTATGTAAGGCCAGAAATATGGCGATACGTGATCTCACCAGCCCTGTTGTGGGTGGCATTCAGGGTAAAGCTCAAAAACATAAAACCAGCGAGAAATCGTATCATCAGCAGCAATACATGCTACTAAATTAAGGCTTCCCGCCGATTAAAAGTTTTGTTTTTTAGATTTTGAGCCAAAAATTCAAGAAAAAAACGAAAATTTTTTTAATAAAAGAGCCTGACTATATCTCAAAACCTTGTAAATTCTTTTAAAGAGTATAATTTACTATAAGGTTGTAATTTGACATCATTACTCGATTAAAAACATATTGCAAATCGTTGTAGGTTTCTCCGACAAGTCCTTTATATACATACAATGCTTGTAAATTCAATCCATTCAAAGGGCCTTTAAAACTATAGTTTAGGTATAGATTCAGTTGGTTATATGAGGGCATACCGTTTTTGTTCTGGCGGAAATTTAGTACATCGGGCATCAGAAAATAACCGACAATAGCACCCGTTTTAAGAGCACTGTTTAACTGATGTTCTGAGCGAAAGGTGAAGGCATGGGTGTTGGCAGCTCCTTCGTTTCGCTCGCGTGCCATGAAGGTGTAAAAAGGTTCGATGCCCCATTCGCGAGGAAAGAGAAATCTGTCCTGATCAAAAATGTGCGTGTAGTTGAGTGAAAAAGTGTTGTTGAGCCAACGCATTCCCAGGCGTGAACTGATGAAGCCGGTGGAATGTCCTGGCAGCAAATAGGTTTTGGCCGGATTCGAATTTCCGCCATTTCCGCTGCTTGACTGCAGGCCATACTGCACACCTGCAATGATGCTGCCTTTTTTGGAGTAGATTGGATAATTGAGGTCTGTTTGGATAAAATGGAGATTAAATACATTGTCAACGTGGTAAAACCAGTAATTCATTTTCAAACTTGAAAAGGGCTTAAGTTGAAGATTTCCAAGAAAAACATAGTCACTTTCCACTGAGTTTCTGTAACCCGAAGGATTGCCATCTACTCCTTTACCCACAGGATATACACCTATACTTCTGCCTACTGTAAACCAATTGACTGAAGAGCGCGGACTCATACCGTAGATGTAGCCTGCTCTGAACTCGAGCCAGTTAAGTTCTTGTACCTCGAGCCAAAAGGCATCTTGCAGCGACGGCCTCATGCGGCCGTCTTGCGGATTTATGAAGGGGGTAAGCAGATTTTGTCGACCGATGGTTAATGAGGACTTGCCAAAGCGGTATTTAAGAAAAAGGCTCTCAAGTCGCTCGAGGTTGTTGCGGTTGTAGGGGTCTTGCATGTCGAAGTTGCCCAGTTCATATCGGCTACGGCCTTTTCCAAGGGGATCGATGGTGCCGAGGTCGTTTGACCAGACATTGAAGAGAAAAAATCCGCTGAATCCTGTTGTAAATCCTTTAAATTCAAGTGTTTGATAACCAATACCTGCACCTATTGCCAGTGAGTAGTAATCGGTAAGCGGACCATAGTTGTTTGTGGCCATAAAATAGTTGCGCATATGGCCACTCATTTTTCCTTTTTTTAAAAAGTTTTGAAGACTCGATTGTGTGGTATCAATAACTCCAGCAAAAGCGTTGGAAAGCGAAAAAAAAAGCAATAAGAATGTTCCGATCGTTTTTACCACGAGTTTTGCGTGTTTCAATGTTTAAGTGAATTGGTAATCAACACCGTATACTTGAGTTAGCAAATTCGATGGAGCATCAAGCGCCAAAGCATTTCCTTTGGGGGTAGGTGTTACGGGTGAATTTACTTTGAGATATTCTTTTATCATTTTGTGAAGTGAGAAGTCCATGTTTCGGGCATTTTTGACGCCAGTAAATCGGCAGAGCACGTCAGCAGGATCGCCATCCCGTTCACAGGCAGCAATAGAATAGGTTTTATCCGGGTCGATAGGTTGACCTCCTACAGTGAGTTCTTGTACTCTGCTGCCGAAAGGTGCATATGCTTTAAACTTAACTTTCATTCCATCGAATTTCACCACCCATCCGCCGAAGCGCTCTTTAGCTTTTTCAGCAAAAACGTTGTGCAGTTCGCGTTCGATCCACTGTTGGATTTGTTTACCTGTTACATAGCCCATGCGCACAGTGCTGTCGACTGGCAACATGTCATAGAGGTATGAACTTGTAATGGGAATGTAACCGGTTTTGTCGCGTTGTACGCGAGGCGGACAGAAGCGAAAACCGTTTGACAGTACGATGTCTATGTCGGGCATCTTCCATCGCAGGGCATCGATAATAAGGGTGTCAATAGTATTTTCGATCACGAAATATCTGTAAAGCGGTATAGTACTATAGCCGATTACTGTTCTTAGATCGTCAATAAAGGGTTTTTCGCTCTCCTCTACGATTTTCTGAACTACTGAATCAGCCTTAAGTTTTTTAGGTGACACTTCTTCAAGTTTGTATATTTCATCAACTACTCTTCCATTTTCGATTACCAGCTGAAGTCTGCCTACAAATGAGCCAAAGGCTCCCGGTTCTACAACTTTTGAATACTTTCCCACAATGGGTTTGCGCACACGCTCATGTGTATCACCGCCCAGGATGATATCCACCCCTTCACAAGCTGGCTGATTGGAAAGGTGAATTTGTTGCGAAAGTCCTAAATGAGCTACGATAATCACATAAGCGCATTTTTCTTGTTCGCGCAGCACTTTTACATAGTGTTCAAGGTTTTCTTCAGGATCGGTATAAATGATGCCTTTGCTGTAGTTAGGAGATTGGCGCTTGGGAACCAGGGGGTCGGTATAACCTAAAAAACCGATTTTAACTCCAGCTACATGCCAGATGTAATAAGGTTGAAAAATAAGTTCACCTCTTTTGCCATTTCCGAGGTCGTGATACATATTGGCACATACCTTAGGAGCGTTAAGTGAGCCCATAAGATCTTGCATGGCTGCTTTGTAGTACACTACCTCCCAGTTGCCGGGCAAATAGAGGTCATAGCCTAAGGCATTTAATATGGGAACAAGTGCCTTTCCTTTCGTTTTCACCGAGAGCTCACTGCCCTGAAACATATCACCAGTGTCGATGATAAATGTGTTTTTATATTGCTTGCGTTCTTCTTTAAAGAAGGTAGCGAGGTGAGCATATCCACCGCATTGTCGAAATACGGCCTGGTTGTTTTCCCAAAAGAGTTCATCGTGAGGAAATACTTGGCAGTGTACGTCGGTTGTTTGTAAAATATTCAAAATAGTGCGTGAGCTGCGGCTACCGGATTCTGATAAGCTTTCTGGTTCAAAATTTTCTTTAATTAAATCAGAGGCCATTAGTCCGTTCATCCATCCACTTCCAACACCCAAGCTGACTAGACCCAACTTCTTTAAAAAACTTCTTCTTTTTTCTGAAGGCATGCCTTTTGTTGTTAAATATCGGCAATTTTTACGTAAAAAATCAATATTTTCCGTGATTAATGTTACAAAAATGTTAATGCCTTTTGTTTAAACGCTGAATTTATTTGCTTTTATGCACAATTTTTCCATTTTTTATGGTCATAATCACTTTGGAGTCGAGAATTTCGTCGGCTTTACAGGTCAGCCAATTTTTATTCAACACAGTTAAATCTGCTTTTAAACCGATTTTTAAATCCCCTTTTTTGTGTTCCTGAAACATGCTGTAGGCCGCCCAGTAGGTCATTCCTTTAATGGCATGCTGGCGACTGATTGCCTGATCAATTAAGAAGCCCTCAGCCGGCTCGCGCTGTGGATTTTTTCGAAATGTGGCTGAATAAAAGGTGAAAACGGGCGAAATATTTTCAACAGGAAAATCAGTTCCGAGAGCTACCATGCCTGATGTCTCTAATAGACTGCGGTAAGCATAAGCGGTTTTAAGTCGCTCGCCCAATCGACGCGGTGCCCACATCATGTCGCTGGTGGCGTGTGTAGGCTGTATAGACGGGATGATGTTGGGGTTTTTAAAATACGCTAAGTCCTCCGGATGCACAACCTGGCAATGCTCAACTCGCCAGCGAAGATCTTGATCTTCATATCCTTTCAAAAGCTGGTCATATATTTTTAAAATTAGTCGATTGGCACTGTCACCTATCGCATGCGTAGCTACTTGTAAGCCATAAGAGCGAAGCTTGTCGAACCTTGTTAAAAAATATTCCGGATCGCGCAGCAACAGTCCATATTGATCGGGCCTGTCAGTGTATGGCTTCAAAAGACAAGCACCGTAAGATCCCAATGCTCCATCGCTGTAAAATTTCATCCCTGTTACGCTATATTCGCCTTCGGATATGGGACCATATGTAAGCAGATTTTCGAAGGTTTTGTCATCGTCAGCCGCCAAAGCGTTTAATCCGATGCGAAGAAGACCTCGGCGATAGAACTGACGAAACCCATCAATCACCTCCCAAGGCAGGCCTGCATCAGTGAGAGAAGTAACTCCTGCTTCGAAGAGCTGTTGCTCAGCTTTTTGCAAATAGGGGAGGAGTTGGTCCATAGATGGTTTAGGTACGGGGGCGAGTTTCATAGCTTCATCTACCAGCACTCCGGTGAAGCGTCCATCGCGTTTCTCGAGCTTACCGCCTGTAACTTGTTCATTACCAGTTATTCCGTGCAATCGTGCAGCAGCCTGGTTGATCCAAAGTGCATGTCCATCAATGCGCGTTAGATAAACGGGTATGTTTGGAAAAGCAGTGTCTAAATAAGCAGGCAGGGGCATTTGCCCATCGGGCCAAAGATTTTGGTCCCAACCGCGTCCGGTGAGCCATTGACCGGGATTTTCGGCATAAAACTTTTTTAATCGCTCGACCACTTCTTCGGGTGAGGATGTCCCGCGTAAGTCGGCTGATGTCATATTAAGCGCTAATCCATAAAAATGAGCATGAGCATCAATCAGACCGGGCAAGACGGTAGCCCCCTGGCAGTCGATAATTTGGGCTGCCTTCCAATGTTTTTTTACTTCGCGGAAATGGCCTGTTGCAGATATTGTATCGCCACTTATTGCGATGCAATCTCCTTCAATTGCACCATCAGCGCCGATTAATTGAACATTTGTCAGTAGGATATCAGCATTTTGGCGCGAAGAGCATGCATTAAAGAGTAAGGCAAATACAAACAGCTTAACAAAACCGAAGTAAAGGATATTCCTGATGGTCAAAGGCTTGTTGTATTGATTGGTCATGGGTAAAATCTGATGGAGATGCCTGCGAAAATAGTGCTCTCAGGATGTAAGGCGTATGAATACCGATGCGCAGACGCTGGAGGTTTGAAATGTCTGGTTTGTCTGTAGCTGTTATCGAATATCCGATTATTATACCTTCTATAAAACATATAAAGACTTTGCCGCTCCATGAATGATCCTTCAGCTCAAGCCAACCTGTAAATACAGAAGATGCCTCTTTAACAGCCATTAAATCGCAAATCGCTTTTTCTGCCGCCTGATTGTGCTGCGGATCAAAGTATTTTGCCGTAGTAGCCGAAGCACTACACATCGATGGATTGAGGTTATAATCTATTACAAGTTTGAGCAAAAATTCTTGTGCTTGTCTGTAATTTTGAAAATAAGCAAGTGAAGAGTGTCTTTTTGCCTGCATTGCTATTCCAAATCGGATGTTTCCAAAAGAATCAAAATAATGGATAATGCCCCAATATTTCGGAGGTCTTCGTTGAGCGCTGTTAAAGGGTGGCCATAAGCGCTGAATTTCAGAATCTTCTACCAATAAAGCTAACCAATGACTATGTGTTTCGAGATACGACGCCTTAGCTATATAGCGGCTTTTTTCAGGGTTGCGCAAGTGTTGATACACTCGATTTTTAATATTTGATGCTTTACCGACGTAGAGAATTCTGCCAGCCTCATCCAACAGATAATACACTCCAGTCGAAGTGGGTAGTTGATCCGTAAGCGCATGGGTTGATGCCGAACGCAACGCAGCCGGTGAGAAGTCTTTACCTGAAGTATTCCGGTAGTGATGTAGCATCCTCACAAAAGCTTTGGCTGTGGCTATAGCGTCGGGTAGTGCCCGATGAGGACGAGTATTTACAATGCCAAGTTGGTTGCAAATCCAGGCAAGAGAAGATTTTTCGGATTGATAAAGCTTTCTGTAAAGTCTGGAGGTGCAAATTTTTTCAGCTTCCCAATGTATATCACTTGCTGCAAATGCTGCTTTAATGAATCCGTAGTCAAAGTGCACATGATGCGCTACGAAGACCTTGTCCTTTAACAAACAATACACTTCGTCAGCTAACTGTGCGAAAGACCTGGCAGATTGTACCATTTCGTTTGTAATGCCAGTGAGGGCTATGATGTTAGAAGGTATATGTACTGTAGGCTTTACGAGTGAGCTCCAAGTTTCTAAAATTTTCGTTCCATCAGTTAGTACAATACCTATTTCAGTAATTTCAGCTACACCCGGGCGGGAGCCTGTCGTCTCTACATCTACTACAGCATACAAGGTGGGCATAAAGGGCTAGTTGCGTTGAAGATTTTCTGATCCCAATCAGTCGGCTAAAAATAAGCTTCCTTGTCATATACTTGCTTTTCAAAATAGCACAGATATGTTGATAAAATGTTTCTTACGTATTACGCTCTTCACATGGTTTTTCTTACATGTTTCTATTGCAAAAGCTGTAGAAGGCATGTGGCTGCCGATGCTGCTTTCACAGCTCAATGAAAGTGAAATGAAATCACTGGGCATGCGCATTAGTGCTCAGGACATTTACAGCGTCAATCAGGCTTCACTGAAGGATGCAATAGTTCAGTTTGGCGGGGGTTGCACCGGCGAGATCATTTCACCCAAAGGCTTGTTGCTTACCAACCATCACTGTGGCTATGGACAGATTCAATACCACAGCTCCGTAGAGCGCGATCTGTTAAAAAACGGCTTCTGGGCCATGTCGCTCGACCAGGAGCTGAAGAATCCGGGACTAACTGCCATGTTTGTGCGCTATATGGAAGACGTAACCAACGATGTGCTTAAAGGTACCCATGAGCTCAAAGGAGCTGAAAGGCAGAGGAAATTGCAAGAAAACATTCAGTCACTGATTCGCCGTAAAAAGGCGCAAGAAGGCTATGACTACATTGTGCGACCTTTCTACCACGGCAATCAATACATCCTCTTTGCCACTGAAACGTTTAAAGACGTTCGACTGGTAGGAGCACCTCCTTCAGCCATTGGTAAATACGGTGCTGATACTGACAACTGGGTATGGCCACGCCATACAGGCGACTTTGCCCTCTTCCGCGTGTATGCCGGGCCTGATAACAAGCCTGCAGAAATATCAGACAATAACAAACCTTTCGTACCGCGAAATTTTTTAAAAATCTACATGGGTGGTGTAAAACCCGGCGACTTTACAATGGTGTTTGGTTTTCCGGGTCGTACCAATCAGTACCTGCCATCGAATGAAGTACACAACATGGTAAATGTGTACAATCCGGTAAAAATTCAGATTCGTGATACACTGCTCTCGCTGCTCGACCGTCGCATGCGTACTAGTGATGAGGTGCGAATTAAATACGCAGCTAAATATGCTCGCATAGCCAATGCCTGGAAAAAATGGATCGGCGAGACAGAAGGCGTGCGCGAAACCAAGGGCGTAGAGCGCAAACAGCGATTTGAAGCTGAATTCGAACAGAAAATTGCGCAAAATCCGAAACTCAGCAGTGCTTACTCCGGCACCCTTACCGCCCTTAAAAAGGCATACAACGACTTAGTGCCCTATCAATTGGCACGGGACTACTACATCGAAACGGCCATTCAGGGAGTAGAATTAATGAATTTCGCTCGAAACTTCATCAGTATTTATCAATTGCCAGATTCTACACGCATGAAGCACTTGCTCGAAAATCGTGAGAAATTACTTACCTCCATTGAGGAATTTCTGAAAGACTATGACCGGGATGCCGACGGAGAGGCATTCGAACACCTGATGTACATGTACGTAAATGCTGATCTCAAGATTTCCCCAGCCCCTGCTTTGATGCGCTATAAAAAAGCTTTGAATCGCGATCGTTCTCAAGTGCGTCGCACAGTGTACGACCGATCATACCTGCATACAATATTGGCTGATGCACAGGGATATAAAGACCGCCAATGGGCTGCTGCTTTAAAAAAGCTCGAAAAAGATCCTTTATATCGCCTCTCAGCCGATATGTACAGCTATTTTTTAAGCAATATTAATAAACCCTATGACAGTCTCAGCCTCATTGCCAGAGACTTGCAAGCTGACTACATGAAGGCACTGATGGAGGCTTTTCCCGAGCGTCGCTTTTATCCGGATGCCAATGGTACACTGCGCGTGAGCTATGGACAGGTAGAAGGCATGATGCCGCGCGATGGCATATGGTATCACCACCAGACTTACGCCGAAGGCGTTAAACAGAAATACAAACCGGGAGATTACGAATTTGACCTTCCCAAGCGCTATCTGGAATTGTACGAAGCTCGGAATTTTGGCCGTTACGCTGATGCCAACGGCCGATTACCGGTATGCTTCATCGCCAGCAATCACACTACCGGCGGAAACTCCGGTAGCCCAGCCCTTAATGCCGATGGATACTTAATTGGTTTGAATTTCGATCGCCTCTGGGAAGGCACCATGAGTGATATCAATTACGACATTACTCGATGCCGAAATATAATGGTCGATGTGCGTTACATTCTGTGGGTAGTAGATGTATATGCCGGTGCTGGTTATTTGCTCGATGAAATGGAGCTCGTTTTCAGCAATTAATTTTCTCATTTAGGTCTGTACTTGACTTTAAATTAAGAAGGGGGTATTAAAAAAAAGCCCCCATTTTTATTTAAGAAATCAGTTTACTGCCTTTTAAGCGAATACTGGTACTTTTGATAAACAATTACATTCTTTCTGGTGCTTTAATGCCCAGCAGATCAAGACCTTGACTAAGTATAATGCGGGTACAGTCGCTTAAGAAAACCCGGAGTTGTCTTTTTTCGCCTGATTCAGCCGTAAGTATGCTGTGCTTTTGATACATGGAGTTGTAAAGTCTTGCAACTTCATATAGGTAGTTTGCCAGTTCAGATGGGTTGTACTCATCTGCAGCTTTATGCACTGTGTCGCTGAAAAGCATCAGAGATTTGAGCAAGTTAAATTCTTCCTCGTTTAGTACAATTGATACATTGGGAATGGAAACGCTTTCAGCCCGATGAAGCAATGAGCTGATGCGTGCGTGAGTGTATTGGATGAAAGGCCCCGTGTGTCCGTTAAAGTCGATCGATTCTTCGGGGTTGAAGATCATCTTCTTTCGAGGGTCTACCTTTAAAATGAAATACTTAAGAGCACCGTGGCCTATGGCAGTGTAGAGATGACGTTTTTCTTCTTCGGGCAAGCCTTCAGCTTTTCCAAACTGCGCGGTGAGCTCGGCACTGGTTTTTTCCATTTCATCGAGCAGGTCGTCTGCATCTACCACGGTACCTTCGCGGCTCTTCATCCTGCCATGGGGCAGTTCTACCATTCCATAGCTCAAGTGGTAGAGGTGATCGGCCCAGCTATAGCCAAGTTTTTTTAAGATTAGAAAAAGCACTTTAAAATGATAGTCTTGCTCATTGGCTACCGTATAAATGAGTTTTTTAATCGGAAATTCCTCAAAGCGAGCTACAGCCGTACCAATGTCTTGAGTGATGTATACTGATGTACCATCGCGACGCAAGAGGAGTTTGTGGTCGAGGCCATCGGCCGTGAGGTCGATCCACACCGAGCCGTCGTCTTTTTTGTAAAAAATACCTTTTTCTAATCCTTTTTGTACGATATCGCGGCCAAGTAAGAAAGTCTGGCTCTCGTAGTAGTTCTTGTGGAAATTCACCCCCAGACGGGCATAGGTGCGATCAAAACCCTCGTATACCCAGGAGTTCATTTTATTCCACAACTCCAAGGTAGTCGGGTCGTTTTGTTCCCAACGCAATAGCATTTCGCGAGCCTCTCGCATGATAGGCGCTTGTTCTTTTGCAATTTCTTCCGGAAGGCCCTGCTGCACTAGTTCACTTACCTGGCGTTTGTACTCTTTTTCAAAGAGAACATAGTAATCCCCAACAAAGTGATCTCCTTTGATACCTGTTGATGCTGGAGTAGCACCGTTGGCAAATTTTTGCCATGCTACCATCGATTTACAGATGTGAATGCCGCGGTCGTTGATGATCTGAACTCTGTAAACTGTGTGACCGATGGCTTCGTAAAGGCGCGATACCGACCAGCCAAGCAAGCAGTTGCGAATATGGCCCAGGTGCAAAGGCTTGTTGGTATTTGGCGACGAGTATTCCACCATGATGTGTTGTGGCTCAGCAGTCTTACTTACCCAATGGCCTGACTTGTAGCGTTCTATAAGTTTTGAGAGAAAATAGCCTTTGCGTATGGAGATGTTTAAAAAGCCTTTAATAACGTTGAATTTTTCGACCAAATCAGGTGCTGTAGCAAGCAGTTTTTCGCCGATTTCTTGCCCGAGTAGTTCTGGCGCTTTTCGAGTGATTTTTATCAAAGGAAAAACCGTATATGTAAGGTCGCCTTCAAATTCTTTTCGAGTCGGTTGCAGATCAACGTGTTTGATTTCGTTTGAGTAATCTTTTTGTAAAATTTGAAGAAGTAAGAAGGAAAGCGTTTGTTTTAGTTCGTTCATTGTCCGTATTCAATTGGCCGGCAAATTTCGGAGCAAAGCATGGAATTCGGGTCTTTTATTTTAATCCCTTTTGCTCACATAATTAAAAACAGAGTTGAAAAAACTTGCTTAATAAAAAGCTTTAAAGTGACTGAAAATCAATAGCTTGAGTTAAAATAATAAAATTTTATGCTATATTTTGTAAAAATCGTATTACCCTAACACTTTTGGCACCTTGATGTAGTCGGTATCTTTTAATGCAGCATTTTTTAGAGCATCGTATTGACTTACGGTGTAAGCAACCTGGTCGTTTCTCAAAACATTTGTGTCTTCGTTTACATATTCCAAGGGTTCAATACCTTCTAAAGGCAGTTCATTGATTTTCTCTACAAATGCCAGAATTTTATTCATATCTGCTTCCATAGAAGCAAGTTGCTCTTCATTGAGCGATAATTTAGCCAGGGCGGCAATTTTTAAGATTTCTTCCTTGCTGATTTTCATTTTTTATAAAAAAGATGACGCAAAGGTATCAATCGCAGAAGAGTAAATAAAAAAGTCGCGACCCCTGAGCCGCGACTTTTACAATTAAAAAAGGCTTTTATTGTTGAGCTACAACTTCAAACTCCAGATCAAACTGCACATTGCGGTGTAGGCGGATTTTCGCAGTGAATTTTCCGGTGTTTTTGATTACAGATCCAGGAATGTAGATATACTTTTTATCTACATGAAAGCCCATACCAGCAAGATGAGCAGCCAGATCAGCATTTGATACTGAGCCAAAGAGTTTGTTTCCTTTTCCGACTTTTACCGGCAGTTTTATTTCAACAGCCTGCATGCTTTCTGCCAGTTTGCGAGCATCTTCAATGATTTTAGCCTCTTTGTGAGCTCTTTGGCGAAGGGTTTCGGCCAGAACTTTTTTAGCAGATTCGGTAGCTAAGATGGCCATGCCCTGTGGAATGAGGTAGTTGCGGGCGTAGCCTGGTTTTACATCAACGATATCGTCTTTAAAACCCAGGTTTTCAACGTCTTTCTTTAGTATTACTTCCATGGCCTATCTTATTTAAGGTTATCAGCTACGAACGGCAATAAGGCTAAATGACGAGCTCTCTTAACAGCCTGAGCCAGCTTGCGCTGGTATTTCAGCGAATTACCGGTTATACGACGGGGAAGAATTTTTCCCTGTTCGTTTACGAAGCGAAGTAGAAAATCGGGGTCTTTGTAATCGATAAACTTGATGCCATACTTTTTAAAGCGGCAATATTTCTTTTTCTTGGTAGTATCTATAGCGATGGGCTGTAGGTAGCGGATTTCACCTTTACCTCCACCGGCTGCTGATGCTTCAAGTTCGTTAGTGATGTCCATTTTTTAAGCGTTTTGAAGTTTTTGTCTTCTTTTTTTAGCGTACTCGATGTGGTATTTGTCCATGCGAACAGTGAGGTAGCGCATCACGCGCTCATCGCGCTTGAGCTCAGTTTCGAGGGTGTCGATCAGTTCTCCGGAAGCTTTAAACTCCAGCAAATGGTAGAAACCACTGCGTTTTTTCTGGATGGGGTAAGCGAGCTTTCTTAACCCCCAGTGTTCTACATGGGTCACCTCTCCGCCCTTGGCCTCGATGATGCCCTTGAATTTTTCGACTGTTTCCCTTGTCTGCTCTTCTGACAAGACGGGATTTAAAATGAAAACAGTCTCGTACTGTTGAACCATAACCTGTTGATTTAATTTACTTTAGTTAGTTGATATTGATTTAAAATAAGGGCTGCAAAAATAGGGGAAACATCTGTTTTTCAAAACATTTTTCATTAAAAGCTTTATAAATCCTAAAGTTATCCTCAAGTTAATCCTCATAGCCTTCCATAAAAGTTATAGTGCGACCTTTAGGATATGAAATTTCAAATGTAAAAGATACAGAATATTGTTTTCCAGGGGGTACAGATATGTGCCAGCGCAGTACGCCGTTGCGACCTGGCTGGATGTTATCCGCCTTTTTAAATTTCACATCTATTTGACTGTCGGTACTTACGGGTACCCGATCGATGATGGTGATAGAAATGGGTGTGGAGCGTCTATTGATAATGCTAATAGTGTATTCGTAAGTATCGCGCTGAGTATTTCCAAAAAATGACCGTGATGAGTAAGGGTTTTCGCGCTTTCGCTGAACGGTTACATCCTTAATGTATCCTAACTGAAAGGCAGCACTGTCGCTGCTGTAAAATTCAGGCGCGTTAATACCTACCGGTCTGCCATTTAGTCTTACAACAGATGGCGTTTCACTAATTGCTTCAGTGCGTTCGAGTATTACGCCGAGCAGTTGCACTTTATTGACCATGTAGGGAGCTACCACATAATGCAGTCTTATGGAAAGTGTATCCGTTGACAATTCAGCTTGTAAAGGTTTGGTAGAAGAAAGTGTATATGCGCCTGTTAAAATAAAAATTTCTCCGTCAAGTCCTTGTTGCTTTCTTGTTTGAACATCTCCTGCATCTTCGGGCGAAAAAGCTCCTTGCACTGCAGTTGGAGTTAAGATCTTAGGTTTATGGCGATTTAAGTTTTCGTTCCGGTCTCTCAAAGTGATCAACCCATTGTGAAATACTACTCTTAAAGGTCGTATTTGAAGTGGTTTTTCAGAGAAATTAAATTCCTTGTCAATCAATGTGAGCTTTACATTCCGCCAGGTCTCTATATAATCTGAATGCACTTGAGCAAGATTTTTTAAATATGCCTTTTCTTCAGCTTCAGCGATATCAATCTCTTGTTGTCTGTTCCATCGCACACCTGTAGCTACGTAACTAATATTAAGCTTGTAAAAAGCATCGGATTTCACATCTACCAATATCGAAACTTTTCTATAGGATTGTTTTATGTAGTTTGTACGTTGATTGAGTTGATTTTGAAGTGATTGATATTCTTTCTGAAGTTCGTCTAACTGAGCTTTAGTCTTTGCACGAGTTTCTTTAACATCACTAAGCTGCTTTTGTAAAAATTGTAGAGCATCGCGCAGCAATTGCAAATTCAGATTATTGCTATTTGTTAAGCGCGAATTTTCCATCAATAATTTCTCTTGAGCATCGAGTTTTTCTAGCTCCAGAGATTTTGCTTGGATTTTTTCTCGCAAGAGTTTTAGTTGATCTGAATAATATCGACAACTATCATCATCGTTACACATCAGTTCCATAGGTTCACTTATGCGTGAAATTTTACCTGAAGGATTTATTTCGACAGCAAGCGTTTGTGGCTGTATTTCTTGACCGGGTAGAAGGACTGTTATGGCATTTACGCCTTTTCTCAAATTGGTTTCGAGCTGTACATATAGTTGTACATAGCCGTTGGAATAAACTTCGGCATCTGTAACCGTGACTCCAATGGAATTTTGTCCACTTAGGCAAAAGCTCGTGAAGACAAAAAGTCCAATGGCTATTTGAACATTCTGAACTTTCATTTGAATAATTTTTTTTGTGAAAAATTACCTTATAAGTCGGCAACGAAGGTTTGAAATCATTAAGTATCTATGCTATGACAAAACGCAGTAAATGAGAATTTTTTTGCTTAGCCTTCTCGAAATATTTGTAATTTCTCTTAAAGCCCAGAATAAAGCATACAGTATCGGAGCGATCTCAGCCGCACACCCGCTGGCAGTAGAGGCCGGGGTTGAGCTCCTCAAGAGGGGAGGCAATGCGGTAGATGCAGCCGTGGCAGTACATTTTGCTTTAGCCGCTGTTTATCAGGTGGCAGGCAATATTGCAGGTGGTGGATTTGCTGTCGTATACATACCTAATGGGCAAGTACTGGCTCTTGACTTTCGCGAGTCTGCTCCGATGGCAGCTACAGCCGATATGTATCTGGATTCGGTAGGGATGCCCATTATTCGGGCAAGCCTTGATGGTGCTCCAGCGGTCGGCATACCAGGCTCAGTAGCTGGCATGAAGATGCTGCACGATTCACTTGGCCGTTTAAATTGGGAAGAGTGTTTGCAGCCCGCCATTGAATTGGCTAAAAAACATAAGCTTACAAAATATATGGCGGATCATTGGAATAACAATATTAAAGAAATACTTCGCATCAACGGCCGGCTGCCTTCGTTTCTAAACTTAAATGCGCCTTTTAAAGAAGGAGATTGGTTTGTCCAAACCGAGCTTGCTGAAACGCTCGAAAGAATAGCTGTCTATGGACCGGATTCTTTCTACCTGGGCACATTCGCCCGTGATATGGCTGAATTTCTGCAATCAGGAGGCGGATGTCACACGGCCGAAGATTTCGCTCTCTACAAAGCTCTTTGGCGTGAACCGCAAGTGATCAGCTATCGCGGGCATACCATTTACACCATGTCTTTGCCTTCGGCTGGCGGCATTGGAATGTATCAATTTTTTAAAATGTCTGAGTTGCTTCGTTTCAATCGCTTTAAGCCTTACTCAACTAAGTATACGCATTACTTTGCTGAAATGGCCAAACGCATATATGCCGATCGACATAGGTATCTAGGTGATCCCTTAGCTGTGGATCAATATGACATTCAGAAAATTCAATCGGATAATTACCTGAAATCGCGTGCTGCTTCTATTTCTGAAGGCCGAATAACTCCCCCTGATGAGCTGGGATCGGCAAAATCAGGCAAAATCGAAAGCTTTCAAACAACGCACTTCTGCACGGCTGATTCTTCAGGACTGATTGTAAGTATCACTACTACCCTCAATGGTTACTTCGGATCTAAGTTGTATTACAAAGGCATGTTTTTCAACAACGAAATGGATGACTTTTCGACAGCCCCTGGCCACAGCAATCAATTTGGACTTCCTTATTCAGATGCCAACAAAGTCCGGCCTGGTCATCGAATGCTGAGCAGTATGTCGCCCACTATCGTTTTAAAAGATGGAAAACCGATTGCTGCTCTTGGTACACCAGGTGGTAGTACGATTATTACAAACGTCTTTCAGGTAATCGACTTGGTGATCCGTGGCTGGGCGTTGCAGGTTGCCATTGATCATAAAAAACTGCACGCTCAATGGTTACCGGAAGATTTGGTCGTGGAGAGGGGGGCACTCTCAGAAAAAAGCTTAAAAAATTTGAGCCGCATGGGATATAAGATTCAGGAAATTGAACAAATTGGAATTTTTAATGCAATTGAATTTCAGGGAGATAGAATGATTCCGGCGGCTGATTTCCATCGTAAGGGAAATTCAGCCGCCGGAGGACTGTAAGAAATGTGTTAGACCTGCGCCTGAGCGGGTTATCGAATAAATTTCTTCTTAAGTATTGGCAGATACACAGATGCTTTTTCCATGTTTTCGATCTCAAAGATGTCGTGTTCCATGGCAGCCTTGTGGCGGAGGGTATTTATGAGGTTTTCTACCTTGTTAAAAAAATTTGTAATTACTTCGGCACGCATCTCTTGATCGTCGATCAAAAGAAGTTTCTCTCTCAGATAATTCTCAAGGGGATTAAAGTTGCCCAAACTGAGTTGTTGCACAGCCATCGCTAAAGATGAATTGGTGGCTGTTGCTTGATTTGCAATGCTTTTGTTGAGAAATTGTACAGAACGTTGGCTAATGATTGTTTTCATGGTGGGTACTTTTTAAAAGTTTAGTTCGCTTTCCACCGGCAAAATTAAAAGATTAAAAAAATTTTCTCTCAGCGAAATTTCACAAATAACAAAAATTTTTTAATCAATCATTTCAAATCGCTGATGAAATAGCTCTTTTTTGATTTTTTTGGTAAATGGGATTTTAAAATTATAAGGTAAATTCTTATCATCCAGCTTCTTTTAGCCGATGGATGCATTAGAAAACCTACTTGACTCTAAAATCATAAAGCTTGACGGTCAAAGCTAAATCAAATTGCAAAAAATCGAATGTATCTCTGCTAAGAAGGGTTATTTTCCCGGTTGTACAAGCGCTAAAGTACTTGCCCAGTTTTAAGAAGTTTGGAACTCAATAAAAATGCTTAAAATTTAGGATTTATGCAAATTAACTTTTGGCGGATTAACGTTTTTTGGAAGTCTTTTTTTCTGAAACTGGTTGGTACAAGTAGAGCTTTGTGTAGTATTCATCGGCCATGCGGGTAGATCTAAAGTAGGTTAATACCTCTTTCATGGAGTTCATCATAATCTTTTTCCACATACCCTTCCCGTCATAAAAGTCGGGGAGCAGTTCGTTGTTTAAAACCTTGTAAAGGTTTTCAAAATCCTCTTTATCCTGAATTTCCACGACTCCGGGTGCAGTGGTATCAGGTATCAGATAGCAATTGTGCCGGTGTTTGCCAAATTCTACCATCCATCCGTCGTTGATGGAGAAATTTACTGCGCCGTTCATAGCGGCAGTCATTCCACTTGTACCTGATGCTTCTCGGGGTTTGCGTGGGGTATTGAGCCATACATCGGTGCCATTTTTCAAAATGCGAGAAAGAGCAAGTTCATATCCGGTAAGTATACACGCATTGGGAAGACGCTTTGTAAGGTGTACAATTCGATTAAAGACATCAATTGCCCTATAATCGGTAGGGTAGGGTTTGCCTGCCCAGATGATTTGAACAGGATATTTTTTATTGGTCAAGGCTTCCATAAAGGGTTCCATTTCTCGGAAGAGCAGGTCAGGTCGTTTATACGCTGCAAACCTTCTCGCCCAGACAATTGTAATCACCTCAGGGTCAAAGAGTTTGCCGGTTTGGTCTGCCACTACTTTGAAGAGATCGTATTTTAATTCTTTTTTACGGGCTACTATGGCCTGATAATCATTGGCTTCTAGAGCTTGCTGTATGGGTTTATCGCCCCAATAAGTAAGACTCTGAGCATTGGTGATGTGGTCAATTTCACATACGTCTTGGTAGTTTTTCCACATTTCGCGCGATACTTCGCCGTGCAGTTTGCTTACGGCATTGGCTTTTTTTGATAGCCTAAGCGCTGCTAGTGTATAATTAACTCTATCGGGTGTTTGATGAGTTATTCGTTCAATGTCTTTTTTGTTCCAATTTGGAAAAAAATGTATTTTCTGTAATAAGTCTAATGAGTGTTCCTCATTTCCAGCAGGCTCAGGAGTATGTGTTGTAAAGACAAATTGTTTTTTTATGGCCTCTTTATCGGAAGCTTTGCCATACAGGTAGGTGAATGCTGGCAGAGCATGTCCTTCATTTAAGTGATAAATGTCGGCACCACCCAGTGCTTCTACTACTTTGGCACCACCCTGGCCAAGCACAATACTCTGTGCCACGCGGGTAAGTTCATTGTCGTCATATAGGCGATTGGTAATAGTGCGGGAGAGGTGATCATTTTCGTCCACATCGGTGGTAAGCAGATATATAGGAACTGTTTTAAAAATTTCAGGCCGCAAGACAAAAGCTTTAACTTTTACATGAGGATTGTCGAATATTTGAACTTCTACAACGATTCCAGTATCTTCTAAAAAGGTATAATTCTTCTCAATAAAATCAACCCTCAGCGTTTGATCGTGATTTCGATTTTGGTCGTAATAACCATATTTCCAGAGAATTCCTATGCCAATCAAATTTTGTTTAAGGTTATAAGCAGAGCGCATGTGTGAGCCCGACAAAAAGCCCAGACCACCGCTATATATTTTCAAACTTTGATCAATGGCAAATTCCATTGAGAAGTATGCTACTCTCTTTGAATATCTCTCATCAGGAATATAGGGCATTTTCCAGTTGCTGTATTCTGAACGGCTCATTATAACTTCTTTTTGTGTTAGAGATTACAAATATGAAATACTCATTAGGGATATTAGTGTACATTTTATACGTTTTATTTTAATTTAAAGATGACTATGCAATCAGTAAATTGTTAAGCTTAACTTTAATTTTATAGACTGCTGCAAAAAATCTCAAAAAAATTTGTCCTAAACTTAATTTGACAACAACAACTCGGGAAAAAATCCAATTTTGGGAAAGTACATATATTAAAATCCAATAATGGGACAAGTAAAAACATTTTGAAAAAATGTATGATTTTGAATATCAAAATCATATGATATCTGGCATGTAATTTTTTTGAGTTTTAGTAAAATAAATTTAAATCATGAAAAAACAGCTTTTAATTTTAACAATATTTGGATCAATACTATTAGGCTGTAATAAAGATCCTGTCTCAAACAATCCAACCGGTCCTGTAGACATCCATGAAATGGTCGTCAACAGTACTTTCGAATGGGATGCTGCAAAAACATATCAACTGGATATCATCGGATACGCAAATTCTGTTCTTTTGATAAAAGACTCAGATGGAAATGTGATCCACAAAGCGATGCTCACCAAAGATGAATCTTACAAGACTACAATTCAGCTCCCGGCACATCATAAAACAATAAGAGCTGAATTCCTAGATAACGTCTATGAAATAAATCTTGATCAGTCAACTATTCACTTCACTTTAAATTAACACACCATGAAATCTTTTTCTTTAAGATTAATGCTTATTCTAACAATATTCTTTTTTGGAAAACGAACTTATTCTCAATCTGCTGCATGCGAAATCACCAAAGTAAACGGTGGAGGATTCTCAACCACTATAAAGTCGGTAGTTTGTAACCCCAACAATACCTACACTATCGTATTGCATGTCACACACAACGGCTGTGGAGGTCCAAGATGTAGAGAGCTATCACATTTGTCCATAGAGGCAGCACCCGGTACATATTCAAATATGAGTTTACAAGTGCTCTCTGGCAGTATGACAGGTGGTAATCTAGTGGTCGGTCCGAATCTTGGTTCAGATCCTTTCCAGGGTTTTAAATTTGACAATACCAAAAATATTGGAGGAGGCAAGGCTGGCGTTCTGAAAATTACATATACTCTTACTTCGCTTCAGAACCAGCGCGTATCTGCAAAAGCCGGTACAAACGGACAAATTGTCAATTTCTCAGTTGCTGACTTTACTTATGTAATGAATTGCAATGGTACAGGTTGTACTCCAGCACCGGCTGATACCGATGGAGATGGTGTGCCTGATGGTCAGGACGAATTTCCTAATGACCCACAGAGAGCCTTTTCATCCATAGCAGCTCAGGGAACACTTGCATTTGAGGACCTCTGGCCATATAATGGTGACTACGACTTCAACGATATGGTTATTGAATACAAATTAACTGCAATCACCAATAGCCTGAATAAAGTAAAAGACATTAAGGCAAGCTTCACACTCAAAGCTTTTGGAGCCGGATTTAAAAATGGCTTTGGATTCCAGTTCGGAAGCACTTCTACCAATCAAAGTCTTATCTCTGCTACTGGTTTCTCACTGTCTGAAAACATTATATCACTAAATTCCAATGGCCTGGAAGCCGGTCAGAGTATACCTACTGTTATTGTTTTTGACAATGCATATTCCTTGATGCCCCACCCTGGCCAAGGTGCGATTGGTGTAAATACTACACCTGGAGCAACCTATCGTGAGCCTCAGACCGTATTGATAGATATAACCTTCAGCACGCCAACCTATACAATAGCTCAGCTGAATTTGACAAATTTCAACCCCTTCATCTTCTCAAATTTGACCCGTGGCCGCGAAATTCACCTGCCTGATAAAGCCCCTACTTCATTGGCTAATACAGCTCTCTTCGGCACAGGCGATGACGATTCAAATCCTTCGGCTGGCAGATATTATAAAAACAAACAGAACCTTCCATGGGCAATTCACATACCCGGCACATTTGATTATCCAATCGAAAAGACGCCCATTACCAGTGCTCACCTTAAGTTCAGCCAGTGGGCGATGAGCAGCGGAATGTTGTTTCCGGATTGGTATCTCAATCTGTCAGGATACAGAGATAATACAAAAATTTATCAGAAGCCTTAACTGGGTGTGGTTTTTGTGGTAAAAAAAACCCGGCTAAACAGCCGGGCTTTTTTTATTCCGTATTGAGATATCAATGATCAGACAACTACACCGATCAAATCATACTCTGTGCTGTCGGTGATGCGCACGTTGTAAAAGTCGCCGATCCGCAGATATTCGGCCGATTCGATTGGGATCAGCACCTCATTGTCTACATCGGGCGAATCAAATTCCGTCCGGCCGATGTAGTGCCCGGCCTCCGTGCGGTCGATGAGTACGCGAAAGGTTTTTCCTACTTTCTGTCGGTTTAGCTCTTCCGATATGCGCTGTTGTACGGCCATGATTTCGGCTGCACGGGCCTGCTTTACTTCTTCAGGCACGTCGTCCGTCAGTTGGTAGGCATGAGTGTTTTCTTCATGCGAATAGGTAAAACACCCCAGCCGGTCGAAGCGCGTCTCGCGCACCCATTCCTTCAGGATCTCAAAGTCTTCATCAGTCTCCCCCGGATAGCCCACAATCAGCGTAGTGCGTATCGCTATGCCCGGCACCTTTTCGCGCATCAGTGCCAGCAGGCGATTCGTCTTTTCACGGGTAGTACCCCGACGCATGCTTTTCAGTATCGGATCGCTGATGTGCTGCAGCGGTATGTCCACGTACTTACAGATTTTCGGTTCGCGAGCCATCACCTCGAGCACATCTTCCGGAAAGCCTGCCGGATACAGGTAGTGCAGCCTGATCCATTCGATGCCCTCTACCTTGACCAATTCGGTGAGGAGGCGGGCAAGTTCGCGCTTTTTGTACAGGTCCAGTCCGTAGTAGGTCAGGTCCTGAGCGATGAGGATCAGCTCTTTCACCCCTTTTGCAGCCAGCGATTCGGCCTGTTTTACCAAGACTTCGATTGGAGTGCTCTTGTGCCCACCGCGCATCAGCGGTATGGCGCAGAAGCTGCACGGGCGGTCGCAGCCCTCCGATATTTTCATGTATGCATAGTGCGCCGGCGTGGTCAGCAGCCGCTCACCTACCAACTCGTGCTTGTAGTCGGCCCCCAGCACCTTGAGCAGCCGCGGCAGGTCGCGCGTGCCAAAGTACTGATCCACCTCAGGAATCTCTTTTTCCAGGTCCGGTTTGTAGCGCTCGCTCAGACAGCCGGTTACATAGACTTTTTCCACCTTGCCGCGTTCTTTCAGATCCACATAGTGCAGGATGGTATCTATGCTCTCCTGCTTGGCATTATTTATAAAGCCGCAGGTATTGATTACCACTATGTCACCTACCGGAGCTTCGGCCACTACCTCCTTGCCGCTGGCGCGCAGCTGTCCCATCAGCACCTCGCTGTCGTACAGATTTTTTGAGCAGCCGAGGGTGACTACATTGATTTTCTTCTTTTTAATGCTTTTCGTTCGCATGATCTGTTTCAATGAATTTTTTATATAAATCCGGCCGGCGCTCACGGGTTCGCTGCAGCGACTGTTCGAAACGCCACTGCTCTATCATCGCCTGATGGCCGCTCAGTAGCACTTCCGGTACGCTGTGCCCCATAAATTCCGGCGGACGCGTATAGACCGGCGGTGCCAGCAGCCCGTCCTGAAAGGTATCGGTCAGGGCCGATGTTTCATCGTTGAGCACACCCGGTATCAGCCGAATCACCGCGTCGGCCACCACAGCCGCAGCCAGCTCGCCCCCCGAGATCACGTAGTCGCCGATCGAAAGCTCCATCGTCACCAGCAGATCGCGCACCCGCTGATCCACCCCTTTGTAATGCCCGCAGATGATCAGCAGGTTTTCCTTCATCGACAGTCGGTTCGCTGTCTGCTGGTTAAAGGGCTCACCGTCAGGCGTCATATACAGCACTTCGTCATACGAGCGTTGCGATTTCAGATGCTGCACCAGTCGGTAAATCGGCTCCACCATCATCACCATACCCGCCCCACCACCGTATTGGTAGTCATCCACCTGCTTGTGTTTGCCCAGGCCCCAGGGCCTCAGGTCGTGCACCACCACTTCAGCCAGCCCGCGTTCCTGCGCCCGCTTGAGAATGCTGTGGCTAAAGGGGCCGGAGAGCAGCTCCGGATGCACCGTTATAATGTCAATTCTCATTCTCTTTCTTTTTTCATTTTGGGCGTGCCCCTCACTTCCTTCGCTTCGCTACGTCGTTCGGGTCGGCGTGCTCCGGGGTACGCTATCGCTTCCGTGCTCGGCTTCGCTGTGCTCAGCCTTCGCACCGCGCTTGCGCGCGCCCTTCGCATGCCTCACGCGCAGCGTGCACATACCTGATCACATCATCGCTTTCCTGTGAATCCTGTCACAAGGTGTCTGCCCCGCCACCCCAAAAATACACCAATCACACCGCCATATACCGCCCCGAAGAGCACATCCGTCGGGTAATGCACCCCGAGATATAGCCTGCTGAAGCTCACCAATCCCGCCCAGAGCACCATCAGCACTATCCACTTATGACCTCTGTAAAACAACGCCATCAGCAGTCCTGCCAGCATAAAGCTGTTTGCCGCATGGCTCGACACAAACCCATACTGGCCCCCACAGCCACCCGGCAGCCGGAGCTGCCCTGCCAAAGCCTCCACATGGCATGGCCGAAGCCGCTTAAACGTATTTTTAAAAAGCCATACCGATCCCACATCGCTCAGCAGCAGACCAATGCCCACCAGCACCACAAAGGCTGTAAAACCCTCTCTGCCGGCTACTTTCCACACCCAGAACAGCAGCAGCCCATAGAGCGGCATCCAGCTCCATTTGCCCGTCACGTACAGCCACACCGCATCCATCCCCGGCGTACCACTGCCGTTGATCGCCAATAGCAGGCGCTCATCGCCGGCTGTAAACCATTGCAGCAGTTCATTCATGTATCAGATTCCAGAGTTTGTCTTTTAGTACATCGAGATTCAGCTGCGCTACCGACGATATGGGTACGAAGTCCACCTCTTTCGGTACCCTCCGCCAGAGGTTTTTCATTGCTTTTTCATCCAGCAAGTCGCACTTGGTCACAGCCAGCAGCCGTCGTTTGTGGAGCAGTTCGGGGTTGTATTTCTTCAGTTCGTTCAGCAGGATTCTGTATTCTTTAGTAATGCTATCGCTTGTAGCCGGTATCATAAAGAGCAGCACGCTATTTCGCTCGATGTGGCGCAGAAAGCGATGGCCAAGTCCCCGTCCTTCGGCTGCCCCCTCGATGATTCCCGGAATATCAGCCATCACAAAAGATTTAAAATCCCGGTAGGCCACAATGCCCAGATTAGGTACCAGCGTCGTAAAAGGATAGTCAGCAATCTCTGGTTTTGCAGCCGTGATGGTAGCCAGCAGCGTCGATTTCCCTGCATTCGGAAAGCCAACAAGTCCCACGTCAGCCAGGATTTTCAGCTCCAGTATGCGCCAGCCCTCTTCACCAGGCTCACCCGGCTGAGCATAGCGCGGAGTTTGATTGGTAGGCGATTTAAAATGCGTATTGCCCAGACCACCTCTGCCGCCCCGCATCACGATAAACTCCTGTCCCGGCTCGGTCAGCTCGGCCAGCACTTCGCCCGTGTCGGGATTTTTCACCACAGTGCCGAGCGGCACCTCTACTACCACATCCTTGCCCTGGCGACCGGTGCAGTTGTTGGAGGAGCCATTTTCACCGGCTTCGGCTTTGATGTGTTTCTGGTATTTGAGATGTAGCAGCGTCCAGAGTTGTGGATTTGCGCGCAGGATCACGTGACCGCCCCGTCCACCGTCGCCACCGTCAGGTCCCCCTTTTGGCACATATTTGGCGCGACGCAGGTGTGCCGATCCCGCACCGCCTTTACCGCTGGCAAACCAGATTTTTACGTAATCCACGAAGTTTGACCCGGACATAATCTACTGACTTTCAGAATTGTAAATTTCCATAAAAAGGCCTGCAAAGTTAATTGTCGCCCTATTATGCTTTTGTTAATATGCATCCCCTTATCTGACATAACTCAAATCAGCAATCTTTAGAGTTTTAAAATTTCTAATTTAAGAATCCGTCTGAACGCATACTTGCAAACACCTACCACTTTTTAATTCAAAAATCATAAAAATTCGTCCTGGTTATTCTTCTCCATTAAAAATATGGAAATTCGTCTAAAACGAAAAACAACCTATAGAAAATGTCGAGAAAAGAAAGTACATTATGTATAAAATAAAATTGTTGTCAGATGCTCAATCAATAAAACATTAACCACGTTCATATTTCTATACCGATTAAAATAATCATTGCATGCTACCATATGAATACAAAAAAAACTAAAGTACATATCAGAAATATACGTGTTTATTAGTTTAGATAAAAAAGATTAGATATACAATGTGATACATTGAATGCGAATGTATGTAATTTATAATATATTGATTATCAAATACAAGAAAAGGCTCAAAAAAGTTTTATCTTTTTAAAATCAGTAATGCGAATTTCGTATATTTTTGTGTTAGCGGGCAGCCTAATAAACGACAACTATATTTAATAACGAATTGACAATTAAATGAAAATATGATTCCAGACTATCAATCCTTAATGCTTCCATTACTCAAACTTGTTTCAGATGGACAAGAACACAAATACAGAGACTTGATTGAAAGTTTGGCAATTGAATTTCAAGTAACAGACGAAGAAAGAAAAGAACTGTTGGCAAGTGGCAACCAAGCCATTTTTGACAATAGAGTTGGTTGGGCTAAGACTTATCTAAAAAAAGCAGGACTGATTGACTCTCCAAAACGAGCAACGTTTGTAATCACCGACCTTGGCAGACAGACTTTAGCGAAAAACCCTGACCGCATTGATGCAAAATATTTAAGACAGTTTCCTGCATTTTTAGAGTTTCTAAACGCTTCGAGAAACAATAACGAAAGCGAAGAAGACGAAACGACAATAATTGAAAACAATGACGAGACACCTGAAGAGAGTTTAGACAAAGCGTATCAGCGAATAAGAAAATCCTTAGCGTCTGAACTGCTTAACAGAGTTGTTGACCTCTCTCCTGCTTTCTTTGAGCGACTTGTAGTTGAACTTTTAGTAAAAATGGGTTATGGTGGTTCTATCAAAGACGCAGGAAAAGCAATAGGAAGAAGCGGTGACGAAGGAATTGACGGAACAATAAAAGAAGACAAACTTGGTCTTGACATCATTTACATTCAAGCCAAACGCTGGAAACCTGGAAATGTGGTTGGACGACCTGAGCTTCAAAAATTCGTTGGTGCACTTGCCGGACAAGGAGCCAAAAAAGGAATTTTCATAACGACATCAAATTTCACAAAAGAAGCATTGGAATACACACCGAGAAATGAAACGAAAATTGTTCTCATAGACGGTGAACAGTTGGCTCAACTAATGATTGACTACAATCTTGGTTGCACAACACAGCAGACTTATGAACTTAAAAAAATTGACAGCGACTATTTTGGAGAAGAATAAAACATACGGACAGACAGAAGGCCGACCCGCTAACAGGCGTTTGGCACAATGGCGAGTGACGTGGTTAAGTCAAGTGCAGTGCCTCTATCAGCATTTGTGCTTGGTTGACAGTGAAGTGCTCCGAAATCCGCCACTGCGCCAAGCGCCAAAACGTTGGCGGCAAGCGTATTACGACACTCCAAACTAAATCAAATGTGACTTTTGTAACAGTTAACAAGGACAAATTGAGCGAAATTTGCTTTTAAAAGTAATGACAGAAAATATAAATCTCGGTCTTAAGGAAAATTGGAAACAGTTTACCATTTTGGTAATCGTGAACGCCTTTGTAGGTGGAATGATTGGAATGGAGCGAACAATCTTCCCTCAATTTGCTGAACTGGAATTTGGTGTTGCTTCAAAAACTGCCATTCTTTCTTTCATAACAGCCTTTGGTATTACAAAAGCAATAGCAAACTATTATACAGGACGACTTGCCAATAAATTCGGACGCAGGAATTTACTTTTATTCGGTTGGCTTATCGCCAATCCAATTCCGTTTATACTCATTTACGCTTCAAGCTGGAGTTGGGTAATATTTGCCAATGTGCTTTTGGGTGTAAGTCAAGGACTGACATGGAGTAGCACAGTTGTGATGAAAATAGACCTTGTTGGAGAGAAAGACCGTGGATTTGCTATGGGTTTAAACGAATTTACAGGTTACTTTGCTGTGGGTGTTGTTGCTTTTTTGACAGGTTATATAGCCAACACGTATGGTATTACACCTTATCCATTTTACATAGGCATATTCATTTCCATTCTTGGTTTCGTTTTGACAGCCCTATGGGTTAAGGACACAAGGGTTTTTGTTCATAAAGAGAGTGCTACCGACAATACAGCACAACTTGACAATGTCTTTTTAGAAACAACTTTTAAGAACAAAACTTTAAGTTCAGTCACACAGGCAGGACTTGTAAACAACCTCAATGACGGAATGATTTGGGGCTTGCTTCCAATCGTATTGTTTTCGTTAAACTACAACAACGAAAATATTGGAATAATCACAGCTATTTACCCAACTGTTTGGGGTATCGGACAACTTTTTACAGGTAAAATGTCCGACCACTACTCAAAAAAAGCAATGCTTTTTTGGGGTATGCTTTTACAAGGATTAGCCATTTTATTTATTCCATTCAGTAGCGACTTTTATGTTTTGGCTTCTATTTCAGCAATTTTAGGTTTGGGAACAGCATTGGTTTACCCAACTTTCTTATCCACCATTGCACAAGCGACAAGCCCGAAACAACGAGCAGAGAGTATTGGCACATTCCGACTTTGGAGAGACTTGGGTTATGCTTTTGGTGCTGTAATTTCAGGAGTTACAGCAGATCTATTTGGTATTGATTATGCCATTCTACTAATAGGCGGACTAACAATTATTTCTTCACTCATTATCAAATTCCGAATGCCCGAACAAATTAAATCAATCAAAGACTGTATTGAAGTTGATGAAGTAAAAGAAGCACTTCAAACAAACAAAAAAATCCTAATCATTGACGTAAGAAGTAAACAAGAATATGAACAAGCCCACATACCGAACGCCTTGAACATTTCTCTTCAAGACTTGAAAGACAGCATTTCAAAATTTGACAAGAATTTTCAATTTGTAACAGTTTGTAGTAAAGGTGGCGGACGGTCAGAAGACGGAGCAAAACTATTAAAAGAGTTAGGACTAAATGCAATTTGGCTTTGCGGTGGGACAAATAAATGGCTGAGCATAAACGGTTGACAAGAACGCCAGCCGCCAACACGGGTAACTGTTGCACAACCTCTTTTTAAATTCTAAAAGCTAAGTTTTACTTAAAATATTGGCTGCATTAGAGGCGTTTTAAGAGCACTTGTTTTTCTTCTTGATTTTTGGGTTGTAATTTTTTGCCTTGTTTAAAATGAAACTATTGAAGTCATTTTGGGGTATTGCAGTAAAGTTTCGGTAGTGTTCCACCTTATTTCGGGTTTGGGCATGGCTTGCACTTTTATTTGTGCTTTGCGTTGGATAAACTTTAGATACTTTTTCAGGTTATAACTCATTGCACTTAACAATACATGCTTGTTGGCTCCCGCCATGCCCCGAGTATTTACTCTGCGTAAATTTAAATAGTTTAGCAAGGTACCTAATACCGGCTCTACGGTTTTGCTCCGTATGCGGCTTAGCTTTTGGGCGTATTCCTTCTTCTTGCTTAGTTTTTCATGCATCCTATCGTAATACGGTTTATCTATACTGTCTTCTATCTTCTTAAAATCACTCTTGCCTATGCAGGTTTGTCTTAAGGGGCAATCTTTACATTTGCTGTTATCACTGCGGTAGATCCTTTTGGTGTAGCCTTTGCTGTCGGTGGCTATTCTTCTAAAGGGTAGTATCGCCCGATGTCCTCGCTGGCATTCGTATTGGTCTTTTTCCTTGGTGTAAATAAAGCCTTCCTAGCCTACCAAACATATCTTGAAAAATACCACCGGGTCAATACTCGCCTGACCTTCCTTGCCATAATAAAATTCGGTAGCCTTGTACAAAATCTCGTGAAAGTTGACGATAAAAATTATCTTCCGGTACCAAGTCGTCCAAACACACTTGGTAATACATCTTCTGATTGAGAATTTTTCTTCCTTGCATACTTCAAAGATACACAAACCCACTCACTTAATCAACTTATGTTATTAATAATCAAATGTTTATATCTCATATTATTAACACCTTCTCAATATAGAAATTTTGTGTATGTTTGAAATCAAATAAGTTGTGCAACATTCACAGCCGTTTGCCGCAATGCTTGGTTCAATGCTTCGATTTGAAGTTTCATCAACTGTATCTCTTTTTTCAACGGCTCTACTGCTTCTTCAATATACCGTTCTACATTTGGGTCTTGTAACATATTATTGTCAATTTAAGTTTATACTAAATAAGTCGCACTACGGCAACCTGCAAACCGTAAGCGGCAACCTTAAATAACGACACCAACAAGAAATAGTAAAATAAATGGAACAAGTAATAACTGACGGACAGGCGTGTAAGGCCAAAATTATTGAATCAATTTCACAAGCTAAATCCACTATTAGAGTGGCAATGGCTTATTTTACTGATCGAGAGATAGCTGATGCATTAATTACAGCTAGTAAAAATGATCGTGAAGTTACTGTTGTTTTATCCAGCGACATAACTAATAATGAAATTAGGGAATATCTAAAAGGTAAGCTTACATTAATCATTTACGAATCAAATGGACGCGGTATAATGCACCACAAATTTTGCATTATAGACAACTCACTTCTACTTCACGGTTCATATAATTACACATACAATGCAACAAAAAACAATCAAGAATCTTTAAATATTACAGACTCTTACAATTTAATATCTGAATATTCAAATATTTTTGACACACTTACTAAAGATTCGACCGTGACAAATATCTATTTAAATGAAAAACCTATTCTCCAGCCAACCCAAGAGGATAATTACCTTGAAAAATTTACGGAACAATTAAAAAATCACATTTCGCAAATATTTGACGATTTTAATCATAACCAAATAGTTGAAGAAGGACGAAAACTAGCGGAAGAAAATCTTGGAGCTGAAAATGTATTTCTTGCATATCTTGACACCTCATTAGCAAGAGTAAATAGTAAACTAAGTCAGGAAGACCATGTTAAAACACTTGTTAAAACAAGGATGACGGCTTCTTTAGAAATGGCTATTGAATCAAACCTTAAAAACTTAGAGGCTGATCTAAACTTATTGAACAACTATTGCAATGATAAAAAAGCAATTATCGATAATAAAATTGAAAACTTAAGAAATAGACTTAAGGAAAAACAAGAAGAATACAATACAATAAATGCTGATGTTAATAAAATCAAAGCAACAATTACTGAAATAAATGATGAAATAGACAATTTAGATAGGCAAATTGTCGTAAAAAGTTTTTGGTCACTTCCGACAGTATTAAAGCTATTACTAACTACTCTATTTTTTCTATATCTATCTCTGTTTTTTAGCAGTGCAATATGGAAGATATTCTTTGAAGAAGCTGAAGTACTCAAACTTTTATCACGTGGTATAACCCCTGAATCACCACCATTATTTGATGCGAATGCATTAGTAAAAATATTCAGTAAAAAAGGGGTGTTCTATGGTACTATTGCGGCTTTATTTTTTATTGTTCCTGTTTTATTAACAAGCATTAAATTGTTGAGCAACAAAAATAAATTTATCGAGATTGCTGTTGGTTGGATAATAGGAATTTTTGCTATTGACGTTGTTGTAGCTATTCTGATAAGTCAACACACTTTTGAAATTAAAAGGTTACTTGTAGGTAGTGCTGAAAAATGGGAATTAGGAAGTGCATTTACAACCGGTGAGTTTTGGTTGATTTTCGTATTTGGTGCATTACCATTATTTCTAACCAAAGTATTAATTGAAAACATTTGGTTAGCTTACAATAAATCAAATCCTGAATCAGTAGACCGAGAAAAAACGCTGCTTAGAAACTCAAATAGAAGAAAGCTTTCAGAAAAACAGCAAGAATATGAAGTGCTCAAGGTCAGACTAGATACTCTAAATTCAGAAATTGATGAGTTCAAAGCAAACATTGTAAAATATGAAGACGAAAAGAACGAGATTAATTCATACGAAAACAACAAAAAACTGGAATTGAAAGAACGGAATGAGAAAAAGAATAAGAACCTCAGAGATGTATTTAATTCATTTATATCAAGTGTAGAATCCGGGAATAGACAGTTTTTGAAAAATGTTATAAACGGCAGAATTTCTGCCTTCAAAACAGGATACTACAATTTCCTAAACAATTACTTCGCTACCAAAGTTGCCACAAACAAAATTGAGAGCCTTGAAACTGCTCATAGAAATTGGGAAAAAAGAAATTTTGAATAAGTATTTATGAAAATGTTGAATTTTTTATTTTGCATATATTTAATAGCAATCCTCACTGGATGCCGTGGATGCATTGAAATACCTAAAGATGAAACTTATATTATTGAATACGATAATATAATAATTTATACCGATTTATCAAGCAGAATGTATCGTAACCCAAATGATACTGCTATAATTAATCAAATTTTAGACTTTTTCGTATCTCATTGTGTTAAACCAGGCATTAAAGTTAATGACAGGTCAGCAATTTCGTTTTCAAGAGCAAATTATAAACGCTCTAATTGTCCAACTGCTAAAATTGACATTGGACAATTTAAAAATCTAGAAGAAAAGCAACAATTTGTAAACAATAAAAGCCATAACAAAAATTTAAATGATGCAATTTCAGAATTTAAGGATATTGTAAGATGTAATTATCGTGAACGTGATAAAGGCGGCTTGGATTTGCTTTCTTTAATTTACAATGAAGTTAATTCAGGAAATCACATTAAAAAGCCTGAATATTTAATTAGTGAAACAGACACTACAATACTTTATTTCCATAATCATATATTCATTTTTACAGATGGATATTTAGAATATTCTACCAAAGCAGGTTCTAAGGAATTTTATTATGGGGAGCCGCAAATTGAAGCAGTAAGAAAGTTTTGCAGAACAAATAAAGTTTCTCCAGAAGAGGCAATTAGAAACAATCCTCAATTCAAGATAAAACCACTTGTTTCAGAAAATAATAAGCTAGTGAATCTTTATATTATGGAAACTGATGACCGTGGGTTTAATGTTCAGAAAGGAACTTTTAAGAATACAGGAGATTTAAGTGACAACAATATTTTACGACTAGTTTGGAAAATTTGGGCAGAAGAAAGTGGATTTAGACATTTTGAATGGAGACCCATAACAGCAGAGACAAATTTACCTAATGACTATATACAAAAACTCATAAAACATTGACAGTCAAAAGAAAAGCAGCCGCCAACAGGCGTAACTGTTGCACAACCTCTTTTTTAAAATGATAAATTAAGTTTTACAACAAAAAATTAACTGCTTTAGAGCCCTTTTAAGAGCACTTGTTTTTCTTCTTGATTTTTGGATTGCAATTTTTTGCCTTGCTTATAATAGAACTATTGAAGTTATATTAAGGCGTTGCAGTAAATTTTCTGTAGTGTTCCACCTTATTTCGGGTTTGGGCATGGCTTGCACTTTTATCTGCGATTTGCGTTGGAAAAACTTTAGGTATTTTTTCAGGTTATAACTCATTGCACTTAACAATACATGCTTGTTGGCACCTTAATAAAATTTCTGCAAAAAGTTTAAATCAATGGCGCATGATAGCTGACGATAAAAATTATCTTCCGGTACCAAGCTGTCGATATGCACCTAATAGAGCATCTTGGGTTGAAGTTCTTTTCTGCCTTGCAAACTGCAAGCTTAATAAACACTTCTTCTTTCACGCTTGCTTTTTACATTATTTTTTCACAGTTTTGAGTTAGTTGTGCAACAGGCACAGCGGTTTGCCGCAAGCGGGGGTGCAGTGCTTCGGTTGACAGTTTTTTCGTATTATTGAACTGCGGTTTTCCAAATGAACCGTTGTGCTGAAAAGCCCCGCCTGCGGCAAACCGCCAAAACGTTATGCCTCACACTATAAGACAGACAACAATGAAACAACCACACGACAATTGGGGAACATATTACGACTTTGTTTATGAACAGACTTTTGGAAGTTTTTACAACAACCTGACAACTGAAACATTAAAGGTAATCAATCAAATTTTGCCACAAGGGACAATTCTTGACTTTGGAGCGGGAACAGGGAGACTTTCCCTACCCTTAGCAGAACAAGGTTACAATGTAATAGCTGTCGAGAAAAGCATAGGAATGGTAAATGACTTTAAAAGGAAGATAGACGGAAAAAATTCTGAAATAGAAATTCATAACTGTTCAATTTCAGAATATGTAAATGGTAAAGCAGATTTAGCGATTGCAATTTTTACCGTTTTAAATTATTCAACTACAGAAGATGAACTTTCTAAAAACATAGAGAATATTTGTAGGCATATTAACCCAGAAGGCTATTTCTTTTTTGATTTACCCAATGCAGTTTTTTTTAAGGCAGGTCGTTTGACAAATATAAACTCAAACACTTTTAGACGACTTGTGGAATTAACAAACTACAACGAAAATGACATTTATACATACAGGGAAAAATGTAGTGGCATTTTTAACGGACAAGAATTTAGCTATGAAGATGAATTTAAAATAAGATATTGGGAAATCAGCACCCTCGACAAACTACTAAGTGAAAATGGCTTCATTGATACCTTGGAATCGTTTCCGCAATTCAATTCAACAGGTTCAACATACAAACTATACAAAAAGCAATGAAACAATTTCAATTACAGCTGTTCAAGGGACACCCGATTATCAATGACGGTGAAAATAGAATTTTAATAGACACAGGCGCTCCCTCAACCATTCACTCCTCAGATAGTTTAAATTTCTTGTCAAAAAGTTTCGGCTGCACAACAAACTACATGGGTTTGACCGTTTCAAAAATTTCTGATATGCTTGGAACAGAAATTACAACTCTGCTTGGGGCCGATATATTATCTGAATACATTATTCTTTTAGACTATCAAAATCAAGTAGTTGAGTTTAGCAAACAGGAAATTGATATTGACGGAACTCAAGCGGACATTTCAAATTTTATGGGAATACCGATAATTAAAATGACAGTTGATAACCAAGAACTAAAATTCTTCTTAGACACAGGAGCGAAACTTTCATATTTATCGGACAGCTTGACAAGTAACTTTGGAAGCGTAGGAACAGACGAAGACTTTTATCCAGGAGTAGGTAAATTTCAAACGGAATGCTTTGAAATTACAACAGTTTTCGGAGACAACGAATTTGTTGTGAAATATGGAAACTTACCGACACTGCTACAAATGACATTGATGCTGGGTGGAACGGACGGTATTATCGGGTTTGACTTTTTTAATAATTTCAAGGTTGTTCTTGACCTTAAAAACAACAGACTTAAATATGCGAAATAGAAACAAAGAAAAAGAAGGGCGAAGGCATAACTCGGATTTTGCGTCAGGCGGGGTGAAGTGCAAACTTGGAGATTTGTGCTTATATTCAAGTGTAGTGGTGATTGACAGTTTTGTGCTCCGAAACCCGCCCGAACGCAAAGCCGAAAAAAGTTATGTGTGATTATAAATACAGAAAATGAAATGATTATGATTGAAAATCTTACAACTGATATTATCCTAACCAAGCAACTTCCAATCAATGAACTGCTTGATAATTCATTTTACTATCCTGCATGCGGTTTTGACTGGGGTATAATTAAGTTTTATGGTAGAGAAATTCAAAGTTATTTTTACTGTGACTACGCAACTGGTGAAGAAGCCTTATTAAAACATCTGAATGACTTTCGTGGATACAAGCTTTTGGGCCATAGACCTATCAGGAAAGAAGAATTAATTCCTAATGGTTGGCAAATGCATCTTCCCCCAAATTTTGATATAAAACAATATTACCGCTACAAACAGGAATTTAAAATACCATTTGCACATTGGGCAGTCTATGAAAGAATGGAGAACTTTTCAGAAGCTCACGGGCCAAATAGGTTTAGTTTAATTTACATTGGTGGTGAAGGTGTTGCAACCTATCAAGCTCTATATTGGTCAAACAAAAAAACAGCAAAAGCATTGGCTATAATTCAACCTGGAACAGCGTTTGGATTAAATTGGACTAATTTCAGTGATAGAAATGGTGCATTAGCGTGGGTAGTATTAAAAAATCAATATGGGAAACCTGACATAATTTTTTATGGTGGCTATGGAATGGGTTACAATAATTTTAATTGGAAAGATTACAAATACGAAAGAACTATAAGTCCATATTACAGCGAAGGACCATTTGGAGAAGTGACAATTTGGAAAAGAAAATAACCACACATAACAGCATGTTGCCTTAATTGGCGGTGACGTACAAAAGTGTGGCTGACTGCACCTATAAAACTTTTGTGCAGGTTGCCAATTTTTTTGCCCCGAAATTGCCAACTGTGGCAACACGCCATACGTTACCGGCAACCTTATGACGACACTGGTGGCACAAACGGGACTGCTGAAAACCGAACAGAGCAAACACTAACAAAAAAAGAAAACTATGTTTTGGACATCAATCGTAGACGGCATCGGTATGTTCTTTTCTCATTGGGAGATTTGGGTAGGCATTTTAATTTATGGAACAATCTTTCTAACTTACTTTCTCTTGTTCGGATTTGCGTTGAGTAAAGGTGGCGACAACAGAGGTGTTGAAATGGCTGGTTGCCTGATACATTTAATTGCAGGACCTGCTCTACAAGGAATACTCGTTTCATTTTTAGTTACGGCTATCTTTCCAATTCTGTGCGGTGGTGACGACTTTATTTCTCTCTCTTTCCTAACCGAAAATTGGTGGGCTATTACAAAAGCAGGTCTAATTTCAATATGCATTACACTGTTGCTATCTTCAACTCCCTTTGTTGATAGTTTTATTTATAGTACACCCGGGACTTCAATTTTTGTTCAAGGTGTAATCGTTTTTCGAATGCTTGCAAACAAAGTTTTGTTTGAAGTTCTGGATAAAATAAACCCAAACGCTGACATCTTTCTGGGTTTTTGGACTTTGGTTGGATTATTAATTCTTTCTTTTGTTATCCATTTCATTATTTCATCAGGACTGATGCTACTACTCATTAATCTGGAAATCATTAGCAGCGATCCTATGGAATCTATGGACTTTGTAATTGACAATATTATCGGAGTGTTTCCAGGAATTTTATGTCTTTGCATCTATTGTTCCTTCATCCGACTAACTTTTCTAAACATTCCACCGACAATAACATCATGATTAAATTATTCTCAATTCTGCTCATAATAGTTTTCTCATCATGTAGTGGGACTGACTGCGGAAAACTTCCGACTACTTTTAACTCATTTGACGAGGCAGAGAGACAAATTGAAAACGCACATTTCAATCTCAAGGACGATGTAAATACAAGTAAGAGTTTATGGATTAGAGGTGCTAAGTAATTCAGTTGCGATAACCAAACAGGTTACTTCATTTTGGAAACAGACAAGCAAGACTATCTCTATTAAAATTTACCTCTTGAAATTCGGACAGGTTTTAAGAACGCTTCTTCATTTGGACAGTATTACAATTCAAACATCAAACACAGATACCAATTTCACCTTACAAAGGACAAATGACAATGAACGAAGGTGTATGCAAACTTCAATCTGACCGACTTCGGACGGACAGCAAGGCAGCCGGTAACAAGGGTAACCGTTGCACAACCTCTTTTTAAATTCTATAACTAAGTTTTACTTAAAATTTTGACTGGATTAGAGCCCTTTTAAGAGCTCTTGGTTTTATCCTTGGTTTTTTTTTTGCTTGTGATTTTTTGCCTTGCTTATATGGGCAATATTGATGTCATTTTGAGGTGTTGAAGAAAATTTTTGATAGTGTTCAAGCCTAATTCAGGTTTCGGCATGGCCGACACTTTTATTTGTGCTTTGCGTTGGATAAACTTCAGTAATTTTTTCAGGGTATAACTCATCGCACTTCTAAAACCAATTTCTGAGATTTTTTACAGGCTCTTCGAATAAAATTTTAATAAATCTTAATAGTCTAACATTTATGATTTTCACAGACTCTAATTCATGCTTGGTAATACTTCTTTTGAGCGTTGATTTTTCCTTTCATACACCAGAAGTTCACAAATCCACAAACTTAAATAACTTATTGTGCACTTTTTTAATTCTTATATCTCAAATATTCAACACCTTTTCAATATTGATATTATGTATATCTTCAAACTCAATCAAGGTGTGCAACAAGCTCAAGGTTAATCAATATCCCAGTTTATATTTCTGTATCTTAGCAAAATTTTTTAAATTACTTTTGGTTGGTTTAGTACAGCATAGAATTGACATTTTTTTGGTATTTCCAAATATTCACCCGTTGGAAATTTATAAATCTCACACCATCGGCCTTTAAGACTTATTTAAACAAATAAAAATAAATGAAACTTGAAAATCGAAGACAGAAAGTAACACCATTCCCACACTTCCTAATCAGATTGGGTCGATATGGACTCTTTGCTTTTGTTTTGGTTGCCTTCTCCGTGTTACTTGGGACAATTGGTTATCACCTTATTGGCCAACTGTCGTGGATCGACAGTTTCCATATGTCATGCATGATTCTGACTGGGATGGGTCCTGTGGCAGAAATGACTACGCCAAAAGCTAAGTTGTTCTCATCTTTTTACGCCTTGTATAGCGGTATTGCATTTCTGAGTATAACTGCGGTTTTCTTTGCGCCAATTATTCACAGATTGCTGCATATTTTACATGTCGAAGAAGATATAAAAAACACTGAATGACATAATTTAGAACTGATTTATTCCAATAGCCAATTCAATGGCTTTACTTAAATATTTGTGGTAAAGTCGGAAATTAACATCTGAGATTCTTCGAATAAGGGTTAGCTAATTAAAAACAATAATTTTCAAATGTTGTTCATCCCTTAAGGTAGTCCCCGTATTAATTATTTACTACATTAGTAAACGCCTTAGCCTTATTGCTTCTATTATCAGCAGCGGTGCGTGTTTAGCCCTTTGAAAAGCCTAACGATGCCATACACCCTTAAAAAGGATGTGATCAACTTAAAGTCGGGAACACTCACTCCCTCAATATATCCAACAATATAAAAAGGATGTGATCAACTTAAAGTCGGGAACACTCACTCCCTCAATATATCCAACAATAGCTTCTTTACATAAAGACCGACAACTTCAATTCTTCTGACAGCTCCCTCAATTCCCTTCCTTCACCTGCCTTACCTTTGGCCCGGAGGATTTCATTCTTCCATGAAGTCAAGGGAATCACAGATTTTCGCACATTTTTTATGAATTCTTTTTTTTCAACCGACCGCAAGATTGGCATTCTCGGAGGGGGACAGCTCGGCAAAATGCTCGCCCTGGCAGCAGCACCCTGGGACTTTTACCTGAAAGTCCTCGACCCCTCCGGCGATGCACCGGCCCGCCATTACGTGAAAGAATTCGTACAAGGCGACTTTCGCGACTACCACACCGTGCTCGACTTTGGCCGCGATTGCGACATCCTCACCATCGAAATCGAAGATGTAAATACCCACGCGCTATATGATCTCCAGCGGCAGGGCAAAAAAATTTATCCTCAGCCTGATATCATCGAAATCTTTCAGGACAAGCAGCGACAGAAGCAGTTTTACACTGACCACCACCTTCCTACGCCCCTATATCATGAATTTCGAGATCGCCAAAGCCTGCTACAGCATCTGGAGCAGACTCGGGTTGAGTTTCCCATCATCTGGAAGGCAGCCCGTGGCGGATTCGACGGTCGTGGCGTCCGCAAACTCCACGCACCGGCCGATGCCCTTCTGTTGCCCGACGTGCCCTGCATCCTCGAAGAGTGCATCGACATCCTTGCGGAGACAGCCGTAGTCGTTCACCGTTCAGCTGCCGGACAGATTGCCTGCCAGCCGGTGGTGCAGATGGAGTTTCACCCCACGGCTCATTTTGTCGAGTTGGTATTTGCACCCACGAGCCTTGGGTCTGATATTGAGGAGCAATGCATCGGGCTGGCCACACGCCTAGCCTCGGAGCTCGACCTTGTAGGCACCCTGGCGGTCGAATTCTTCATTACTACTGACCAGCGCGTGCTCATCAACGAAGCCGCACCCCGCGTGCACAACTCTGGCCATCTCACCATCGAAGCCACAGCCGCATCCCAGTTTGAGCAGCACCTCAGAGCCATTGCCGGACTGCCATTGGGCGACACCACACTCCTTCACCACGCCGTGATGCTCAATCTCACCGGCCACCCTGACCATCAGGGACCAGTGCACTACGCCGGCGCTGACAGAGTGCTCGCCATGCCTCGCGTATATCTGCACCTCTACGGCAAGAGCACCACCAAACCCCACCGCAAGATGGGACACATCACCGCCATCGGCAGCCATATTGACGAATTACTCCTTCAGATTCAGACCATTAAAAATACCATTCACGTCATTTCAATCTAAACCATATATATGGCCAAACGGAAAATACGACTTGTAAGCGTAATGAGCGAGCTGGGCGCAGGCACACGGGGTGCCAGCCTCGGCCTCGACGCCATGCGCATCGCTTCCTTTAAGCTCAATCCAAAATTTTTCAAAAAATACAAAGTCGAAGAAGTAAAGCACCTCAACAACATGCTCTTCGAGGAAGACGTCACCCCATACGCCAAGCGGCTCGACGGCATCGTCACGATGTATCAGCGCATCGAAGAGAAACTCGTCGAAGTGTTTGAAAACGGCTACTTCCCCATCGTCATCTCCGGCGACCATTCCAATGCCGGCGGCACCATCGCCGGCATCAAAAGCGCCTTTCCAGACAAGCGACTTGGCGTCATCTGGATCGACGCCCACGCCGACCTTCACTCGCCCTACACATCCCCCTCAGGCAATGTACATGGCATGCCGCTGGCCACTGCCCTCTCTGAAGACAACCTCGATTGCAAGCTCAAGAAAGTACCCGATAGCACCCTACAGTACTGGAACCAGCTTAAGGGCAAGTCACCCCGCATCCGCTACAGCGACCTTGTCTTCATCGCACTGCGCAGTACCGAGATGCCTGAGGATTACCTTATCATCCGAAACAAAGTACGCGTCATCAAAGTAGAGCAGGTGCGCGAATCAGGCCCCGTACGCGCAGCCGAAAAAGCCCTTGAATATCTTGCCGATTGCGACATTATCTACATCTCCTTCGATGTGGACAGCATGGACCCCTCCGTATCTCGCGGCACCGGCACTCCTGTACCCGGCGGCCTCTATGAAGAGGAAGCCACCGCCATCATCAATCGCCTGCTCGAAGACCCTCGCGTCGTCTGCCTCGAGTTTACCGAGATCAATCCCGTGCTCGATGACAAGGGCAATGCCATGGGCGAGGCCGCCTTCCGCATCCTATCCACTGTCGTCGAGACCATAAAGCTTAATAATTAAAAGTAAGATCGCTACTTATGTCGGTCGTCAACTTATGAAAAAGTTTTCTGAATAATAAATCATTACAAACTATCAAAGAACCGATGAGTTAAGTAAAAGGATACTCGAGGACGTGTAGATTTGCCGAATGAATAACGCAATGTGATATGAGTAACGATTTGTTTCAGGCGCCGGATTACTATCTGGTGGATGAATTGCTGAGTGAGGAGCACAAACTGGTGCGCGATACAACCCGTGAATGGGTTAAGCGTGAGGTAACACCCATTATTGAGGAGTATGCCCAGCGTGCTGAGTTTCCGGCGCATTTGAGAAAAGGGTTGGCAGAAATCGGAGCATACGGGCCTTTTATACCACAAGAATACGGCGGAGCTGGCCTTGACTACATCTCTTACGGGTTGATGATGCAGGAGATTGAGCGAGGTGACAGCGGTATTCGCTCGACTTGTTCGGTACAGTCGTCCCTGGTGATGTTTCCCATTTACAAATACGGCACTGAAGAGCAAAAACGCAAATACCTTCCAAAACTGGCTTCCGGGGAGTATTTGGGAGCTTTTGGTCTGACAGAGCCCAATTTTGGCTCAAATCCGGGCGGAATGGTGACCAACTTTCGCGATATGGGTGACCATTATCTGCTCAATGGCAGCAAGATGTGGATCAGCAATGCTCCTATCTGCGATATTGCTGTAGTATGGGCTAAGAATGAAGAAGGCCGTATCCACGGTTTGATTGTTGAGCGCGGTATGGAGGGCTTCACTACACCGGAAACGAAGAATAAATGGAGTCTTCGCGCCAGTGCTACGGGCGAATTGGTCTTTGATAATGTTCGTGTGCCTAAGGAAAATCTGTTGCCTGGTCGTTCTGGTTTAGGTGCGCCATTATCTTGTCTCGACAGTGCTCGCTATGGCATCGCCTGGGGCGCCATCGGCGTAGCGATGGATTGCTACGATACTGCGTTGCGATATGCCAAACAGCGCATTCAGTTTGATAAACCGATTGCAGCTTTTCAGTTACAGCAGAAAAAGCTGGCTGAAATGATCACTGAGATTACTAAGGCACAGCTTCTGGCATGGCGGCTGGGTGTATTGCGCAATGAAGACAGAGCTACATCGGCTCAAATCTCCATGGCTAAGCGCAACAATGTGGAAATGGCTCTCAAAATAGCCCGCGAAGCACGTCAGATCCTGGGCGGAATGGGCATTACGGGCGATTACCCCATCATGCGCCATATGATGAATCTCGAGTCAGTGATTACCTATGAAGGTACTCACGATATCCATCTTCTTATTACCGGAGCCGATATTACCGGAATCCCGGCGTTTAAGTGATCATTTAGGAAACTTAAGTAATAAAAATTGCCCTGGAGACTTCAAATTCGAAGAATCCAGGGTATTATTTTTAACTAAATGTGCACTTTTATCGACGAAAGACGGTGTAGGATAATTACTTAATTGGTACTTCGATAGCAAGTAGTTGAGTGTTAGGCGCTGTTTCAATGTTAAGCCTTTCAAAATCATACACTTCTATACTATCACGTCGATTGAGTTGATGCCCTTCTACTGTGGCATTACCTTCCACCACCATCAGATAGAGCCCTTGACCCGGAGAGTAGGGGGTATAATGGGTGGCTATGGGAGTTTCATTTCCTTGAAACAACGACAGAAAGGCATTCTGATGAATCCAGAGAGCAACATCTGATGCTCCCTTAGGGCCGACGATGAGCGACCATTGTCCCGGGACGAGCATATCGGAATATGACTTTTGGTCATAGCGTGGCTCTACATTATCCTTGTCGGGAAAGATCCAGATCTGGAAGAGCTCTACCGGCTCTTGATATGGATTGACTTCGCTGTGGTAAATGCCTTTACCGGCGCTCATCACCTGTACCTCGCCGGCATGTACGGTGGCGCTATTGCCCATGCTATCTCGATGACGCAATCCCCCTGCGGTAGGGATGGTAATGATTTCCATGTTGTCATGCGGGTGCATCCCAAAGCCCATTCCGCCGGCGATGTGGTCATCGTTGAGCACGCGCAGCATACCGAAATGCATACGGCGAGGGTTATAATAATTTGAAAAACTAAAGCTATATCTGGTTTTAAGCCATCCTAAGTCTGCTTTTCCCCTATCTTCTGATTTTAAAATGTTGATTATCATGATTTTATTTTTTTAAATTTTATTTGAAACAAATGTATTTACATTTAAAATGCACTTCCAATAGATTTTCTCTATGAAAACAAGAAAAAACCCCGGCAGCAAAGCCGGGGTAGGTGACATTTACACAAATCAGAAAAAGTAAAAAGAGTGTTTATCAATCAGTTAGATCAACGCCAAGCGTAAAACTCAAAAGACTTAGATTCGGAAGATTAGCTCTGTTTCGAAAGTAGGAAAAAAGTTCATACGAAATAGTAGCCGTGGCTCCGCGAACCCCAAAAATCGCTCTTGCACCGGCATAGAGAGGATTTATGTGAAAATGAGCATATGTTACCGTTTCGCGCTTCATATCATTATTGGCAGTAAGGTCTTCTATAAAGGTGCTGTTGTTAAATCGCCAGCCGCCAAATACGCCTAAACCGAAATAGGCACCGTCGATGAATCCTTTTTTGTGCGAAAATGTGAGCAGAAGTGGAGCTTCGATCGATTGACTTCGGAGGCGGCTGCGCGTAGCTGTTGATTGCGGATCGCTTACAAACTTAATACCTGTCGGAGCAGCTTCCATACGCACATCGTTTGGCAGACCAAAAGCTGTCCATCGGTAAGAGAGCCCGTAATACAGGCCTGCAATGCTGGTTTTTGTAAACTTTCGGTTGCCGTGTATGCCAACAGAGAAAGTCCAGGAGCGCAGCAGATCTGCATTAAGAATGCTGTTATCACCTAATTGATTGACTCCAAATGAAAAATGGAAAATAGATACCTTTTGGCCTGAACGGTATTTGGGAAATTTAAAGTCATAGACAGAGTCACGTTTAAAATATATTCCTGGTTTATCAGATTTCTGTGAATTTCCTACGGGCGGTTGATATGCTATACCTGCGATATCTTCAAGTTCCTGTATGCGGTCTTCTATTTTTTCGAACTGATCATTTATTTTATCAAAATGGTCATCGAGATACTCTTTCCAATTGTCTTTTGACATTTTATTAAAAGCTAATCCCTCCTCAGCAGCCTTTACAATTTCTTTTAGAATTGAATCAGCCATACGGGGTTCAAGTGCATTCTGTCCGCGCAGATACTCAATTCGCTGAATCATTAACTGCATTTTATGCGCAATTTTTTGAGCATTTCGGGTAATCTTTTTGATGACTTCGTCGAGTTCTTTCTCGCTTATTGTGCGTATATCCGAAGTATTGATAGAAATCTGGGTGCCATCTACTTCAACCTTGATTGATACTTTGGGCACGGTGTCTGAAACTGTGTTCTTTTGCTGAGCTACTGTAATTGTCATTATTTGTGTGCATACCAGCACCATAGTAGTAAACAGGATTTTTCTCATAATTAATTGTTATTTTGATTTTGATATTTTCGTGATGAAAATCGATCGACCAGATTATTTGAAATAGCCCGGCTGGCATCAGCTAAATTAAAATCTTTTAACCCTTTTTTCAGCTGATGATATACCTGATCGACTTCTTCGAAGACGGGTGAATGAACAGTGAGTTTTTGGCTTAGAAGATGAAATGAAATCTGTGTTGGTTTTTGATTGTATTCAGCCTGAGAATAATGGACTATTTGTTCTGAAAAACCGGTAATTTTTATTTCTATTTCTGGTTCTATCATAGAAATACTTTCGGGAGTATGCTCTGCTGTAGTATCCTTAAAAAATAAATCACTTACTTGTAGAATATTTAAAGAATTATCCTTGTTAAAATATTCATTTTTATGTGAATAATTTATATTCTTTGAATGCGAAATATTTCTCTTTGAATAGATAATTTTTGAGTGATTTTTCTTATCAAAAATTTCATCTGTTTCGGGCTTAGCGTTTTCGTCTGATTTTTTTTCATATTCTTGGAAGCTAATTAGTTGACTTTCTGTGGTATTAACTATATGTTTTGTAATGAAATATCCACTTATTGAAATCAAGATAACAGCAGCTGAAGCTTTTGTGGCAAATCGAAACATTTGAATCGATTTTTTTTGTGCTGCTTTTTGTAGAAAAATTATTTTTGATACTGGCCTGGGCTGTATTTCTAAATTCTCAAACTTTTCTTTAAATAATTGATCAATATTCTCTTTCATTTGAGCTGTTTTTTAAATGCGTTTTCATGAGTTTTTCTTTTAGAATAGCTCGTGCGCGGCTTAGCTGTGATTTAGATGTGCCGATGCTGATGCCAAGCATTTCAGATATTTCGGAATGACTATACCCTTCTATTACATATAGATTGAAGACAGTTCGATATCCTTCGGGTAATTCACGAATAAGTTCAAGCAGGTAAGTAACATCTGAATCTTCACAGTAAAAATCGACGTCTTCCTTATGCAGTTCATAAAGTGAAAAAATATGGAATGTCGTTTTTTTCCTCAGCTTGCTAAGACATTCGTTCACTGCAATGCGCTTAACCCATCCTTCCAGTGTGCCTACGGCTTTATAAGAATGGATATTCTGTAATGCCTTTAGCAGCGACTGAATCATGGTGTCTTCTGCCTCATCTTTATCGGATAGATACCGTTGGCACAAAGCAAATACTTTGGGTGCAAAAATGTTATAAAACTGTTCCTGAGCTTTTGCCCTGCCTTTTACCAACTGATCTATCAGTTCTGCATCTTTTGTCTTCACAATGGTAAGGTACTAATTTCAAAGAAATTTCATCTTAAAGATGCAGTTAGAGTTCGAAAAGGTTGCATGTGTAAGGAATTTTAAAAATGATTTGATGGGCGAATTTGATATAAAGTCAGCTAAACTGAGTTTGTGAAATTTTTCTAAAAAGGAAAATTAGGCTATTAAAGATAAAAAATCGCCATATATTTGCAGCCCCAATTGAGAAAACAACTGACGACTCGGTAGCTCAGCAGGTAGAGCACAACACTTTTAATGTTGGGGTCCTGGGTTCGAGCCCCAGCCGAGTCACTCCCCCAAAAAATTTTGCCCAGGTGTTGAAATTGGTAGCCAAGCCACTTTGAGGGGGTGGTGCCCGTTCGGGCGTGCTGGTTCGAGTCCAGTCCTGGGCACACTGGTTCCGCTTCAACGGCGGAATTTTTTATTTCTGAGCCGTACTTATCTTTCAAATTTCATTTGCTGTTTTCAAGGAAAAAAATATTTTTGTGGCATATCAACACTACCCATCATGCAGGAGAAAGACAACATGGACAAAGAGGAAATTTATTCCAAAGTTCTTAGAGCCGGAAGCAGAACGTACTTTTTTGATGTACGGGCTACCAAAGCAAACGATTACTACCTCACCATCACTGAAAGTAAGAAGTTAACTGAAGGTTCAGGTGAGTTTTATTACAAAAAACACAAAATCTATCTCTACAAGGAGGATTTTAATGCCTTCAAACAAATGCTTGATGATATTACTGAATTTATCATCAACGAAAAAGGAGAAGAAGTAATTTCAGAAAAGCACGATCCGAACTTCAACAAAGAAAAATATTTTTCTTCTCGTAGGTCAGAAAAGTCTCTCGACTTCGAAGATTTATAAAATTCTGATTTTTAATTATAAATATTACAAACCGGCCTTGTGCCGGTTTTTTTTTATTAAAAACAAATCGATATCTGACAATCGTCATATCTTGTAAGAGGATTTTTAGCTTTGCTTTACTAAAAAAATAAAAATGAAAAATTACCAACGTTGGTTTGCTGCGCTTGTAATTCCAATTGCTCTCGTATTGGCATGGTTGATTTATGAAAAGATACTTGGCGCTGGAAGCAATTTTGTAGGAGGTATTAATACGGGAGAACCCATAAAGGGTAATTATCTCGGTGTAATGTATAAAGGGGGTCCTTTGGTTGTAGTGCTTATTTCCTTTCAAATTATTCTTATTGCTTACGCCATCGAGAGGCTCATTACACTGCGCAAGGCCTATGGCCAGATTCAAACGCAGCTTTTTGTGTCTGAAGTGCGAAACCTCTTGAAACAAAAAAAGTGGGATGACATCTATGCGCTATGCGATCAGCACAGAGGGGCATTGGGAAATGTAGTGAAATCTGCTCTTCAAGCATACCATCAGTGGGAACAAGCGCATCCTGAAGCTACTCAGGCCGAAAAAATTGCCTGGATCGAAACCGAGTTAGAAGAGGCTACTCAGCTTGAAATTCCTATCCTTCAAAAAAATATGGTTGTAATCTCTACTCTAGCTCAAATTTCTACATTAATCGGACTTTTGGGTACGGTTACGGGTATGATTGTAGCCTTTGCCTCTATGGCTCGCGTCGGCGCTCCTGATGCCGTGGGTCTGGCCAATGGTATATCGCAGGCGTTGGTAACTACTGCTTTAGGTATTCCTACCGCGGCAGTTGGTATTATCGTTTATAACTACTTAGCCACTCAAATTGAGCAAATTATCTACTCAATAGATGAACTTAATTTTTCAATCGCACAATATTTTAAACTTCAAACTGCCTAAAGATGGCCATTGAAAAGGCTCGTCCTAAAATTGTGAAACTCGACATGAATCCCATGGTGGACATGGCCTTTCTTTTGGTCACCTTCTTTATGCTGTCCACCTCTTTTCGTACCGACGACCCCACTGAAGTGATCTTGCCAACTTCGAATGCCGAAATACAAATGCCAGAGGTGAGTGTGATGGCAATTTACGTCAATCCCTCGGGGCAAGTATTTTTTGGAATCGACGGAAAATTTTCAAAAAAGGCACTTATAGAGCACATTGCTCGTCGTTACGAATTAGAACTTTCAGATTATCAAATCGAAAACTTTTCTCTATTAAGCGGCTTTGGTGTTCCCATATCTGAATTGTCCAATTTGTTGAAAGACCGGGAGAATCTGAAATTTTATCCTATGGCGGGTATTCCTACCGATAGCCTTTCGAATGAGTTGGCTGAGTGGGTGATATATGCTCGCGTGGTGAATCCGACCATACGCGTAGCCATTAAAGCTGATAAAGACACTGAATATCAGCACGTAAAAAAAGTGATCAAAACCCTGCTAGACAACAAAATTCTTCGCTTCAACCTTCTGACCGAAAAAATGCCCTCTACGAAACAACCATGAAAGAAACTACCACGAAAAAAGCCCAGCGTTGGCGAAAGAAGATTCTTGAATCGGGGGTTGACCTCGACATGAATCCAATGGTGGATATGGCTTTCTTATTGCTCACCTTCTTTATGCTCACCACCACACTTACCCGACCATTTGCCATGGAACTCATTATGCCTGCTGAAGATAAACAAGAGGGTGAGCGACCGGCTATCAAAGCCTCCAGGGTGTTAGTTCTGATACCGTATAAAGAAGATACAGTGCTTTATTATCAAGGACTTCCGGAAGGAGATTTCGAAAAACTGCTGATTAACGATGTCAAACAAACGGAAAACTTTTTTACTGCCTTTAAAAACTCAGTAAAAGATCCAGTAATTTTTATAAAACCCACAGAAACAGCTCCTTATGAAACGGTAGTACACACCATCGATGCACTGAATAATCATGGGCTCAATCGCTATGCTCTCGACGAACTAAACGATCAGGAGACTAAATTCTTAAAAACATGAAACTTCCTGAAGAATTCCTCCAGTGGGAAGAATGGCTCTACTACCGGCGAAATAAGCTGTACGGAAGTTTTGTGGAGCGTCGTAAAATATGGAAAAGAGAATGGATCGGACTTTTGGTGTCGAGCGTTTTAGTGCTTGCTATCTATGGCAGTCCGCTGTTAGTGTACAAGATCAAATCAGCTCGTGAAAAAGACGCGATTAAAGTTGAGCAACTCACGGTGGTCTCTTATTCCCAGCTATTGCAACCACCCCCCATTGAGATGGTAAACCAACCCCAACAGACCATCGAAAAACCTGCAGAGGTATCAACTTTAAAATTCGTTAAGCCCGAAATAAAAAAAGACGAAGAGGTGCGAGAAGAAACCTACGTGCCCACACAAGAAGAATTTCAAAAAGCTAATCCCGGAACAGAAACGGTAAAAGGCATCGACAGCGTAGTGATCGATGAGCAGAGCGTCAAAGTAAAAGCAGACGAGTCAGAAAATGTGCTCTTTGCTGTGGTAGAGATAAAACCTGAATTTCCCGGAGGTAGGGAAGCGCTGATGCGCTACTTGGCCGAAAACATAAAATATCCACAAATAGCCAGAGAGCTTAATATTCAAGGCGTAGTGATCGTACAATTTACCGTTGACAAAAATGGCCAAATCAGAGATGTGGAAATAGCCCGGGGTATCGGAGGCGGTTGTGACGAAGAAGCACTACGCGTAATAAAAAACATGCCAACATGGACGCCCGGGCGCCAAAACAATCGCCCGGTAAATGTGCGGTATGCGCTGCCCATACGCTTTGCTCTGAAAGATTAACGCTGTAGAGGCCTGGCAGGTACACCTACCACAGTAGTTCCCTCAGGCACATCTTTGTTAACCACTGCTCCGGCACCTACGGTGGCACCATCGCCAATGGTAATTCCATTCAATACTACTGCGCCGGTTCCTATCATCACCTCCCTGCCTATGCGCACTTGTCCTGATATGTGCACGCCCGGCATCAGACTGCTGTAATCACCTATTTGGACATCATGGCCTACTGTACAGTTTAGATTGATCAGAACATGTAGGCCAATAACTATTTCAGTAGTTAATATCGACCCGGGACAAACGGCAGTGCCTTGACCAATCGTAATCCCATTCAGATCCACAAGCATTGCTCTCGGATGAACCAACGAAGGAAATTCTATGCTTCTGCCTGTCAATCGTTCATCAAGCACTCGTTTTACTTTTGGGCTTCCCACTGCGAAGAGCATTGCACATTCACCACTAAAAACAACTTCTTCAGACTTGAATATCGGATGATTGCGAAAGCCTTGGCCTGTTGCAACGTCGTCTAGAAAACCTTTAAAAACATAATTGCGTTCAAAATCAAACGTCTGGAAAATGTAATGGTAGTACTCCTTTCCTAATCCACCAGCTCCAAACAGATAAAAAGGCTTTTGCATCTAAAAACTATAAGCTGCTTGCAAATAAAGGTAAAAAATCTGGTGAAAGGTCGTTTTGTAATTGTCTTCTCTGCGACCAAAATCGGGAGCAAAAACATCATTAAGCCCTTGATAATACCTCAGGCCTGCCGTAAAAATGGCATCTGACTCAAGCTGAAAACCATAGCCCACTCCGGCAAAAACTCCTCCGTCGAAGGGATTTGTATCGTTAAATAACTTAAGTGTACGGCTGCCCAACTGCTCATCGCGGTGTATCACCACGCGTGAAGCAAGCAAATAAGCTGCATAGCCTCCTGCCTCAAACAGCCATCTATCTGGCTGAAATTGTATTCCGATGGGTATTTGAAAGTAAGACATTGAAAAATGCCGAAACGCAGGCGCATTCAGCCTTGTGATGCCGAAATTTCCTCCAGCCCGCAAAAAATATACTCCTCCGAAAAAGCTTAAATTTTGCGTCAAGCGGTAATGCAAATTTCCCCCGGCTGATACATTAAGTTTCATCTGGGCATCATACTCTTCCGAATTAAAAGTGTATTGATGACTCAGATAGCTGGATACTCCTCCAACTGTAAAAGAGTAATACCACGCATCAGGATCGTAAAATTGTGCTGACAGCTGAATACCGCTTAAAAATAGGCCAAGGGATAGAAATTTTTTCATGCCAAACCTTTTCGATGGCAGAAATGTAAAAGATTTATTAAAAACCTTTACCGCCTTTTTTGTATTAACTGTGCATTTTTAAGCGAATGATTTGTTTCTCAAAAACATTTAAAATCAATTGTTCGTACTCTTCAAAAGTGACATGTCCATGCCAATACTCGAATTCAAAGGAAAATACATACGAATAACTTCTGACAAGCCACTGAGAAACCAGCTGATAGAGGCCGGCCTATCGCCACACAACGGCCAAAGCCAGTGGTTCAACTGCAAAGGACTTGGTACATGTGGCACTTGTTGCATCCGCATTGAGCCAGCTCTATGCTCTGAACCTACTGCTATGGAAAAATCGCGTCTCAACTTCCTACCCTTCAGAAACGGGCTTCAGAAAGGTTTTCGTCTGGCCTGCCAAACGCGCTTGCTCTCTGATGGCAAGGCAGAAAAGGGCAAAGGATTTTGGGGTGAAGAGTTCGATTAAGTAAAAATACTTTATATTCAATCATTTACACCTGTATCACCCCAGGATTGTACTTTTTAATGTTTGGATTGTGATTAGCCATTTCAATTCCCATAGATATCCATCGGCGTGTATCCACCGGGTCGATGATGGCATCTACCCAAAGCCGGGCAGCTGCGTAGTACGGACTCATTTGGCTATCGTACCGGCTCTTAATCTTCTCCAGCAGGGCCTTTTCGTCTTCTTCTGAGAGCTTTTCGCCCTTTGTAGCGCGATTAGCTTTTTCGATTTGTAGCAATACACTGGCCGCTTGTTGGCCGCCCATCACCGCAATTTGAGCAGTTGGCCACGCCACAATAAGGCGCGGATCATATGCTTTGCCACACATCGCATAATTGCCTGCTCCAAAAGAATTTCCAATAATCACTGTAAACTTTGGCACTACACTGTTTGCCACTGCATTTACCATTTTGGCTCCATCCTTTATTATACCACCGTGTTCTGAACGACTTCCCACCATGAAGCCCGTTACATCTTGCAGAAACACCAACGGAATTTTCTTTTGGTTGCAATTGGCGATGAAGCGCGTTGCCTTGTCGGCCGAGTCGGAGTAAATCACTCCGCCAAATTGCATTTCGCCTTTTTTGTTTTTTACGATTTCCCGATTGTTGGCTACAATGCCCACGGCCCAGCCGTCAATCCGCGCATAGCCGGTAATGATTGTTTTACCATAGCCTTCTTTGTACTCCACCCAGCTGTCGGCATCTATCAGGCAGTCAATGATTTCTCTTGTCTTAAACGGCTTTGATCTATCGGCTGGCAATATCTTGTAGATGTCCTTCGGATCACGAATCGGCTGCTTTGCCTCTGCGCGGTCGAAGCCCGCTTTTGGCTCGTGACCCAACTTGTCCACGATTTTGCGAATCGTCAGCAGCGCCGTAGGATCATCCGGCATTTTGTAGTCAGTAACACCCGAAATTTCACAATGTGTCGTCGCTCCTCCAAGGGTTTCATTGTCTACATCTTCACCTATGGCAGCTTTTACCAGGTACGAGCCCGCCAAAAAAATGGAACCCGTTTTTTCTACGATCAAGGCCTCGTCGCTCATTATGGGCAGATACGCTCCACCGGCTACACAGCTGCCCATGATGGCCGCTATCTGTGTAATACCTTCCGACGACATAATGGCATTGTTGCGAAAGATTCTCCCAAAATTTTCCTTATCAGGGAAAATTTCGTCTTGCATCGGCAGATATACTCCTGCACTGTCTACCAGGTAAATGATCGGAATGCGGTTTTCCATGGCAATCTCCTGTGCACGCAGGTTCTTTTTACCAGTTATCGGAAACCACGCCCCGGCCTTTACCGTGGCATCATTGGCCACCACTATAACCATTCGCCCACACACATACCCGATTACCACCACCACGCCACCTGCCGGGCACCCGCCGTGCTCTTTGTACATCTCCCAGCCAGCAAAGGCCCCAATTTCAAGCACAGGTGCATCTCTGTCGAGCAAGTGCTCAATGCGTTCGCGTGCTGTCAGCTTACCTTGCTGATGTTGTTTTTCAATTTTTGATTTACCTCCACCCAGGGCTATTTTATCCAGGCGGTTCTTCAGCTCTCCGATCAGCAGCTTCAGCGAATCCTCGTTTTTATTCTGTTCCAGTTCGGCTTGTGTCATCGGTTTTTTGCAATTCCCTTGGTTCAGTGCTCGAAATTACGGCCTATCCGCTCATTTGCGATTCTCTCTTTATTTGATTGTTTTTTTTTTAGTTCGTTTCCCTCGCAACGCTACACTGTAGGGCAGCTGACCGGCTAGTTCAGACTAGGGGCTGAAAAGTACCTTGGTCTGGACCGGACTACTCTCTTGTTCGCTTCGCTCCTATGCTTCGGCTAAGCTTTGCTCCACCTTCAACCTCCTTATTGTGCTCCTGCCGGGCACCTCACACAGAGCAGCCTCAGTCCACTCAAATAAACCTTAACTTTAACGATTACAAAAACAAAAAACACAGATTTTTGCTGATTCTATCCACGGATGTGCGGATTTTTGATAGCAGATGAATCTGGAATTTTTATTAGTGTAGAGGGCTGACGTGATTACAGCCTCATCGGTGTGATTGATTTATATCCAAAAACGGAGCACCAGATGAAGAAGCTATACGGTATCAATATATCTGAAATCACTCGCTGCGGCTGTTAATTTTTAGTTTCCATGCATTCCATGTGGCTAACCATCTATTACCATTCATATTTTTTCATTTTTCTTTTTAACACAAACAGCTCCAACCGATTAAAAATTTTCAGGTTTACCCTCTACATCTTGTTCCAATTCCTCAAATTGACTATATTGTACTCTATTAATTGATTATATAATTAACAAAAATGTGGTATGGACATGCTGGAGCTCTCAGCGCGCGACAACAGAATTGTTACACACATGGATCTCGATACATTTTTTGTATCGGTAGAGAGGCTCAAAAATCCAAAACTCAACGGACTGCCTGTGATAGTAGGTGGTAGCAGCGATCGCGCTGTAGTAGCCTCGTGTAGCTACGAAGCGCGCCGGTACGGCATACACTCAGCCATGCCGGTGAAGATGGCCCGGCAGCTTTGCCCTGATGCTGTATTCGTGCGCGGTGATATGGACGAGTACAGCCGGTACTCGCGCCTGGTCACCGACATCATCGCTGAGGCTGCTCCCGTGTACGAAAAGCGCTCGATCGATGAGTTTTACCTCGATCTTACTGGTATGGATCGCTTTTACGACGCCTACCGTTGGGCCTGCGAGCTGCGGCAGCGCATCATGCGCGAGACAGGCTTGCCAATATCTATGGGCTACTCTGTAAACAAAACCGTAGCTAAGATAGCCACCGGCGAGGCCAAACCCGCCGGATATCTGCGCGTAGAGCGCGGGTCAGAACGTCCCTTTCTGGCACCTCTGCCCGTGAAGCGCATTCCCGGTGTAGGCGAAAAGATGCAAAACACCCTCTATGAACTCGGCATTCGACGCGTAGCTACCTTACAGCAGATGCCTCTCAGGCTCATTGAACACACTCTCGGAGCCAATGGCTTAGATATCTGGAAAAAGGCACAGGGCATCGACCCCTCGCCCGTAGAACCCTATAGCGAGGCTAAGTCTATGGGCTCAGAGCAAACCTTTGAGCGCGACACCATAGACCACCATGCCGTAAAAAGGCTATTAGCCGGCATGACTGAGGAGCTGACACAGCAACTGCGCGCCGGCAAGCGCATGACCGGATGTGTGACCGTGAAGGTACGCTACAGCACATTTGAAACAGTAAGCCGCCAGCAGATCATAGGCTATACCCAAGCCGATCACAAGCTCATTCCGGTAGTGCACAGCCTCTTCGACCGGCTCTACGATCGCAGGCTCCGCATTCGATTGGTCGGTGTAAAGTTCAGCAAGCTCATTCACGGGGTATGTCAGCTCGATCTCTTCGACGAGAAGGAGGAGCACCTCCAACGCCTCTACAGTGCCCTGGACCGGTTAAATACCCGATGGGGTACACGCGTGGTGGGCCGTACAAACTCAGTACTGGGAATGCGGCTATGAGCCATGTAAGTGGAAAAAACCAGAAAAAATTGCTTTTAAATCGACCGCGAATCTGCTGAAATTTCTTAAAAAAACAGTTATTCAACCGTCTAACGATGGATGTAAATTATGTTTATTAAAAATGTGATGTCAAGCTATATCGAAATTTTGAAAGAAAAAAATCCAGACTTCTTTGGAAGTCTGGATTAATACTTCAAAAGCAACATTTTTCTGTTAAAAGCAGTATTTTCCCTCTGCTATAAGCTTAGCAGCAATCTCTCTGCGCAGAGCTTTAGGATTCACTGGCTGTTGATACTTGGTGAAGCGTTTTAATCCCATCAGCAAGATGCGTTGCTCATCTCCTTCAGTAAAGCTGTAAATGGCTTCCCTGGCTGCCTTCTGTATCTTTTCTACAGCCAGGTAGGTGTACAGTTCGGCCATTTTTATAGGGATTTTTGCAGCTTCTTCGCCTTTAGTATTCAGAATTTTCAGAGCTCTCAATACAGCTGATTCGGCTACATAAGTCTCGATTAGGATATCTGCAGCATTCATCAATATTTCCTGCTCATCTTCTACGTTCATACCAAATTTCTCAACAGCCTTACCGGCTACCATTAAAAAGGCTTTTTTCAGATTTTCGATGATTTCGAGCTCCTGAGCTAAAGGCTGTCTGTAGTCTGGTGTATCAAAAGAAGGAATTGTCATCAGTTCAGAGGCCACTTTCATCGCCGGAGTCATCAGGTCGAGCTGACCTTTTAGTGCACGACGCAGTAACATGCCTACGGAGAGCATGCGGTTGATTTCATTAGTTCCCTCATAAATACGGGCAATGCGCACATCGCGATAGGCTGCTTCCATAGGGGTATCAGCTGAGTATCCCATTCCCCCGTAAATTTGAACACCTTCGTCGGCTACGAAAGAGCCTGTTTCTGATCCATGCACCTTAAGTATTGCACATTCGATCGCATATTCTTCCACACCTTTGAGCTTAGCCTCCTGTGGTGAGCAACCTTCGGATTCTAACCGGGCGATGTTATTCTCAATATCCTGACCTGCCCTGTAGGTGGCTGATTCGCTTGCCCATGTGCGGGTAGCCATGTCAGCCAGCTTTTGCTGAATGGCACCAAAACTTGAAATAGGTACACCAAATTGAATGCGTTCATTTGCATATTTTACGGCAAGGGAGGTAACTCGCCGGCAAGAGTCCATTACAGCTGCAGCAAGCTTAATACGACCCACATTGAGAGCATTCATTGCGATTTTAAATCCGCCACCGCGTTCGCCGAGCATATTTTCAGCCGGTATTTTACATTCATTAAAAAATACCTGACGTGTGGAAGATGCACGTATACCGAGCTTATTTTCTTCTTCTCCAAAGCTCATCCCTGGTGTTCCGCGCTCTACAATGAATCCGGTGATGTACTTGTCGTCTTCAATGCGTGCAAATACGATAAAAAGATCTGCAAAACCCGCGTTTGATATCCACATTTTCTGGCCCGTGATGCTCCATGTACGATCAGCTTCATTCCACACGGCACGAGTTTTTCCGGAGTTGGCATCAGAACCTGCACCTGGCTCAGTTAGGCAATAGGCGCCCATCCATTCACCGGTAGCGAGTTTTGGAAGGTATTTTTTCTTCTGCTCTTCAGTACCATAGAGCAGAATAGGCAGGGTTCCTATGCCTGTGTGAGCACCATAAGCGGTGGAGAGCGATCCAGAAATACCGGAGATGCGATCACATACGAGCATTGAGGTGTTAAATCCCATACCCAACCCTCCGTATTCCTCAGGTACTGATATGCCAAGCATACCCAATTCGCCCAACTTTTTCATAATCTGGAGGGTGAATTCGTAGTCTTTCTCTTCAAATCTGTGGCGTTGGGGGAGAACTTCCTTATCGATAAATTCGGTACATGCGTTGGCCATCATCAGTTGCTCTTCGGAAAAGTCCTCCGGCGTAAAAACATCTTCCCAGCTTTGCGTCCGTATTATGAATTCACCACCTTTTATGGGTGATTTAATAGTTGTTTCCATATTTATTGGGTTTAGTTGCCCCAAAAATAACTAAAAAAATTATGCATGCATAATAAATGAGGAAAATTTTAAATAATTCAGTTCCGGTCATTTGTTTGGATCCATTAACCTGTAAGATGCTCATCAGTAAATGCAAAAGGCAGAAAAGTACTGACATCTGGCGCTATCAGCAGCCGTTCATCACCGTTGGCAAGGATGATTTCGATAGGCGAATATTGTCTTTTCCGGTACTCAGCAAACACCTGTAAACAAGCTCCACAAGGTGGGATGAGTTGGTCGCCGGTGATATGAGGTACGGCTATGGCAGCCTTTAGAATAGTACGGCCCGCACAGCTATGGCCAAACTGAAATAGTGCCACGCGCTCGGCACACAGGCCACTTGGGTAGGCGGCATTCTCCTGATTGCTTCCGGTGATTATTGTACCATCGCTCAACAGTAGGGCCGCACCTACTTTAAAGCCGGAATAGGGCGCATGAGCCTGCCCGGCAGCATCAATGGCAGCTCGTACGAGTTGCTGAATGTCCACATTTACATTATTCAGGTGCTCTTCAGTGTATTGAATACGTATTTCTATTTTCATGCGTAAGTATTAAACGAAAAAACCGCCCACAATTTAGGGGCGGCTTTTTATATATATTTCTGCAGTAATAATTAGCGAACCACAAGTCGCTGAGACGCTACACCATGAGTGCCTCTAATATTTACAAGATAAATACCAGCCGCAAGATCCGCAGCAGATAATTCTACACGTTGCTTGCCTTCGCCTACAAAGCCCAAGGATTGAGCTTTTACTACTTTTCCGGTAATATCGGTGATTTCCAGAGAGTAGTTTCCGGCATTAGCATTTTCAAAGAGTATGATGACTACTGTGTTACTATTGGTAGGGTTAGGGAATATTCTTACATTCGATAGAGCATTTGCAAATTCATTCTGGCCAGTATTACTTGTAGTCCACTGATAAGAGAAATTGAAATATTTGTAGGTAACCGCAAGTAGGTCATTATTTATATCGCCGTTTTGGTATTCTTGAACTACAACGGGCACTCTGAGTCGTGGTTGAGGCAAGCTGGTAGAATCTATCAAGAAGTGGCTTAAACAATGTTGATGGCCCGCACCTTTATAATCTACTGCTTGATCCATAAAATTAACTACTGGATAAAGCGTTATAGAGTTGCCTTGAACTCGGAAACCTCTAGCCTTAACATCCGGGAAAACATTTCCACCGTTGGGGTTTCCCCATAAATTGAAATCTGTATCACCCCATGTAACAACAAGATATTGACCATCTTCTGTTCTTGCGATCTGAATTCTGTTGTCCTCAGCTAAATTGGCACCTGAGCCATAGTTACCTCTAAAGAAATCGAGAGTATCAAGAAAAATCGCCGACCAGGTATTGCCACCGTTTGGTGAATAAATGTCAACAGCATAATTAAATGCTGAATAGATTGAAAAAGGGTTACCTGAACCACCTGAACTTGTAAGTGTGGATACCGCGGCAGGATTAATGTTTACAGCAAAATGGGGATTGTTATTGGCATCAACAGCCACGTCGATATTAAATGCAGTGGAAATATGATTAATTGTCCAGTTGTTTGCGGTACCATATGCTTGCATTGACGCAAGAACACCACCGGTCAATCCATGTGAAAATTGAAGTGTTTGTAAGTTAATTGGGAACGGACCTGTCCAAGTCTGCCCACCATCGATGGTTTTCATGTAAAGTGGATGGAATGCTTGCACGGGAGCAAAGTTTGTATCGGTTGAATAACCTATTATGCCAATATATCCTACTTGACCATTTGGGCCAAATCCGATTTTCGCATCTGCTATTTGCTTGGCACCATTAGCATCTGCTCCCATAGGACAGTGTAGGAATTGATTTGTCCAAGTGAAAGATTTTGTTGCATTATTCCATGTGCCAACTGTTAGAACGAGTGTGTCGTCATATGCTGTACCGATGCGTTTTTCAGCAATTCCAAATACTTTTTGAGTAGAATTTACAGCAGTGAAGTCATTAGGAACCTGTACGGCAAAAGATGGGTTGGGAGTGAACGAGCTAAAACGTTGAGTGCTCAAGTTAGCGCTTCCTGATACTCGTGCACTACCTACTACGATCCCTCCCCAGTTTGTGTTAGAATTATCAAGTACAGGTGCATAAAATGCAACATATAAAGAATCAGGATTTGTATTTCCTGATGGATTAAACAAAACGCCTTGAGGATAGCGAGCTACCTCAGTGGAGGGGGTTGGATTCCAAAGGGGTCCCTGGTTGATGTTCCAAGTAAGTCCTCTGTTTGTTGAATATCCATAACGAAGTGAACCTGTTGATACGTCATTTGTAATTGCCGGCGTAGAGCGATGTACCATACCTACAGAGTTAAGAGAAGGTAGCGCCCATACATAAGTTTTGGCGTCAAACATTATACCATACGCATTTCCTCCATTGCCAATGGTTATTCCGAGGTTTGCAACTTTTGATGCTGTTTGCTGATAGGGTCCCCATAATCCTGCATCCACAAAACCTTTAACAGGGGGATATTCAATGGTTTCAGGGATTACTTTGTTTTGACCGTAAATAAAGCCAGCAAAGATCAACGATAGAGTAAGTAAACTTTTATTCATATCTCACAAGTTTTTGTTTGGTTATCACAAAATTAAATAAAAATTAAAAGTTGTATATTTTTTTGCTAACAAAATTTTTTATTTCCAAAAATGCTTGACTATCAATTCCATGACCGGCTTGAAAGCCGTAAAAACGATGTGTTAATTTGTACTTTTCTAAAAAATCAGCACTCTTTTTTGCCCATTCAAAGGGTATTACAGGGTCTTCAGTTCCATGAGCGATGAGAATTTCAAGATGTTTTAGTCGCTCGTAAGGCATTTGATCAGGTAACAATTTATTATTAATATATCCGCTCATTGCCACAAGTGCACTCAGCGATTCGGGGTATGTAAGGGTTACGGCATACCCGAGTATCGCTCCTTGACTAAAGCCCATTAAAATAGCCTTACCGGGTTGGAGGCCTAAGTCCTTCATGGTATTTTGTACAAAGGAGTGAATTAGTTCTTTTGAAGCTAAGGCTTCCTCCAGATTCTGACCGATGACGCGGCCATCCGCCGAAAAATCAATGTTGTACCAGCAGTAGCCGCCCCATGACAGGCGATAGGGCGCTCTGAGGGAATAGATGTGCGCATCGGCCGGCAGCTCATTAGCAAAAGAAAACAAGTCCAATTCATGGCTTCCATACCCGTGTACCAGGTAAATAGCTCCTTTAGCCTCTTGACTTGTCGGCTTGCGGTATTGGTAAATCAATCCAGTCTTTGATTCAATCATAATTAAAAATGAGTAATAACTATCGTTTGACAAACAAATATGGATATTATCAAGCGTTTTATCTCATTTTTTCATTTCTTTAGTACTTTTACACAAAGATTTAACATTCACTTGAATGGTAAGAAAAATACTGTTTTCGGTATTTCTTTGGACATCAGGAATTTATATACAAGCACAACTCATTGTAAACAATACCGGCCAGTATCAAAATGGAATGTGGCTGGTAAAAAATATTTTCGTTCAAGATTCCTTAATTGTTTTCTGGTTTGGTCCTCAGCCTCAATGGCCAAACACAAATCAAATAGGTGCTTTTAATGGGGTAAATACCAATATTGGAATTGATACAGGCATCATAATGGTCACCGCACCGGCCACGGATGCCTTGGTAGGGGGGAATGCAGTAGGACCAGGCGGGCCAATGACTGATGCACAGCTACAGGCATTGCAGCAGCAGATGGGCATCACCGGTGGCTTGTTTAGCATTGCGCGAATTGAATTTGATTTTATCAGCTATGCCGACTCATTGGAGTTTGAATATGTATTTGCTTCCAAAGAGTATCAAAGCTATACCTGCACGGCATTTAATGATGTATTTGGATTTTTTCTAACGGGTCCCGGTATTAACAATGCTCCATCTAATCAGATAACAACCCAGAACATAGCTCTTATTCCAGGTACAAATATACCTGTAGCGATCAATACACTGAATGGCGGAGCACCTACCGGCGGAGGAAATGCTGCTATATGCTTGGCGGCTAATCCTAATTTTGTAGCACACAGTATTTATTTTAATAATGCTCCGTTAGGTACTTCTTACAATGGCGCTACCAAGCCACTAAAAGCTGTAGCTAAGGTGCAATGTGGAAATTATTACCGTATAAAACTGGCTATAGCCAACGTAAGTGATAATGCACTGAACTCAGCCGTATTCCTTCGCGCCAATAGTTTCAAAATACCAAAGCTTGAGATGTATCACACCGGAAATAGTCCGGGATATTTAAATAAAGGTGACACGATATCTGAAAGTTGTGGATCATTTCCTATTGTTTTTAAGCGTACGTTCAATACCCAAATTCCGCTGACAATTAAGTTTAATACAGGGGGTACAGCCATAGCCGGTACCGATTATATTGCACTTCCTGATTCATTTGTTATTGCACCTGGTAAAGTTTATGATACACTTTGGGTAACTCCGATTAATAATAAAATTTCACAGCAACCCAGACTACTTTCGTTTAATACATACTACACCTGGAGTCCATGTTACCAATATCCACTGGATACCGTTCGTATCTGGATACGAGACCCAAAACCAATGAATGGCGGTATACTTAATAAAAGCGGATATGATACGGTGTACTGTCCCGGGGATTCGATCAAACTCGAGGTGCTTATGACTGGCGGTGAAGGCAAAGCTTTTGGCTGGTGGGCTGACGGAGATACTAATAAAGTACGCTGGTTTTCGGTATTAAGCGATACCACAGTGTTTTTTTACATTACTGATTCGTGCTACTCCGATACTATTGTTTTGTCTAAAGCACTTTACGCTAATACCAGTAAAGATATTACCATTGAGACCTTAGACTACGGCATTTGCCAGGGTGAAAAGATTCAGATTGAAGCAACTTTCACAGGCGATAAACCACCATTTACCTTCGGATGGCAGGGAGGATTTCCACAAGATACCAGGATGACAGTACAACCGATGGATACAACCTTTTATTACTTTATTGTAACTGATAAGTGCGGTAATGTCAAAGTAGATTCATCCGTAGTTTATGTTTATCCTGAGCCGGAAGCAGCTTTCAGGGCAGAACAAATCAGCTTTGTAGAACTTGCGGTGCAAATGTTTAATAACTCTAAAAAAGCCAATGCATACTTTTGGGATTTTGGCGATGGTAAAACTTCTATATTGCAAAATCCGAAACACATCTATTCGACTCCCGGCTCTTATATCGTTACGCTTGTAGCATCCAATGAATTTGGCTGCCAGGATACAATTCGTAGAAATATCAATGTACGTCGTGATTTTCTCATATATATACCGAACAGCTTTACACCCAATGGCGATGGTAAAAATGACGTTTTTCAGGTTACAGCTGAAGGCATCGAAGGATATCAGATTCAAATTTTCAATCGCTGGGGCCAAATGGTATTTGAATCTAATGATGTAACCAACTCCTGGGATGGAAAGTATTTAAACCAGGATGCACCTCAGGGTTTATATTTGTATAAAATTTTAGTTACATTGAAAAACGACGTTAAAGAAGAGCGTTCAGGCACAATCCATTTAATCAGATAGTTTATGAAAAAACTTCTTGGACTTATTGTAGCAGTTTCAGGGGGTTTAAGTTACTCCGCAAAGGCTCAGCTCACTGTGAGTCAAGCAGCACCTTTATATTCGCCGGTTCCTAATCTGATACAGAATGTTCTTATCGGCACAGGGGTACAGGTGAGTAATATTGTTTCTGTTGGTAATTCAGGCATAGGATTTTTTAATGGTGTAAATTCTAATCTTGGCCTCGATAGCGGGGTGGTGATGTCTACCGGAGGGATTAATCACGTTGTTCCAGGAGGACCTGCAACACCCGTTGGTAATGTAGGAGGTACTGATGCCGATCTACAGGCATTGCTTGTATCTATGGGATTACCTGCAGCTTCAATCAACAACCTGGTGCGTATCACATTCAACTTTGTACCAATGGGTGATTCCATTAAGTTCAGGTATGTTTTTGCATCTCGAGAATACCCTGGTTATACTTGCTCAAGTTACAACGATGTTTTTGGATTTTTTGTAAGCGGACCGGGTATTACTGGTCCATTTTCAAATAATTCCAAAAATATAGCCTTGATTCCAGGAACTAATATTCCTGTTGCGATTAACACTGTAAACAGTGGGGTTCCAAGTGCCGGGAATCCGGCTCCCTGTCTTGCTGCTAATCCAAATTTTGTAGCTCACTCAATCTATTTTGTAAATAACTCTGCGATGACTACTGTTGGAATGCCGGGATTTACAGTGCCTCTTACCGCTGAGACAAAAGTTAATTGTGCCCAAACCTACACAATTAAAATGGCAATTGCCGATGTAAGTGACGGAATTTTAAATTCAGCTGTATTTCTGGAAGCCGGAAGTTTCAAAGGCATAGAGCCGGAACTTCAGACAACCAATCCATTTCCGAATGCACCGAATGATAGTACACTAATTGAAGGATGTAATTATGGCCTTATGAACTTTGTGAGTCAGTTTCCGGCTTCAGATACCACCTACATTTATTACAATGTTTCAGGAACAGCAATTAACGGGCTTGACTACGATACCCTCAATGGAGAAATACGCTTCGAACCGGGTAATACTGCGAAAGGTTTGATCGTATATCCATTTGCAGATTCGATTAAGGAAGGTGTAGAAACAGTTATAATCACCACAGCAGATAGTGGATGTTTTACTGCTGGTGTTACACGCACATTTTATATAATTGATAATGATCCGATTTATGTCAGTAAATTACCTGATACTTTATTTTATTGCGATCTTCCTTTTGAGTATGTTCTGAATGCTGCTCCAGATAGCGGAGGAATTCCTCCATATTTCATTGATTGGACCTATCGAGGGGTAGTATATCCGACGAATGATACTCTCTGGCAATCAAAAACATGGGCTGAAAAAGATTCGGTAGAAGTATTTATTTATGACAACTGCTTTTCAGGACACACTTTTAGAAAGACCATCTACCTGATAAAACCCGATACCTGTCCTAAAGATACCACCCCACCGCCTCCACCACCTCCCACCGGTCCTGAAGAAATCACCATTCCCAATGTGTTTACTCCAAATGGCGATGGTATAAACGATGTGTTTATCGTATTAAAACTCAATACGCATCCATCTGCCCAAATACGTATATTTAATCGCTGGGGGGATGTTGTTTTTGAATCAAATAACTATCAAAACTGCGATGAAGGTAACCCTAGTGCCTGCTGGAATGGCCGACGTCGAAATACAGGTGAACCAGTGCCTGATGGCGTTTACTTCTACGACCTTATAGTAGGTCAAGAAAAATACAACGGTACTATTACTATCACGAGATAAAAAAATCTTATTCCAAAAAAATAGCCGGTTGTTCTTTGCAGCCGGCTATTTTTGTATTATGAGTAAGAGATTTTCCATACGCGTATATGCCATTATCGAATCGGATTCACCCAGCCAGCTAATTGCTACAAGGGAATTTTACAAGGGGGTTGAAATGGTAAAATTTCCAGGTGGTGGATTGCAGTGGGGGGAGGGAGTGTCGGATGCACTTCAGCGCGAGCTGCGCGAAGAGTTAGGTTTAGAGCAATACGAAGCCGAGCAGTTTTATGTTTATGAAAAACCAGTAATTTCAATTTTTGATTCTGAAATATCGGTTATTCCAATCTATTACAAAGTATTCCCGAAACAATCGTTTGAAATTCGAAACGATGAAATTCAGCAACTTATGCCACTTTCCATCTCAGAAAGTTCCATTAAACTGCTTACTTTCGAAAACGATAGGCAAGCGATGCTGTACTATATGCGAAATTTTACAGAAAAATAATTTTTTATGTAAAATCCAATATACAGAATTTTAAATTCTCTCTGTACTGGAAATAATTAAATGCATTAAAAGATTAGAAACTTTTTCAATATTCTTCCCTTTGTTGTCTCTAAAATGACTGTGTAAACACCAGCTGGGATAGTGGGTTTTAAATCAATGGTAGTTTTCTCATTTTTAGATAAGTGGATTTGTTTGTCCAATACAATTTGACCTGTAACATTTATAATTTTTACAAATACATTGTCTGAATATTCTTTTGTTAAAATATTGAGTGTACGATTTTCGATAAAGACTTGAACGTTTTTCGCAAAAACACTCTCTTCATTATATGAAAGTGCGTTAGGACTTATTCTGAAAATAAATCGATCGATGTACGAAGTGTCAGCAAAAAAGTAATAAGGACCGGTTTTTAAATCGTGCAAATTTCCTGTCTTTTTATCGATTAAGTAAAGGTTGTAAGAATTAGTCAGTTTAGAATCGTCGTGAGAAATAAAATATTGCGATTGGTTTAAGTTGGACTGGAAATGAATATTAAACTCTTTATGGCTTACATTATTGGAAAAAGAAAACGTATTTACCGCCAAAGAAGCAGTGCCTGACACGCAGTAAATATTTGGATTTACACCACCGTTTTTAAGTTTTAAAGCATCCCACTCTTCATCATAGCCATCTGTAGCTGTAGGGTGTATTGAGAGCACAACGAAATCAGACTTTGTTGTATCAGAAATCTGAAAAACGCGTAGAATGAAGTAATCTTCTATACCTGATGTTTGAGGTTTATATCGTATTGGAGTAGTTGAAGGAATTATTCCGTTGGTCATGTCTATTGGTCCGGAATGTAAGCTAGCAGGAAGTGAAGTTGTTTTCACCCAAAAAGCCTGCATGGGTGCAATGTAAGGATCAGAAATACCTCCACCACTGTAATATCTGTATACAGGGTTTCCACCATTGTGATCATAAATGTAGAAGGCATTTGCTACGTTGGTTCTGGTCAGCGTTGAAAAGTCCAGAGCACATGTAAGGGGATTGCCTATGAGATTCCAGCCTGTGCGATCTGCCGGATTATTTGAAAGCGTAAAATTTACAGCATTATCCGCAGTCTGGTGTGTAAGAGTTGGAAGGCTTACGGAAGTCAGAGGCATTCCTGTGAAAGATCGCACACCTGCCGATGAGTAAATTCCATATTGACCGACAAAACCGAAATAACCGGTTCCAGGGGTGATTGTGGCTAAATTATTTGGAATATTTACCCAATTCTGTCCATTCCAGGAATAGAAATTTTTGATGTTTGGATGACCTGCGTCCGTGCCAATTGAGCCAAAAAAAGCAGCAGTGCTGGCAGTTAAAGATTGGCTTATCATATTCCATCCCTCTTTCAGAAATTGTTTCTGAACGACCTGACCAGTTCCGGAAATAATCCCAGTACATTTTAGCATTGCGTATTGTGTGGCTGATGTTGCTTCCAGTGTGATTGTGCCATCTACTATTAAATTACCTTGAGAATCAAAAGCATTGTTAATTGTAAGATTATTACCCGAATTTATTGTAACAGGCACACCGCTAAGTGCTTCAATACGATTTATGGTAATATTTCTGTTTATGACTACACCCGCAATGTTTTCAACCCTAAGTTGTATGTTGCTACCAAAAGAAAGAGAGCCATCGCCACTTATTTGCTGTATCGAAGTGCCGGTGAGTCTTAATGTGGCATTTGATGAAGGATTGAAATTCAGCGATGCTCCTGTTTGTACTATTATATTTCCACGTATCTGGCTATTTGCATTAATGTTAAAATTTACTGTGCCTGATGTGATGATGAATGAATTCATAGTTACAGTCGAGCTACCCGAATAGGTGGTCGAACCGGGAATGTTTACTTCAAAATCTGCATATATGCGGTCAGCTAGTGCTGGTGAACTACCGGTTTGTTGTACAAATCTGCTTCCTGATTGAAATATCACGATGGAATTTGGTGCACTTACACCAAAGGGATTACCCCCTGCTTCGAAAACATATTTCGATCCGTTTTGAAAAATTACAGAATTGAGAGTTGATCCTGAATTTCCGAAAGCATTTCCGGTAAATCCCGTGGTGGCTCTTAATGATCCCCCGTTTTTAAAAACAATCTGATCCTGATTATTCACTCCGGGAAGTAGTCTGTGTGCACTTCCTGTTAAAACTATTTCTCCATTTATTTCAGCTGTGGCACCACTGAGTATTTGGATTGTAATAGCCTGAGATCCAGATAATGTAAGTTTACAAGTGGTGCATACAGCCAGATCCTCTCCCACAGAACCAATTATGTTGATTGTAACAGCAGAACTTGAAGTAAAAGTAATGTCGGCACCTGTTTGTAAAATAAGTTGTCCTACTGTGTAAGGGGATGTTATGCCATCGAGGGCTATTGTTGCAGTTGAGTTAAATATAAGTAGATCATCATTCGAAGGTACATTTCGTGTTGGAGTCCAATTAAGTGCATTGATAAACTGGTTGTTCTGCGAACCATTCCATGTGTAGGCAACTTGACTATATAGAAAAAAACTGTTTAAACCCAATGAAATTTGAATGCTAAATCTAATAAGATTTTTCATATCAAATCCATTTGTAATAGTCAAATTTAAAAATATTTTTTGTTGAAATTTATTGTGGGAAACAAAAAAAATTAGTTTTTAAAAAACTATGTACCAATAACACGGATTTCCCGGAAGTTCTTAAACTAAAAACCAGATTGCTTGTGCTTTAAACTTGGATGATTGATGCTACAAGGCTTGCTTTTGATAGATTGATATTTTGAAACTATACAAACCAAATCCTGGTAGAATTTTTTGTAGCGGAACTTTTTCAAAATTCCACAATTACTCCGATTGACGGCAGGGCTGGACCTGTTGAACTGTTGGGAATCAGACGAGTGAGATATCTCGATGGATCATTGGGATTAACAATAGGTTGCCCATTTTCATCGCGCACAGCGTCAAATCGTGGAGCTCCCTGAGGAGCTAAGCCGAGAGCATTCTGAATGTCGAAATATACATTTAAGTTGTAGCGCGCGAAAAACCACTTTTTGTCGATGCGAGCATTTAGGCGGTGAAAGCCCTCGACGCGCTCTGAATTGATGCGCGAAAAATCTAAGAATCCAAAGGAATTGTTTTGAAAGTTAGGAATAAAGCCTGATTTTATGGTATCAATAGGCGTGTATGGTGCCCCTCCGAGATACTGATACTGAAATCCAAATTCCCAATTTCGACCGAATTTTTTACCAAAAGTGGCTGTGGCTATCAATCTGTTGTCCCATGCTGAGGGGCGATAGATGCCATTTCTGTCCTGAAACTCACTGCGTACAGCCGTGATGGCAAGTATCCCGAAAAATCCTTTGTAGAGCTTTTGCTGGTAGCTCAGCTCTACTCCATAGGCACGTCCCTGGTTGTTAAACACGGCAGGTGCATTTCCGATCACGCCAAAGTCGCTGCCAAGGTTTGCCAGCGATACACTGTCGCGCAGAAGAAACGGGTAATTGAAATACTTTTTCAAAAATCCTTCAATGGCCACTTTGGCAGTGGTACTGGGGAACCATGAAATACCCGTGATGTAGTGGTCGGAACGGATGTAGCGGGCTGAAGTGTTCACTAGGTTTCCGACATTGTCGCGGAAGCCAAGGGTTGGGAAGGGGGGTAGTTGGTAATAAATGCCCCAATTAGCATTGAGAGCCCAGCGGTCTGTCAGGTTGTAAGCCAAAGATATTCGGGGAGAAAGTTGATTGAGCGGATTGCCCATATGTTCGTTGAAGTTAAGACCTTCAGTACGTATCCCTACTGAGTAGTCGAGTCTGCCCTTCAGTGATGTGCCCGATACTTGTGCAAAGGCTCCATACTTGTAACGCACAAGCTCGGAGGCATAGTCAAGTACAAAGCCATTGGCAAAACGGCGGTCAGTAGTTGCTGTTGAGTATTTTACCTGCTCGAATAGTCCGCCGGTGGTTACTTTCAGCTTGCCTACACGCGCTACATTTTCCACGCGCAGTTTGTTTTCAATCTCTCGGCTTTGGTAGTCGAGAAGTTTCAGTAGGTTTTCGTTGTTATCTGGATATTTAAATGCTTCATTATTGAGCATAAAGCGGCTGAGCACCACATTGGTAAAGGAGTTTTTACCAAAATAGGTGTAACGGGCTCCGATGGAGTAATTCCACTGATTGAACACGGGCAAATAGGCTAAAATGTATCGCTGCTCTTCTGTACTGTTGGCATTTGGATTCAGAGGAGCGTAGTCTAAGGCACCGAGACCAAGAATCACCAATTGGCTCTTTTCACTCAGCTTGGTTCGGGTTTTAAACTGAAAATCATTATATGTAGGCAGGAATGGCAGCTCGAGCAGCGAAAAGAGAAATTGCAAATACGATCTGCGGGCTGATGCAATAAATGATGTGTTATTCGTCAATGGTCCATCCACAGTAAGGCCGGCCTCCGATGCACCTACTTGAAAGACGTATTTCAATTTCTCTTCGTTACCCTCTTTGAGCTTGATGTCCATTACTGACGATAGAGCATTGCTCCTTTCAACCGGAAAGGCTCCTGTATAAAAATCTACCTCTCTGATGGTTTGCACGTTGATTAGACCCACCGGGCCACCACTGCTGCCCTGCGTGCCGAAATGGTTGATCGATGGAATTTCGATACCGTCGAGGTAAAAACGGTTTTCGTTAGGTGCGCCACCGCGTATGATGATGTCGTTTCTAAAGTTAGGTGTGCTTGCCACACCAGGCAGAGACTGAATGACGCGTGAGATATCTTGATTAGCTCCCGGGTTGCGTTGTATTTCATTGATTCCGATTGTATTGAGCGACACAGGACTCTCTTGTGAGCGGTTAAAGCTGTTTTGGGCAGTCACGGTCACTTCGCCTATTTGGGCTGTATTTTCCCTGAGTTTGAAGTTTACAATCGCTGGTCGCGCTTGGCTCACTTGCACTTCAAATTCGGTTTTAGGCAAGTAGCCAATATATGAGGCCTCGATGTTGTAAAGCCCAACTGGCACACCTGTAATTTCATATTGACCTTTTTCATTAGTGGTCGAACCTTTGTTCATTCCTTTGATTACCACATTTGCAAAAGGGAGTGGCTCATTGGTAATGGCATCGGTCACTGTACCCCGAACAACGCCCGTTTGTCCATATAAAAATCCTATAAAATTTATGTGGGCAACAACTGCGGTGAACTTTTTCATGTTTCATGTTTTATTGTAGTAAATACTATTAAATTGAAATATTGTTTTGGCAGGTTTATTATAAAATTATAAAAAGTGATGACCAAATATGACTTAATCAAAGAGGTGCTGGAAAAGCTCGATGCTTTCTGGGAAGATGCTTCACAAACAGATAAAAATTTATCTGCCTTCGGAAGGTACATCAATGCTACAAAAACTGAAGATAATCACTTGCGTTACATCCATTCAAATACTGGCAAGCTTTCATCACTAGGCTATCTGCTCGCAAAAATGTGCAGGTATGCGCGCTATTACAACAAAGAACTGCTCAAATACACCGAGTTTTCTACCCCTGAAGAGTTTGGTCTGGCTGCAAGCCTACTACATGGAAAAACTCCGCGCAAATCTGAATTGCTCAGCCGTGAGGTAATTGAAATACCTACAGGCATGGCTACTATTAAAAGGCTTGTAACCAAAGGCATCCTGCTTGAAATAAACGACACTGATGACCGTCGCGCGCTTCGTATTGGTCTTACGCCCTACGGACGCGAAAAGGTACTCGAAGCCTTCAAAGTACTTTATCCATTAAACGAAATAATTGCTGGCCCTTTACAACAAAGTGAAATCGAACAACTTTTAGATTTACTTGCCAAGCTCGACGATTATCATTTTAAAAATCACGAAAACAATTTACACAAAATACTATCAAACTATGAATATGAACAGCCAAAAACCAGAAACAATCGCTGATAACACCATCGTGGAGATCAGTTACGAATTGAGAGAAAGCGGTCCACAAGGCCCTTTGCTCGAGATAATGAGCGAAAATTGGCCATTGAAATTCTACTTCGGTGCCGGAGTGATGTTATCAGCATTCGAAAATAACCTTCGAGGTCTTAGAGAAGGAGAGAGGTTTTCCTTTACCCTTACTGCTGATGAGGCCTATGGGCGTATAAAACCCGATCTGATCAGGGAAATTAATTTAAGTGAATTGCCTGAAACAGAGTATTTCCCAAATCGAGTATATGAAAAGGGTGACTATGTTCAGTTTCAGTTCAGCCCCTCCGAAAATCCACTTACGGGTGTGGTTACTGAGGTGTTGCCAAATTCAATTGTAGTAGATTTTAACCATTCCATGGCCGGCAAAGACTTGCACTTCTCAGGTCGGGTACTTTTCATAAGGCAACCATCGGCTGACGAAGCAGTTCAGAAGCGCTACATTGAGCCAAATGGAGTGCGCAGCAGCAGTCGACTTTCTGATGGTAGTGATAAATATTTATTTGATTAACCTTTAAAAATTACCAGGTAATGATAGCAGAATCACTCGAAAAGCTGTTTAACGAACAAATTTTAATAGAAAACACAGCATCAACTGAATATTTAAAGCTTGCAATTTGGTGTGCATCAAACGGCTTTGACAATGCCGCAAAATTCTTCTTTAAACAAAGCGAAGAGGAGCGTGGCCATATGCTCAAGCTCGTGCACTACCTGATAGAGAGAGAAGGTAAGGTGGTAATCGAACTGCCTAAAAATCGAGAACAAAAAATTGAAGGCATTTTCGATGTTTTACAGGCCTTCTATCACAACGAACTCAATGTTACAAAATCGGTCAATGCATTGGTAAGCGCAGCAACGGCTTCTGGCGACTACAACGCCTTGCAATTCCTCCAATGGTATGTGCAAGAGCAGCACGAAGAAGAGACTCAGGCACGCTCTCTAATCGAAAAAGCCAAGCTCATTGGCAATGAAGGGCCCTACAAATACCTGATCGACCAGATGCTTGCTGATGCAGAAGGTAAATGATGATACCCAAGAGAGCGGTTTCTAAATTCTTCGGTATTTCTGATAAATTCCAATATTGAAATTAAAGCCGAGACGAAAAGTCACTCGGCTTTTTTGCCAATTGTCCATTCCGTAGGCCAATTGAATTTTAAAGATTTTAAAAAGGTTTTCAAATCCTATAAATGGCTCAAAATAAATGTTTTCTGCTTCAGTAGAGAGCAAGTTTAAGCCGGCTACGGTGTGGATATTCAGCCGGCTAAAGCTCTTCCAGTTGTTAAACAATGCTCCACCGAATCGATGGATGTAGTGAAGCTCAAAAAAGTATTCATCCGTACTGAAATCGTAATACCGCAGGGTGCGAAATTGCCTGATGTCGCTCCAGCGGTCGGAAGTGGGTTGCAAAAAGAGCGTCTGAATACCGTTAAAGTGTTTAAAATCAATAAAAGGCACATTAGTTTTTTGGACAAATCGCCCATATTGCACGTCCAAGGTACTTACTCCATATCGAGAAATGCGCCTCTTGAGCTGCAGACCAAATGTGATTTGGTCAAAGTCAACAGTCGAGTTGAGAGCTTTTACACCTTTTCTGTAGTTGAGAAAATAGGTAGGCCTTTCGGATTTTAATGGAATTTTGCGTCCATTTGCGTCTAAATAATAACGTCCCGGCTGCCAGCTGATATCCAGGTCGAAGGTCAATCCCCAGTGATTTTGGAATCCATCAGCTGTAATAGCTGGCGGGTGATCAGGATTGTTTGGCAAAAAAGTACCAGAGTCCCATAACGGGCTACGAATTAATGTATTGTTCAGAGACCTCCTATGTGAATGTTCGGCCAAAAGTCGAATGTCGAAGGATCTAACGGATATGCTAAAAACGCCTTTTATAAACGATTTTTCATAAAAACTGGCGTAATTTTCATTCAAAAAAAGGGAATAAAAAGAATTAATTACAGGTAAAACTGGGTCGTTTTCATTTATTTGAAAAATGGTGTTTCCAAATGTGATTTCTCCTTTTCCATTGTATCGATGCAGAAAATTCCAGGTGAGTGATTGTTTCCATCGCAAGTAGTCCATAGCAATAGACGGACGTACCTCAACATTATATGTTAATTTACTCCACCCTGTACTTGAAATACTTGCACCTAATCGCACGTAAAAAGATTCTACTGCATTAAAGCCAACTCCGCGCCAAAAGGGTTGAACTACTATTAAATTCTTTCCTCCACGTATCGGAAGTTTTAATCCTGATGTTAGAATGGTTTTAAACGGATATCTCAATGCATATTTAAATAAGGAATCCTGGATAATACCTTGCTTTTTTTTAAGGTAATAAGTGATTTCCTCGTCACGTATTATTCTTTGCTCTGGGGTCAAATCAACCTCTGAAAAATCAGCTGTATCGCGAATTTCAATTTGTGTAAATTTTTGAAAACTGTGGTGGAAGTTTTCCGCTGAATTATCGGTATAAACATGAATGACGTGTCTGCCAGTATATTGCTGTACACTGTAGTGAAAGGCGTACCAATAATTGATGGGATAATAAATGTCTTTTATCCTTTTAAAATGCATCTCTATTAGCAGACTATCCGCTAAATTTAGCTTGTTGTTACTCTCTGCTTTTAACCTAATTTTTGCAATTTGGCTCGTAGCAGAATCAATTAATACAGTGCCTGAAAAAAAACTACCAAATCGGTTTTTTGGATGGAAGTAGAATTGATAAAAAATACCTGAATCACTCTCTATTTTGGCTTCATAAAAGTATTGGTAGCTCATGTAATTTTTCCACTGAAATGGTAGTAAATAATAATTAGCCTCAATGGTAGGAATTTGAATGTACCTCTTATAAGGATTTAATAAATATTGTGTAACCGAAATAATGGGATAATCGTGTACCTTTCCAAACTCTGAAAGTTTGTAAATAAATTCTCTGTGAATAGAATTGTCGTGTTTTAAAAAGCCTTCAGCCAGTCGAAGATAAACCAATCCTGTATCAGAAATATTAGGCAATAATACTCCACCTAAAAATGGAATTTTCGAAGGATAGTTGTCGATAAATATTTCTGATGATTTTATAAAATGTAGATCAAGTTTTGATATTTTTCTATCAAATTCAGTAGCTTTGTTTAGCGTAAGAAATAAAATTTTTATAGCCGATTCTTCATTTGTTTTTACATGTAATTGTCCATGAGCTGAAATGTAAGCCAGTAATCCAAAAAATAGGATGAGAATTCTTGCCACTTTATAGTGTTTTATCAAAAAGCTGGGCTACGCTGTTATACGTAATAGGATGATAGTTTTTTGCTGCATCTTTAAAGATGGATTTAGCCAGCTGAATTTGATTTTTCTTTATCAATTCTTTATAAATTGGTATGACAAATTTTCTCCTTCCTGTTTGTATGGTAAATTGTTTCATTGCACCCAAGGCAGGCTTATAATTGGTTTCAATACAAAGCAAAAACCAGAAAGCTAATATTTCAGAATTTTTAGACTGAGTAAAATGAAATTGATTGTCTAATTTTTTACATAATTCTTCATCGATTTTACCTTTTAAATTTTGCAAGAAATAAATAAATTCTAATGCAGTCCATCGGTTAGTTACGGGTACTATTTTTGTTTTCAGAAAGGATACTGCTGCACTTTCAATAGCTGAAAATTTTGTCGAATTCGGTTTGGCTATATTTGGTGGTAATCCTGGTTCATATATCCAGGCTTCAACATTAATTTCTTCCCAATCTTTTTTCTTCAAAAGGTTTGCTTTTAGAAATTCTAAAAAATCTTCTGTGGTTACGCTTTTAAATTTATAAGTTTCAAAGTATTTTTTTAAGAATTCGTCGAAAAATCTACGTCCCACTTTTTTTTCAATGGTTCGCAAGAAGAAATATCCTTTTTCGTAAGCAATTGGGCCTACAGCGTCATCTGGATTTTTTCCATCTAGTTTTGCTTTTAAAATAGTTTCATCAGGAGGAAGGGTATTTAATGCACCTATTAGCTCATTGTATGAGAGTTGGGCAAGCATTTCGGCATATTCCACACCGTAAATTTGCTCCATAATGCGCAGCTCAAAATAGACGGTAAATCCCTCGTTGAGCCAGAAGTCATTCCAGGTAGCGTTGGTAACCAGGTTGCCAGACCAAGAGTGGGCCAGTTCATGGGCTACAAGTGAAACCAGCGATTTATCGCCGGCTATAACTGTAGGAGTAACGAAAGTGAGTCTTGGGTTTTCCATCCCACCGAATGGAAAGGAGGGAGGCATGACGAGTAAGTCGTATCGATCCCACAGGTAAGGTCCGTAAAGCGATTCGGCCGCAAGAATCATTTTTTCTACATCGCTAAATTCTTGATGTGCAGCATCGATCAATTCAGGTTCAGCGTATATACCGCTTCGATCACTTACGACTTTGAATTCGAAGTCACCTACTGCCAGTGCCATTAGGTACGAAGGGATAGGTTGCTTCATCGAGAAGGTATAAATACCATCTGGCGACTTTTCTTGTGGATTTTCGGCACTCATTAGTGCAAGCATACCTTTTGGAACTTTCACGCGGGCGCTATAGGTAAAACGAATGGAAGGGGAATCCATACAGGGCAGCCACGAGCGCGCGAGTATTGCCTGGCTTTGCGTAAATAATATAGGATAACGCTTGCCAAGTGTTTGATTTACCTCGAGCCACTGTAGGGCAGCAGGATGCTCGAGTGTTTCGTATTCTATGGCGATTTTCTGAACCTTTGGATTGAGTACTATTTTTATCCATCCACCCCTAACGGTATCCACCTCATGCTCTTCGAAGGGGAGTAAATGTCCGTTTTGGTCTTTGATGGATAGAATTCTCAGCCCGTTTTCATCTAAAACGAGCGTATCCTTTTTGTATTCAAGTGTCCATGTAGCAACTGCCTTTATTTTTCGGTGGATGAAATCAATTTCAGCATCCCAATCGAGGTGAGTAAGCCTAGTACCTGAGAGATCGGCAAAAGAGTGTGGATCTGTAATTTGATTCATTACTTGCGCTTTTTGAAATTTATGGTTACAGCTGATCAGCTGTGTAACAATAATTAGCAGACTTAGCTGCAGTTGTTTCATGTTTTAATAGGTCTAAAGTAGTAAAAAGGTAAAATTACATTGAACAAAGCTCGGAACTAAGCTATGTAGTAGAGAAATAAAAATTCAGATTTCAGTCTGCTTTAAAAAACTTCCAAAAAACTATGGTCCAGCCGACAATCATCAAAACTCCACCTACTGGTGTGACTGGACCCAACCATCGCAAGGGAAAGCCTATAATATTTTGAAGGTTTAAAAAATAAATCGAAAGGGAAAACATCAAAACACCAACAAAAGCAATGTATAGACCAGATGTGATATTTTGTTTCTGATTTTCAGCCGTTGTGTGCAATCCGAAGGAAATAAATAACAGGGCATGGAGCAGATGGTAAAAAACACCGGTTTTAAAGCTTTCAAGTTGGTTGACGGTCAAGTGAGCTTTCAATGCATGTGCTGCGAGTGCACCTAATACAATGCCGGTAACTAAGAGAAAGAGCCCGATGAGTAGAAATCTTTTATTTTTCATGTTCGTTGATAAACTCCAAGAAAGATTGCTTCGAGATTTCGAAATCAAATACCGAAGTGAGAGCTCGATAATTAATTCTGTCGAGAGTGTATGAATAGCAGTCTTTTAAGAGTTGTAATCGGGTCAAATCGTAGGTAAGCAGTCGGGCTAATACTTTAAGTTCTTGTGTATTTGTATTGTGTTTTTCTACATATTCTCTGATGAGCATCATTCGCTCAAATTCAAATTCCGCTTTTTTTACGGCATCTACGGTTTTGTCGAAAGGCGGAGTTTCATCTATTGTGGGTAGTGGAGCGGTGAGGTTGGTGTCAGATCTGCCAGGCATGTTCTGAGAGGGGATTGATGACGTTTGTCGCAAGGTGGTATCTACTTTTTGAGGTTGAGGCTTTTCGATGTTTTGCGAAAGAGCAGGAAGTGAGGTTGATGCAGCTAGATTAGGTCGCTTAGTCAGTACACTTGATAAATGGATGTTTGTCTTTTCCTTAAAAATTTCAATTGAATCTGGTAGAGCATTTAAAATGCCGCGGTAGTATAAAGTATATTCTCCGCTTTTGCCTTTTTCAATTACAAAGTGGTGATTGTCGGGTGTGGAGGGAATCTTTTTTTGAAGGAGTAGGGAGTCTTTTTTCAGTAATACAAAAAAAGTTGTTTGATCTTTTTTGATTGGAGCCGCAGAAGAAATGGTCCATTTTCGTGCATAGAAAAAGGAGTCGATTCCAAAAGCAAATTCGACTCTATCGGGCGAAGTGATCACTACATGTTGGCAAAACAGTTGTGATGCCAACAGCATTCCAACCCCTGAAAGCCCCAAGCTCAGTCGCATCGATCTATCGGGCAATGTTAACAGCTCTTGTTTCGCGAATTACAGTCACTTTTACTTGACCGGGGTAGGTCATTTCGTTTTGAATGCGTTGTGACAGCTCGAAAGAGAGCTCTTGAGAGCGGGCATCGCTGATTTTCTCGCTCTCCACCATAACGCGCAGTTCTCTACCTGCTTGTATGGCATAGGCTTTTGTAACGCCTTCGTAGCTCATGGCCAGGTTTTCGAGATCTTTCAATCGCTGTAGATAACTTTCCATCACCTGACGGCGTGCACCTGGGCGGGCTCCTGAAATGGCATCGCACACTTGTATTATGGGTGAATAGATAGAAGTCATTTCAATCTCGTCGTGGTGTGCTCCTATGGCGTTACACACATCGGGTTTTTCACCGTATTTCTCAGCCCACTGCATGCCGAGCAATGCATGCGGCAGGTCGGTTTCTTCCATTGGTACCTTGCCGATGTCGTGCAGCAGTCCTGCGCGCTTGGCGATTTTTGGATTCAATCCAAGCTCGGCAGCCATTACGGCGGATAGATTTGCCACCTCGCGCGAGTGTTGAAGCAAGTTTTGTCCGTACGACGAGCGATATTTCATTCGGCCTACGATTTTTACCAATTCGGGATGCAAACCGTGAATGCCAAGGTCGATCACGGTGCGTTTACCAACTTCGGCGATTTCGTCTTCTATCTGTTTAGTCACCTTAGCCACTACTTCTTCGATACGGGCTGGGTGAATGCGTCCATCCGTTACGAGGCGGTGGAGCGAAAGTCGAGCGATTTCACGGCGAATGGGGTCGAAGCACGAGAGGATAATGGCATCCGGTGTATCGTCCACTATGATTTCTACGCCTGTTGCTGCCTCGAGGGCACGTATGTTTCGACCTTCGCGACCTATTATTCGGCCTTTTACTTCTTCATTGTCAATATTAAATACTGACACGGCATTTTCTATGGCTACTTCGGTACCGATGCGTTGAATGGTTTTGATCACCACCTTGCGCGCCTCTTGGGCAGCTGTCATTTTAGCTTCTTCTAAAGTATTCTGTATGTAAATAGAAGCCTGGCTTTTTGCTTCGTCTTTGAGCGTTTCGATCAGCTGTGCTTTTGCCTCTTCGGCTGTGAGCCCGCTGATGACTTGCAGCTGGTGGATTTGCTGCTGGCGCAGTTTTTCTACTTCCTGATTTTTGCGCTCCAATGCTTCTGTTTGTCGCTCGATTTGTTCGAGTTTGCGGGCCAGTTCCTTTTCTTTTCGGTTGACTTCTTCAAGCTGAGCGTTTACACGGGCTTCTTTTTCGCGCGTTTTCAGTTCTGTTTCCTGAATTTTTTTCTCGCGCTGGGCTACAGCTTTTTCATGCTGGTCTTTAAGCTCGAGAAATTTCTCTTTTGCCTGCAGAATTTTCTCTTTTTTTATAGCCTCAGCTTCTTGCTCAGCTTGGCGAATAATGGCTGAGCCTCGCTTGAGCAATCTCTTTTTAGCAATTGTGCTATTTATAAACCAACCGGCTGCTATGCCGGATAGGAGGGATGAAAGGGCAATTACGATTTCCATAATTTTCAAAACTTAAAATAAAAAAACCCGCACTGAATGCGATGTCTAAACTCCGTTAGACACGTTTAGGATGCCGGTGTAGCTTCAAGCTTTCGCTGGAACCCGGAAAGTTCACCTACCACAGGTATAGGTTGCGACCTGCTTTAGTCTCACCAGGCTGTGCTCCTTATCGGATTTTCTGTTGAGTTTAGCACATAGTTCTTCAGTGCGGGCAATCAGGTAAATAAAGAACGTTAGGCCGACGGAATGTCTTGTACACCTGAATCGAGCAAGGAGTAAATTTCAGAGAGCTGAAACTCGAGGTTTTGAGCTTCTTCTTGCTGTTTCTTCTCGGTAGTAAGCAGTTTGTTGGCCAGCTGCAGGGCACACATGGCAAGCAGGTCTTGCTTTGATGCCACATCATAACTGCGCTCAAGTGCGCTCAAGCTGTCTTCTATGAGTTTTACAGCGTTGCGCACAGTCTGCTCTTCTGAGCGCTTAATCTTTAAAGGATACCAGCGCCCAGCGATTTGTACTTTTATTTTAAGGAACTCTCCTGATTGTACGTCCATAATTTATTGCTCTATCAGTGCAAGACATTTGTCGATTTCCCGCACTAATTCATTAATTTTTGATTTGGCCTGAAGTGAATGGAAATGTTCGCTTCGGTCCAAATCTGTTTGAAGGGAGTTTTGGAGCTCTAATATTCGCGCATTTTCGCTCTGCAACTCTTGAATACGCTTCTTCAGTCGAGCTACCTCTGCTCTTAGTCGAAAATTTTCATCTCTGAGTGTATTTAATTGGTTATATGCTTCTAAAGCTCTGCTTTTCAGCTTATTAACCACTAACTCCAGAGAATTCATCTTCGACTTTCACCTTCGTTGCAAAGGTAGAATGTTTGTTTCGCTTTACAAAGCAAATAAAGCAACTCTTTAATCAGTTTTTTTAAAAAGCTGATTTTTAAAATATTAGCATTACTGTGCGATTTCCGAAATTTTTTACTCCTAGTGAGCTTTTTGTGTATTTGCGGTGTATTGAATCACTCTTTTAAAGGATTTAGCCGGAATTATTGTATATATATTATTACAAACTCCTATTGTTTATTTGAACCAATGGAAGTTGTTTGCTGAAGGCTTACGAGTCTACTTGCTGGTTTAAAAAAAGCTTTTCCAGCTGTACGGCTATTTTTCGATCATTCGACAGTCGCGGCAGCTTATTCTGACCACCGAGCTTTCCGATGGATTTCATATATTGGTTAAAAGCGTTTTTTGGAAGCATTCTTATCACTGCAGGGCGAAGGATTTTTCCGGTGATGAGGTCTTTGTAATACACATTTTTGTCTTGCATGGCTTGGTCGAGGGTAAGAGCGAAAGCCGACATGTCAGCGGGCAATTCATCAAATTCAATCCACCACTCGTGATAAGGAAGTCCGCCTTCAGGAGGGGTTACCTGGGGGGCTACCGTAAATTCGTTAACGCGCCCTCCGTGTGTTTTAATGGCCTGGCTTATTGCATATTCTACTTCACTGCCTATCACGTGCTCACCAAAGGCCGAGATAAAGTGTTTAATTCGACCACTTACACGTATGCGATAGGGCGAGGTCGAAGTGAATTCGATGGTATCTCCGATGTTGTAGCCCCAAAGTCCGGCGTTTGTATTAAGAATTACTACATAATGTACTCCTGTCTGTACTTCGCCAATATGGTATCTTGGGGGATTCGGTTCAAAAAATTTGTCGGCGGGTATAAATTCAAAGAAAATTCCGCCATCGAGCAAGAGCAAAAGATCACGATTATTTGGATGATCTTGATAGGCAATAAATCCTTCAGAAGCAGGATATAGCTCTAATGTATCGATGGGCTTGCCAATGAGCTTTTCAAAAATCCTCTGATATGGCTCAAAAGCCACTCCGCCAATCACCAATAGTGAAAAATTTGGAAACACTTCACTTACGGTGGCTTTGCCCGTATAGTGCAGCAGGCGCTCGAAGTACATCTGCACCCAGGGCGGTATACCGCTAATGAGGCGCATGTCTTCCTTTATCGTCTCGCGAACGATCGCTTCTACCTTTGCTTCCCAATCTTCGATGCAATTGGTCTCCCACGAAGGCATGCGGTTGCGCTGCAAATAGGCAGGTACATAATGGGCTACTATGCCCGATAAGCGACCTGTTTTGATGCCATTAGTATCCGATAATATTGGGCTACCTTGAAGGAAGATCATTTTGCCGTCCACAAAGTCGGCCTTACCGCTTCGGTGAATGTAGTGCAAGAGCATGTTGCGCGCCCCTGCGATGTGATAGGGCATAGATTCCCGACTGATTGGGATGTATTTCGTGCCTGAGGTGGTTCCCGATGTTTTCGCAAAATAGAGGGGTTTGCCGGGCCAAAGTACATCTGATTGGCCGGCCATAATTTTTTCAATGTATGATTTCAGCCCTTCGTAGTCTTTAATGGGAATGCGCTTTTTGAAGTCGTCGTAATTTCTTATTGAGGCAAAGTCATGGTCTTTGCCGTATTGAGTATGTTTGGCCTTATTTACCAGCTTTTTAAGCCAGCGCATTTGAATCTCTACTGGTCTAGAAGCCCATCGTTCGGTAGAGCGTACCACGTGAGCTGCATATAATCGGGCAATTGAAGATTTCAGTGACATTTGCCAAAGTTAGAAGTTAATGAAAAGTTGAGGATTGATCGGTTGGCCTTTCTGCCACAATTCGAATGCAAAGATGGGTCGGCTATCAGCTTCTTTTGAGCTCTCTACAAAAGAAAGCACTTCGCCGGTCTGCACGTTTTGACCTTTTCGCTTAAGCGGAAAGGCAAGATTTCGATACACTGATATCAGATCGTTTGCATGCTGAATGATCACAATGTAATTCCACGTGGGGTTAAATTCTGAGTAAATCACTGTACCATCGAGCACCGATTTTACCGCCTCTCCGTTGCCTGTGGCTATTTCGATGTGATAGCGCTTACTCTCTGAATCAAAACCTTGAATAACACTGCCTTTCACTGGTCTGAACAACAATAATGCTGCTATAAATTGCTCTCTGCTGATGGGCTGGAGGTTGTACATCTCTTCTTGCTCGATTTCGTATCGAAGCAAGCTGTCGTATTTGCCTATACTCAGATCGATCTTCTTTTTGTTTTCTTCCGTAAGCTGTCGAATGTTTACGCTGTCTTTGTCCACTTCAATTTCGCCGTTTATTACCGCTTGTATGGTCTTTAAATACTGGTCGGTATAGGCCAGTTGCTGTTGAAGTGAGTCAGCAAGCCGGGCATTTTGTATAGCAAGTCGCTTAAGCTCAGTGCTCGAATATCCCGGGATGTATTCTCTTAAAGGAGTAAAGGCAATAATAAACGTGGTAGCAATAACCAGCAGCAAGCTGCCTCCTGCTACTACCGTAAAAACGATGGGCTTGGTGAGCTTAACGGAAAATCGCTCCTCGAAGTTTTCATCGTTGAGGATTACCAGGCGGTAGCGGTTTCTGAGCGATTTTGATATGCGGGCGCGTAATGACATTGCTGCAAAGTTATCCAAAAGTACATGCAGTGTTAAGACTTGTGCATGTTTTAAGGGCTTATCAAGAATTTACTTATGTTTATATTTCCGGTAAATTTGGTTTAGCGTTTTGAGGATTTTTAAATCATTGTTTGGTGAATATCGCGAAAAGTAATCAAGAGAAATAAAAGAAGACATTTCAAAGTCCAACTTTGAGATGTAATCAGATAAATTCACAATGCTTTTATGCGATTCTCCTTGCCCAATCAGTTGTAATTTCCCCGTTAAAATATCTTTGATATCTCTCCAATTAATTGTGATTTTTCTTCTTAAAAATGGGAAAAATAAAGGAATAAAAAAAACAACAAAAACAAAGTCGAAAAATCGCTTTAAAAAAGGTATATTCTTTAAATCTTTGTCTTTAACATTATTCGATATATTAATCACTATATCATCACCTATAAATGTATCTTCTTTTGGAATTTTAAATAGCATTTTTACAGAAGTTTTTTGAAGTTTTTCAGTCAATGAAATGGCCTTTGAAAAAGAGATAGAATCTGTATCAAAGAGCACGTAATCAGGCTTGAAAGCCGATAGTAAAATCTTAAAAGAATCGAGAGAAGTTTCTAATACTTTAATATCAAAATAAGCAGTATTCCGAAAGTGCATAGAACACGCATTGAGCTCATGAACTGAGCTTGTAATTATCCAAACTATCAAATCCCTTTTTGTAAGATCTGGTTGTATGATTTTTAAAAATTTCAGTAAATTTCTGAAAATAATCACCCAAAATAAGGCTAACAAAGTGCCCAAAACCATGATGGCTCGCGAAAACCGCCAACTCTCCGGACTTAATCCGTAAAAAAGAGTAATAATCAAAAATCCTATACCCAAGCCACGAAGAGCATCCGAGAGTTTTTGTTCTTTTTTGTACCCACCTGACATAAAAATACTGAGTATCAAAACAATCGAATACAATGGTAAGATGCCATATACATACTCAGGTGGATATTCTCCTCCTGAAATGAAACGGTGATTTTTTTCCCAATAGTCGTGAATGTACCAAAATCCGGCATAAAAAGCTAATAGTTCTATCACAGGAATTCCAATGGTTTGAATTAAGCGTTTCAACGCTGCTCCTATAGCCGTCAGTAGTATGCCAAAACTGATTAAAATGTGATAGAAAAAGGCATTTCCTTTACCAAAATATTTGGCCGAAAAAATGGCCATAGCTTTATAAAAAATATATACATAATTGAGCGAGCCTTTTTTAGTGCTCTCTCCTTTAAAATGAATAATTTTATCTTCAGCTATGTAGTAGTTTTTAAATCCGTTTTGAATTACCTGATATGAAAAATCAATATCTTCGCCATACATAAAATATTCTTCAGGCAGATAGCCAATGCGCTCAGCCACTTCTGTACGCACCAGAAGAAAGGCACCAGCCAGAATTTCGACATACTGGTTTTCAAGTGGCGACGTATGCCCAAGATAATATCTGTTAAATACTTCTGATCGAGGAAAAAGTCGATATATTCCACTGATTTTGAAGAGTGATACCAAAGGTGCAGGCATACCGCGCTTGCTCTCCGGCAAAAAATGACCTTTGCCATCGAGCATCCGAATTCCAGCTGCCCCTACCTCTGGATGAGCCTCCATTATGCGCTTACATGTATCAAAGATCGTTTCCGGCAATACCGTATCAGGGTTGAGCATAAGAAGATACTTCCCCTTAGCTAATCGCAGAGCCTGATTGTTTGCCTTTGAAAATCCTATGTTTTCATCGTTTACAATCAGCTTTACTTCAGGAAAATTCTCCCTGACCATCTTTACTGAGTCATCGGAAGAGGCATTGTCAACCACCCATACCTCTACTTTGTGCTTACCAATGGCGTTAAAAACAGAGTAAAGACAAAGTTTAAGATAGGCAGATACATTGTATGAAACAATCACTACCGAAAAGTCAGGCCTTACCTCCATGCGCCGGGAGTTGTAATCTGTGGCTGTATGTAACTCAAATACATCAGCCGGTATAGGTCAAAGAGCCATAGCTTCGGATGGCCGTGCAAAATGTGACTTTCTAGTTCTTTGCCAATAAGCGAATACAAAACCCTTAGGATCACATGAAGCCCGGTAGCTCGTACCCGTGCATATGCCTTGTACATGCGTACTTCCTCATCAACCTTACCTGACGCCATCATGCGTGATAAATTTTGCAAGGCCTCTTTCGTCTTTTCTAAAAAAACCTCATTGCTGTCGATTTGGCTGTGGCAAGCGGCATTGTCGATGTGCAGTATAGGCACGAAATTGTACTTCAAGTCATACCCCATCATTGTATCCTCATGCCCATAGCCTACAATTTCGGTATGCTTTGGTAGTTTTAGATATATTTCTTTGGGAATCAAAAAGTTAAATGTAATAAACGAACTGTATGGGGCTGAGTTGCGGTCAGTGGCAGCCACTACCTCACTGCGCAAACCATAACGATAGCGCAATTTCTTTTTCTCAGCTTTAGAAAGCGTTGCACAATAGTCCACCCCACCACAAATCACTACGCCAGGCTTCAAATTCGACAGGTAATTATTTACAAATGACCTGTGAGTGATCACGGCATCTTCGTCCAAATACAATAGCCATTCATAACGAGCCTTTGAAGCCAGGTAATCTCGATTGCCTCTTCTACCCAGATTAACTGGGTTAATCGATGCATGTACATGCTCCAGCTCGTTAAGGTGTGCATAAGCTGATGCCATCTCAGAATCAGGGTCATCGTCGGCCACTAAAATTTCAAATGCGATGCCCAGCTCCGTGCACTGGCTGTGCAGCTCGCGTACTGTATTTGTAGGATTGTAATTGTAGGTCGGTATCAGTATCGAAATCATAGCTATCAGTGTACCGGCGTAAAGATAGACAGCCAATTCCCTCAGCCCACCATTTTTGAAGGCCAAAGAGGCAAAAGGTTTTTTTATTTATTAAAGCTCTTCTCAGGCGAAGTGCCTTTTTGTCTTCGTAAAAGAACTTTGAAAAATCTACTCATGCGCCTTTGCTTCAGTTCCTCTAAACATTAATTGAAAAAAGGAGCTCCAATCAGTTTAAGGCCTGTAATTTCAGTCGGCTACTTTCGACGTTGTCTGCGACTTTCCGTTTATATTCGCTATGATCTGTCATGCAAGACATAACTTACCACCTTCGAATTGATAAAGGTTGACAGAAAATTAGTAGGTCTCTTATTTAGTATTTCAACCCCGGACTGATAGAGGTTGAATAACTTTTAAATTCTAAATAATTCCGCCGTTGATGTGCAGGGTTTGCCCGGTAATAAAGCTGCTCTTTTCTGAAGCTAGGTAGGCGACGGCATAACCGATTTCTTCGGCCGGCCCAAGCCTGCCTTGCACGCTTTTGTCACGAAAGAGGGGTAATATATTTTCAGGTATTTGTTCGATCATTCCAGTATCCATATATCCGGGTGCTACACAATTCACGGTGATGCCAAAGGCAGACCAATCAGCAGCCAGTGCTCTTGCCAGGCCCATTAAGCCTGCCTTAGAGGCAGCATAAGCTGCAGTGCCTCGCACCAAAGTAGCACCAACTACCGACGATATAAAAATCACCCTGCCGAAACCAGCTGCTCGCATTTCGGGGAAGAACGTCTGAGCCAAATAGAAGGGTACTGATAAGTTCACATCGAGAGTCTCTTGCCAATCGCTTTCATTCATCTTGTGGGCTGGTGCTGACCGACTGATGCCAGCATTTGCCACCAGCACTTGTATAGGCTCGGCGATTTTTTCTCGCATTTCTCGTACATCATCAGCAGTGCGCAGCGATTGGCGCACTACTACAGCATCGATCCTTTTTTCTTTTAAAAATTCCATCAAAGCTTCAGCTTGCCTATATGCTTGCAAGTAAAGGTTGTACCCGGCCTCTGCCAATACTGGGATGATTGCACGACCAATCCCACCAGAGGCTCCAGTAAGCAGGAGATTTTTTTTAGTCTCGTCCATAAGGGGTGTACATCGTTATACCTTTAGTCATATATGCTTCCAGCATTACACGAAACATGCCGGCTGCATCTGCCAGTAGGGTAGGGGCTTCGCCCAGTTGAACTCTTTGCATAACCGATTTTTCTACAAACATAGGTATCAATGCATCGCATTGCCTCTTAGCTGATTGAGCTGGGTTGTGTACTTTGATTTGCTGTTGGTATGTTTCTCCCTTTAAATCAGTTACTTTTACATTAAACACTTCAAAATAATACACCGGATATGGAAACTTTTCTACGGCATCTTCCAGCAGATGCAAGCTCGTGCCTGCTTGAGCGAGGGTGACACCCACATAAAGGATTTTTCCTCGCACCTCGGTAAGTCGAAAAAAGGGCGAATAGCTGTCGTAGGGTGTGAGTCTTCCTCGGTGGCCTTCAGTGAGCCATTCAGCAAGCGGGCCTAAAGCATTTACAGGCTCCGTAGGGCTGAGCGAGCGTATGGTACCGGGCATTTTTCTAAAATACTCGGTGATAGCACCCATAGCAGATGGGTCGTTGCGCGCATCGAAGTGCGGATGTTGACGCACGTAGTCCAGTTGTAGTGCTGGGTTGGGCGATGTGGGCATTAAGATATTGCCATTGGAGCCAACTACATCTAGCAGAGCATCTATTAGGGTTCGAGGGCCATTTTCCAGGCAGCCCATGCGACTCATGGCACTATGCACCAATACAGAGTCTCCCTGTTTTATGCCCATACACTTAAGCTGGTCGATTAGTACTTTTGTAGTAATTACATCTCCTCTTTTAGCCTTATCAGCAAGGTTTTTACGTACTTTTTCTTTTTTGTATTTTCTGTAAAGGGTGAGTAAAAAGTCTGGAGTAAGTGTGCGCAGCAGATCTCTCATGGATTTACCCGTTAACTAAATCGTTGTACATCAGGGCATCTATTAAATACTTCACCCCCCAATTTGGCAATCTGAAGGGTTCATATCTCCCCCAAATAGGGGAACTACCCGTTAATGCTCCTCTCAGCCTTGGATCTTGCACCATAGTCAGCTGCTGTTGTAGCAGATAGTTAATCAGACTATTGTAGGAAGTTTTCCAGTGCGATTCGCCGGTTTTTAGGTACAGCTTTGCAAAAACAATAGCCACTTGTGCTACACCTGTGTTGCAAATACTTCGATAGCCTATCCATTTCCGATCATATCGACCTTTCAGCATCTTTTCTGCTTTCAGTTTCTGCTCGACGGCCAATGCTGTTTTCAATGAACTATTGAAGATCTCTTCATTTCCAGTATGCATCGCTATGTCCAGAAGTCCGTCGAGCGTGTATGCAATGGTGTGCAAAATTGGCTTGTCGTTGTGCTTCAAAGTATTGTCAGCATCTACAAACCATCCATTTGGCAATTGTTTATGTCTTATTACCCAAAAAGCATTTTTTACAGCCGCCTGTTTGTACCTAGAGTCATTGCATAGATCCCCAAATTCAAAAATAGGTGCTGCTACATAAGTATCGTACACCCGTACAGCATTCATATACACATGTTTGTCCCAAAATCCGTCTGGGTGTTGAATATTCACCAGCCAATCGGCCGCTCTTCTGGCAGCATCGAAATAATCATTTTTTTTAAAAAACAAATAACCTAGAATTAACCCTCGAAGTACCTGACCGGTGTTAAAAACGATTTCGGGCCTGTTTTCACTGATGTAGCCACCAGCCCATCCACCCGATGGTTTTTGAATGTAAATAAGCCAATCGAGTGCCCTCTCCGCAGCTTTCGCTATTTTTTCGTTTTTTCTAAGTTGAGACCACTTAAGAAAAGTTTCAGAGATATACCCCGTGGTTTCAGGATAGGAAGAAGTCCAGCCGGTAGCAAAGTCAAAAGTGGCAAATCCACCGTCTTTTCCTTGTAGCTGATTGTAGATCAGCCAATCTACTGCGATCTGTACGGCGCACTCCACTTTTCTTTTATCGGGTGCATCAGAGTTATCCATCACCGGAGGCCACAAGGTATGCATCATCGCTTTCAGCTTTGAGTGCGAGGATAAAATGTAAAAACCATATTTAAGGTATCTAAAAACAGAATCTACCACCAATAAAGATGTTAAGTGACCAGCCACAAATGTACAAGTGACCTTAAAGAGTAAAACCGTGCAGTGCGTGTTGATTACACCCCCGCTGGTATCAACTTTTTGGCCAAATATTTAGCTGTATATGAGCGCTCGCACTGAAGGAGTTCTTCAGGCGTACCTTCAAACAGCAGTTCCCCACCACCAGTACCACCTTCGGGCCCAAGATCAACAATCCAGTCGGCACACTTAATAACGTCGGGGTGATGCTCAATTACCACTACAGTATGGCCTTTAGCGATTAAGGCATTCAAGGCATCCAGCAATTTTTTGACGTCGTGAAAGTGCAGTCCGGTCGTTGGCTCATCGAAGATAAAAAGAGTGGGTTCGCTGTTACTTCCGTGAGCTAAAAAAGTGGCTAATTTCAGCCTCTGTGCTTCACCCCCACTAAGCGTACTGCCCGACTGACCCAACTTGATGTAGCCCAGACCTACATCAATGAGTGGCTTAAGCTGATTTGCAATTCTGTCTGCACCATTTGACCGGAAAAAGTCAAACGCATCATCGATGGTCAACTCCAGAATGTCGTAGATTGACTTGTCTTGAACTTTAACTTCGAGCACATCTTTTTTGTAACGCTGTCCGTTGCACTCTTCGCACACCAAGTGTACATCGGCCATAAATTGCATCTCTACAGTAATAACGCCTTCACCCTCACAGGCTTCACACCTTCCGCCAGGTACATTAAACGAAAAATGACGTGCAGAATAGCCGCGAAGCATTGATAATTTTTGGTTGGCAAAGAGCTCTCTGATACCGTCAAAAGCTTTGATGTAAGTTACCGGATTGCTGCGCGAAGATTTTCCAATGGGGTTTTGATCGACAAATTCTACTTTTTTGATGAATTTCTTCGGAATATGAACAGCCTTGTGTAAGCCTGGCTTTTCGCCCGGAAGATCAAAGGCTCTCAATACGGCCGGATAAAGAATTTCATTGATAAGTGTTGATTTTCCCGATCCGCTTACACCCGTTACTGCATTCAGACATCCTACTGCCAAACGGGCTGTTACTGATTTTAAGTTGTTTTGATAAGCTTCCTCAATGACAATGAAATCAAGCGGCTTGCGACGCACTTTGGGGATTTCTATCTCCAATTTTCCGTTCAGATACTGTGCCGTCAGGCTATCGGCATTTTTTAATTCTGACGGTTCCCCGGCAAAGACGACTTGTCCTCCGAAACTTCCTGCACCAGGTCCCATATCGATCAGGTAGTCAGAGGCGAGCATAACGTCTTCGTCATGCTCTACCACGATTACGGTGTTACCAAGCGCTTTTAGGCGCTTTAAGATGCCGATGAGCCTTTCGGTATCTCTGCTGTGCAGCCCAATGCTGGGCTCGTCGAGAATGTACATAGAGCCAACCAGGCTGCTGCCAAGAGAAGTGGTGAGCTGTATGCGCTGTGTTTCGCCTCCAGAAAGTGTGTCGCTGCGTCTGTTTAACGTGAGATACCCAAGACCTACATCGCACAGATACTGCAGCCTTGAAGTAATTTCTTTCAACAACCTTTCTGCAATTTTTTCTTCATAAGGTTCAAAAGTCCAGGAATTTATCAGCCTCAGAAGCTCATCAGCTTGCATGTCAGCCAGTTGAGCAATAGAGTACCCCTGAACTTTGACATAGTGAGCTTCTTTTCTGAGTCTGCTTCCTTTGCAATCGGGACAGGTAGTACGCCCTCTGTAGCGCGAAAGGAGAACCCTGTATTGAATTTTATGCAGATTGGACTCAATCTCTTTAAAAAAGTCATTGATACCTGAGAAATACCGAGTTCCCCTCCAGAGCATGTCTCTTTGTTCAGGAGTGAGCATTCGATAAGGTTTGTGGATAGGAAGGCTGGCTTTTTCGGCACCTTTGATCACCTGTGCAAGCCAGGTGCGCATGCCTTCGGTACGCCAGGGAGCTACACATCCGTCGAAGATAGATAGGTTTTGATCCGGTATAACCAGACTTTCATCGATACCGATCACACTGCCCCAGCCTTCACATGTAGGGCATGCACCGTAAGGGGTATTGAAGCTAAAAAGATGTACAGTCGGCTCTTCAAACTGAATTCCGTCTTCCGAAAATTGATTGGAAAATATCCGATTATACTCCGGCCGGTCTGGAAAAATCAATTCACAGCTCCCTCTGCCCTCAAAAAAAGCCGTCTGCACTGAATCAGCCAGGCGACTAAGCTCTTCTTCGTCAGCTGGCCCGGTTGTGCCTCTATCAACTACTACCTTTAGAAAGTTCTCCTTCTGAGGCACATATTCGTCAATTTTAATGACATTGCCTTCGTAAAAAAGTCGCACATAGCCTTGCTGCTTCAAAATTTTAAGTGCATCAGCTATGCTCCTTCCTTCTCCAGGTTGGTAATTGAAGGCAAGTAAAAATCGCATCCCTTCTTCGAGCAATGTCACGTAATCGACCACATCTGAAACGGTATGGCGTTTTACCAGCTTTCCGCTGATTGGTGAATATGTCTGACCGATGCGAGCAAACAACAGCTTTAAATAGTCGTAAATCTCAGTGCTGGTTCCTACCGTACTTCGGGAGTTTCTGCTCGTTACTTTTTGTTGAATGGCTATTGCAGGGGCCAGACCAGATATAAAATCCACATCGGGTTTGGTCAGCTTACCCGTAAACTGCCGGGCATACGACGAAAGGCTTTCTACATAGCGCCTGTGCCCTTCAGCATACAGTGTATCAAAGGCAAGTGATGATTTTCCACTACCTGATACACCCGTAATAACGACAAATCGAGATCTCGGAATAGATACGGATACATTTTTCAGATTGTGCATACGGGCTCCACGAATGGTAATAAACTCCTTGCTTTCCCGTACATTTTTATCGGTCATTCGTTTCTGCGTAAAAATGAAAGCAAAAGTATAATAAGCCTATTTGCAGAATTGTTTAATAATTCTTTTATATTTGTAAAAGCAAATTCAAAAATCTGTAAGCCTATCGGGAAAAACTACTTCTAATACCACTTAATTGGATTTAAAAAACTGTAAAAGAAGTAGTTATGGCTTACCACAACCTTTCCGATCAACAGCTCATCGAATTGTATGCTGCGGGTAATGAAGGTGCGTTTGCGCATCTCCTTTCTCGCCACCAGAAGAAAGTGTATCAGTATATCTTGTCGAAAGTGAAAGACGATGACTTGGCCGATGACATATTTCAAGATGTTTTCATAAAAGTCATAAATACGCTGAAACTTGGCCGATACAACGAAGAGGGGAAGTTTATCAATTGGGTGTTGCGCATTTCGCACAACTACATCATCGATCACTTCAGAAAGACCAACAGGACAAATTTTGTAAGCGAAACCATCGACCAAAAGTCCATTTTTACCCGCATCAAAGCCACAGTGCCCAGTTGGGAATCACAGGTGATCTGTGAACAAACAGAAGCCGACCTTAAAAAGCTCATAGCCATGTTGCCGCCTGACCAGCGACAGGTGCTGGAAATGCGTATTTATGAAGATTTGAGCTTTAAAGAAATTGCCGAAATCACTTCTGTAAGCATAAATACGGCATTAGGTCGTATGCGCTATGCCTTGATTAACCTGCGCAAGCTCATCAACAAGCACAAGGTTAAGATAGACCTTCCTGTATCTGAATGATTTAAAATCGTATAACCAAGCCATTAATACTTGGCTCAAATTGTAATAAAGAGAATCGACTTTCCAAAAAAACCTTTCTTTTCTTGTGAAACACAATGTATTGATAAAGGTCGAAAACACCTAAAAATGCGCCCTGTAAAATTAGCGAAGTGCCAAAGCCACGAAATCTTTCGGGAGAAATATAGGCACTGTTTTTAGAAAGTTCGACCAAAGCAAGGCCGGCTGTGATGTAAGCAAGGTCGAGACCGGTATTGAGCATCAGAGTATTTTCAAGATCAATAAGCGCATTTGCTACGGATGTATTGGTGGCACTGGTCTGAGGTTTTGTAAAGAAATATCCGGCAGTAGCAATTCCAAAGTTTACTACATTCCAGGCCATATTCATCTGGTGGAAGTAATAAGCGTTACCCGTTGTAGCATTCATTCCGGCTATGCCAACACCTATGTTTCCCAAAGCCCAGCCACCAAGTATCAGCATGTTTTGCCTAGTGGTTTTTACTCGCCAAAAATCAACTTCTGATGGGGTGTACTGAGCGTAAAACAAAATTGGAATTAGCTGAAAAAAGAAAAGAAACAAACGTCGCATCATAAAAATCCAGAATTCTCTAATGATTTCTCGAACATAACATCTGTTTCTGGATTTGGTTTGGAGAGTGCTTCGACAGCCATTTGGTCGCAGCGTTCGTTGTAGTGATGATTGTTGTGGCCCTTAACCCAAAAAAGTTTAGGCTTAAACTTCTGATATAATTTGTCAAATTCTAACCAAAGATCCACATTTTTCACCTTTTTCCAGCCCTTGCGCTTCCAGTTGGTAAGCCAATGTTGATTAACGGCATCTACTACATATTTTGAATCAGAATAAATCTCTACGGGTAAACCTTCGGTTTTAATGGCTTTAAGGGCATCGACCACAGCCATAAGTTCCATTCGGTTGTTAGTAGTAAGCCGAAAGTGACGCGTAAGGATTTTCTCTTTGTCTTTGAAAGTCAATATTGCAACATAGGCGCCAGGACCCGGATTGCCCGAGCATGCTCCATCAGTGTATATCTTAACGACTGGCTGCGAGCGATCAGTCATCCAACTCTTGCAGTAAGGATTCGATCACACCCGGATAATGGGCATGCTCCAGCTGTTGAACTTTGTAGGCTACTTCTTCCGGCGTATCTTCTGGATCTATATCTACTTTAGCTTGAAAGATAATCTCTCCGTCGTCGTACTCCTCGTTAACATAATGTATCGTGATGCCGGTTTCTTCTTCGCCGTTTTCTACCACGGCCTCGTGCACACGCATGCCATACATACCTTCACCGCCGTAATCGGGTAACAGGGCAGGATGTATGTTAACAATTCTGTAGTCGTAAGCATCTAAAATATCTGACGGGATTTTCTTTAAAAAACCAGCGAGAGCAATGAAGTCAATTTTAGCCGAACGCAATCGAGACAATACGTTTCCGTTCTCAAGTTCTTCTTGCGTGAAGATGTAAACTGGAATTCCAAGTTTTTTCATTCTGTCAATTACTCCGGCTTTTTTATTGTTTGTGCAAACAAGAGTAACTCTACCTATTTCACTGTCAGCAAAATGCTTTGCAATCTTTTCAGCATTGCTACCACTTCCCGAGGCAAAAACCGCTATTCGCTTCATTCAACACTTTAAAAATCGCGACAAAAATATTTCTTTCACTATTAGGAAAAGTTGCCTTCAACGAGTTTTTTTAGAATGGCGTACAGTTGATAGATCTCCATAGGCTTTTTCAGAAATGAATTGAAGCCAATGGCTTCACAGCGCTCTAAGGTTTCAGGCAATACATCGGCCGTAACAGCTATGATAGGCACATTGCTCGAAGTCGCATTTCCCGAACTCAGCCGAATAAGTTCAGTTGCTCTGAAGCCATCCACCTCCGGCATGTGTAAATCCATCAAAATCAAATCATATTTCTTCAGGTTTACTTTAATAACAGCTTCAGAGCCATTGTTTGCCACATCGTAATTGAATCCCAATCGCTCCAATATGTTTACAAGTAATCGCTGATTTACGATATTGTCTTCTACTATTAAGATGGTGTAATTTTTGTGATTTTCTGAATATTCTAAAATCTGATTTCTCTCTTCTTCAATTGAATTTTTCCTCTGATCCTCTGCATTGAATTTTATGACATTAACCGGAATTTTTACATAGAAAATAGTTCCAACTCCTTGTGTAGATTCAAAGTAAATTTCTCCACTTAGTAGTTCGACGAATTTTTTTGTAATAGCAAGCCCTAAACCTGTACCGCCAAACTCTCTGCTAATTTGAGAATTCTCTTGTTCAAAAGTATTGAAAATTTTGTTTTTAAAATCTTCTGAAATGCCAATGCCTGTATCATGAACTTCTATGTTTAAATTCTTATCTTTTACTGAAATGATCACTTTTACTCCTCCAATTTTTGTAAACTTTATGGCGTTGGATATAAGATTATTTAAAATTTGATTTAGTATAGTACTATCCGATTGAATGATAATGTTTTCATCAAATTCTTTTTCAATTTTGAAATAGATGTTTTTCTCTCGAGCTTTTAATTTAAAAATAGATTCGATGTTTGATATAAACTTATTCAAATTGAAAGAAACAAAATTTACAGGAAATTTTCCTTCTTGTATTTTCGAATAATCCAGAATGTCGTTTATTAGGCTCAGTAAATTTTTAGCGGCAAAAAGGATAGTCTTGGCAAACTCTCGTACTTTGTCGTCAAGCTCTTCTTGCATCAATAGCTGTCCGAAACCTATAATAGCATTTAAGGGTGTACGAATTTCATGACTCATATTGCTGAGAAACATCATTTTGGCGTCGGCAGCTTCTCGAGCTTTTCTGTTGAGTTCAAGCAAATCGGCTTGAATATTTTTTAAAGGGGTGATATCAACACCTACTCCGAGGATGCATTTTTCATTTTCGTCAATATTAAAAGGAATTTTGTGTGTAAGATACCATAAAACACGATTGTCAGGAGTAGTAAAAGTTTCTTCAAAAATATGTAATTCATTCGATTCAAGTACTTTTAAATCATGTAGTTTCCAGATTGCTAACTCTTCCTTTTTCACATGTAAATCTTCGGGAGTTTTATTAATGATAACATCTGGCGAATCGTATCCAAACATTTTCGCAGTCGCTTTGTTTGCCATGTAGATACTTCCGTCTGCTCTCTTGATGTAAATTAACGTCGGGCTTATATCAAAGAATTTCTCGATTAGTTCAGTTTGTTTTTTAAGTTCTAATTGGGATTTTATCTTATCAGTTACATCGATCGAGAATCCTAAAATTAAACTTTCTTTTTCATCCAAGCGGATTAATTTTTTTCCTCCATAAATGTACTCAATTCCCCATGGGGTATTGAGTTTTTCTTCAAAGGTATGCTCACCTTGTTCAATTGCTACGATATCTGTTTTTCGATATTCACTTGCTAAATTCGAAGGATAAATATCGTAATCGATTTTTCCTACAAATTGATCTTCACTTATACCTATGTATTTCAATGTATGGGTATTACCGAAGAGATATTTGCCTTCAAGGTTCTTAAGAAAGACACTAATCGGAAGATTGTTTAAGATTTCACGATATAGTTTCTTTTGTTTTTCTATTTCATTTTCTGCTATTTTTTGCGAAGTTATTTCCGTACCATATCCTAGTAATAACAGTGAATTTTTTCCTTCTTCATAGAATGGTTTTACTTTACGGAGGAAGTATTTTTTTTCTCCGTTAATTGTAAATTCTTCTGTCCACTCGATTTCCCTTCTGGTTTCAATAGATTTCATCAATTTTTCTCTTCGTTGTTCGTATAATTCCTGAGGAAAATTTCTAAGTTCAAAATACTCTTTATCTGATTTCCCTATTATCCATTTTCTTCTACTATCGTCTTTAATTGCATATTTATTAACAAATCTATACTTAAGATCACTGTCGAGCACTACTACATCTGAGGGTATTACATCTAAAAGGCTTTCATAAAACAATTTTTGTTGCTCCAACAATGAATTGTTTTCCTTGATCAATGTAAAATCAAGAGCGTACATTCTGAGTGTTTCACCTGCTTTATCTTTTTTTGCAATAAAACGGTAAAATTTATTCTTAAATTTTATTTCTGTTTCCGATGCTTCATCATCAAATACAGTGATGATAAAATCCATCCAGTTTGATGGAACATAATTTCCTGTATTTAATCCAAATTCATTTGCACATTCTGAATTTGCATATAGAATGAGTCCGTTTGTATTAATTTCAAAAATAGGTATAGGACTTTCCGCTACAATATCAGCAAGTTTGTTAGCATTGATGAGCAGTTTTTTATATTCTGTTTGATCCGAAACTATCAATAAAACAGAGGTAATAGTATTTTGTACTGTAACAGGCAAGTAATGTAATTGAATCCAAAGGTCATTGTGGTTTTTTAACTTTATTCTTTTTTCTACAATAGTTTGTTGTCCATTGAAAGCCAAATCAATAGCTTTTTTTACCCTCTCTGTATCGGTATCGAATGTAAATTCTAAAATGCTTTCGCCTTCTGCAATTTTTTTATCAAATAGGGATTTGACTATAGCGGCAAATCTGTTGTTTAATGATTTAATCCTATACTCTCGATCTACTTGAATTACAAGCTGTGGAATGGTATCTATGATCGTCTGAATATTGGCTTGATTTTCTTGTAACGCTTTTTCTCTTCTGATGTTTTTATATGATATAATACCGAGCAAATAACTCAGAAGCAGAAAGGCTAAAACAAAGTTGAGAAGATAAAATATTTTGTATTCTAACGTGAATAAAATATTCTCTTTAAACGACAAAAAAACTATAATTAAGAGAAAAGCAACAAATACAATTAATGATACTAATCGCCTAAATTCTTTTTCGTGAGAAAAGGTTAACACAAATGTGTATGCCATTAATGGAAAAATGTATAAACTTACTCCATTGAGGTATTTTTTGCTTATAATAGATGCTACAATTACGCCAGCTATCGAGGCAAAAAAGATGATTCGAGATAAGTTGAATTGATTGTAAAAAGTCAATAAATATGATACAATCATAAGAACCACTAGCAATGCTGCTAGATAGGCTACTTCATATATTCCCAAATAATAAATTACAGGAGTATAAATAGCTATTGAAACTGCTGCAAAAAAGGTGTAAGAGCGCAGCAGTTTCTTGGTAAACTGTATTTCAGACATGATTTCTTATGTGCTTCTAGTCAAATACAAATGAAAATATTATTTGGGATTAATGGGTTGTTTTCCCGTCAATATGTCGAAAAACATTATGAAATCAGATGCTAAACTGTAACCTGGATATTTAAAAGTGGCGGGTTTATTTTTTTCAAAAAAGAAATGTCCGACCCATGCAAATCCATATCCTAATACGGGGATAATGGCAAAATAGATCCAATTAAATGTATATAAAAACATAAAGAAGCTTATAAATACCAATCCGGTACCAATAAAATGTAATAATCTGCAGGTGGGATTTTGATGCTCTGTGAGGTAAAATGGGTAGAATTCTTTCAGCGATTTGAAATTTTTATCCTGCTCCATAGTTTTGCTTTTTAGTACAAAAATAAAAAAATACTTTTATGCTAAAAAATGTCATTAATGCTGCCATGCTGTTTAGCTTTTTAAATCTTTTCGGTCAAATTCAAAACTTTGGACTCGTACTGCATGGCGGAGCTGGCTACATGGCATTGAGAAATAATCCGGAAAAGGTAAACGTGTATTTAGCAGCACTAAATGCAGCTTTAGATTCTGGGTATTCGATGCTTCAGCGCGGTGAATCGGCCGAGCAAGTTGTAATACACGTAGTGATGATGCTTGAAAATAATACTTTGTTTAATGCAGGTAGAGGAGCTGTACTCACCGAAGAAGGTATAGCGGAATTAGATGCATCTATCATGACGGGATATGATCAGAAAGCTGGTGCAGTGAGTGGATTGAGGCATGTTAAAAATCCGATATTGGCTGCCCAGGCGGTAAAAGACAAAACCCAACACGTAATGCTATCGGGTGCAGGTGCTGAAAAATTTATCTTTTCAATCGGACTTGACAGTGTTCCTAATTCATACTTCATTACTGACGATATGCGAGCGAGATGGGAAGAAGCCCTCAAGAACCAAAAATATGGCACCGTAGGATGCGTAGCGCTCGACAAAGATGGCAATCTTGCCGCAGGCACTTCGACGGGAGGAATGCTGATGAAAAAATTCGGCCGAATAGGCGATGCACCCATCATAGGTGCAGGTACATATGCCAAAAATGGTTTAATTGCTGTTAGTTGTACTGGGCATGGCGAGTACTTTATTCGCACCTCAGCAGCTTACCAGGTAGCTGCTCGAATGCGTTTTGGAAGGCAGAAAGCTTCGAAAGCCATACGAAGCACTTTAGAAGAAATTAAAAATCTCGGCGGAAGTGGAGGTATGATCGCCATCGATGATAAGGGTAACCTTTATCACGATTACAATACGGAAGGGATGTTTCGCGCTGGTCGCAACAGCAAGGGCAACCGCTTTGCGAAGATTTATGAATAACTCGCTTGTTTACTTGACGTTTATTGCTGAACCTGCTTTTTCAGTAATCGAAGATTAAGTACTTCCACAAATACGGAAAAGGCCATTGCGAAATAGATGTAACCTTTTGGGATGCCTTGGTCAAAACTTTCCATGAGTAGAGAGACACCTATCAGCAATAAGAAACTAAGTGCCAAAATTTTGATGGTGGGATGCTTTTCGACAAAATTGCTAATCGACGCTGCAGAGATCATCATTACACCTACAGCAATTACGATAGCAGCTACCATTACCCATACCTTATTGGCCATTCCGATAGCTGTAATGACACTATCGAGCGAAAAAACGATATCTAACAATAAAATCTGAACAATAACCGACGAAAAAGATAAGGCCTTAATCGAAGTCGTGTGGCTATCAGACCCACCTTCGAGTTTATGGTGAATTTCGGTGGTGCTCTTGTAAATGAGAAAAAGACCACCGGCCAAAAGAATTATGTCACGCCCTGAGAATTCTCTGGTTTCTGGGTGAATGAAATCAAATGGAAGTTCGAAAAGTGGTTTAGTAAGCCGCATCATCCAGCTCAGCGACAGTAGCAGTAATATTCGAGTGGCCATAGCAAGGGTGAGCCCAAGTCTTCTGGCTTTGGCCTGCTGATGTACAGGAAGTTTCGACGATAAAATACTGATAAAGATTATATTATCAATGCCTAGTACGATTTCGAGAACAGTAAGTGTGACTAACGATGCAATGATTTCCATAGGTGTCAGGCTATTTAAAGCGGCTCAAAAGTATTAGAATTTTTAAGAGATAGGAATTCTGAATTCTATCTTTCTCAATACAGATGAGCTAAATTTTGAAAACTGAGAACAATTCTTCAAAAGAGGAAAAGAATGTATGTATAAATTTGATTATCAGTATTTTAAATTGGAGAAATTCAATGAAGTCACCTCCGTTGATTTGTTTTATGCTTCCAAATTAAATTCTACTTTTGCCAAATAAATTCATTTAAAAAATGATTAACAAAACGGTAAAAGACGCAGACGAAGCCATACAAGGTCTAAAAGATGGTATGACGGTAATGTTTGGTGGTTTCGGGTTGTGCGGAATTCCGGAAAACAGCATAGCCGCTATACGGAGAGCTGGAATTAAAAACCTCACATGTATTAGCAACAATGCTGGTGTAGATGATTTTGGATTGGGCTTGCTTCTGAAGACCAGACAGATCAAAAAGATGATATCGTCGTATGTGGGCGAAAATGAGGAGTTCGAACGTCAAATGCTGAGCGGTGAACTGGAGGTAGAGCTTATTCCGCAGGGCACCTTAGCCGAGAGGTGTAGGGCAGCTGGGGCAGGTATTCCTGCTTTTTACACTCCTGCCGGATACGGCACTGAAGTAGCTGAAGGGAAAGAGGTAAGAATTTTTAACGGTAAACCACATATTTTAGAATATGCCTTTGAGGCCGATTTTGCTTTTGTAAAGGCTTGGAAAGGTGATACGGCGGGCAATCTCATTTACAAGGGAACAGCCCTGAATTTTAACCATGTAATGGCTATGGCAGGTAAAATAACCGTGGCAGAGGTTGAGGAGTTGGTACCAGCCGGAGCTCTTGATCCCAATTTTATCCACACACCAGGAATTTTTGTACAGCGCATTTACCAGGGGGCTCATTACGAGAAGCGCATTGAGCAGCGTACTACCCGAAAAAGACCCGTTTCACTTTAAAGTTTCTTGAATGAAGTCGATTTTTCGAGTCGCGATACTCGATATGTATTTGGGTGAACCTAATCAGGGCAAAAAAGGCATTCACAGCATTATTACCGAATTCTGTGAACGGCGAAACCTTCATCCAATCGTTGTAGAATACGATACACGAGGATCGGCCCTAGTACCAGGCTTAAATTACGATGCTTATATATCGACAGGCGGCCCTGGTAGCCCAATCGACAGCGAGGGCAGCGAATGGGAAAAGGCCTATTTTGACTTTATAGAACAACTTAGAGCACACAACCGGAGAAATCCTGATCAACCAAAGTTGTTGTTTTTGATCTGTCACAGCTTTCAAATTTTTGTACGCCATTACGGGCTTGGAAAATTGTCAAAGCGCAAATCCACCTCGTTCGGAATATTTCCCATTCACAAAACTACAGATGGTAAAATGGACCGTTACTTAGTACAGTTGCCCGATCCTTTCTGGGCTGTGGATAGCCGCGATTACCAAATCACAGAGCCCAACGAGGTGGCCCTCAATCTGATGGGCAGCAAGATACTCTGTATTGAAAAGTTGCGACCTCATGTGAAACTGGAGCGCGCTGTAATGTGCATGCGCTTCGATGAATACATCTTTGGCACTCAATTTCATCCGGAAGCTAATGTAGAAGGTATGCTGAACTACCTTCACAATCCGGAAAAGAAAAAATTCATTATCGACACGTATGGAGAAGATAAGTACTATGATATGCTAAAGAGCATAAATGACTCTGATAAAATTCTTCTTACTCGCAATACAGTGTTAATGAATTTTCTGAATGAAGCACATCAAATAAAAGAAAAAAATTCTTCTGCCCATGTACCTCAAATATAGACAAGCATTTAATGAAAAATTTTCAGAAGCTTCCTATCAAAAATTTTTGCAAAAGCTTAACAAAGAATTTGATTATTCTATCCCCTTCAGAGTAGCGGAATCACCCGTTTTTTTTTCGAAGAAAGAAAAAGAAATCTTTCTGACGGCAGCTGAAGAAATACTCCATCAAGTCCTATCTCTTGATTTGAATAAAATAGCAGAAGGAATTATTCCTGAAAATAAGATTGTGCCCGGCAATGAAAAACGCCCTCACTTTATAGCCATCGATTTTGGTATTACTCTTTCTCAGGAAGGAGAAATTATTCCTAAACTCATTGAGCTACAGGGTTTTCCTTCCTTATTTTACTACCAGCCATGGCTCTATCACCACTATTTGGAGCATTACGATCTACCTCTTCATCTGACTCCTTTTTTTTGTAAGGCAGGTGAAGTTGAATATTACGACACTTTAAAACAAATTATTCTTGGAGATTCTGCACCTGAAAATGTCATTTTACTCGAAATAGAACCTGAAAAACAAAATACTGCTATTGATTTTATTGTTACAAAAAAAGTACTTGGAATAGAGTATATATGTCTTTCGAAAATCCTTGTAAAAGGCAACAAACTCTATTATGAAAAAAATGGCAAAGAAATAGAGATAAAGCGTATATATAACCGCATTATTTTCGATGAATTAGATCAAAGAAAAGATCTGAAATATTCACTCGACTTTACTAAAGAGTACGATGTAGAATGGATCACGCATCCGAATTGGTTTTTTAAGATTTCTAAACTTCTGTTGCCACATATTGATTCCAAATTTTCTCCTAAATGCATTAAGTTATCTGAAGTAAAAGAAATTCCCTCAAACTTAGAGGCCTTTGTTTTGAAACCGCTATTTAGCTTCTCAGGCAGTGGAGTAATATTTAACGTAACACCTGAAGACATTGTGTCCATACCTGATCATCAGAAAGACAACTATGTGCTCCAGGAAAAAGTGACTTATGCTGAAATCATTGCTGATCCGAGTGATGTTCAAAAGTCAAAAGCTGAATTTCGCATTCTCTACGTTTGGCCTGATGAGGAGGAAAAACCAAAACCGATGATCAACCTTATGCGTCTAAGTAAGGGCGAGATGATCGGCGTGAAATACAATAAAAACAAAACTTGGGTGGGGGGATCTATTGGCTTATTTGAGCAATAAGCCTTTTAGTATCAGGGATATTCCGAAAATACCTAAAATGATGCTTACTGCAGTGTTAAGCTTTTGCATATGGGAATGCTGAAGGTATTTTCTCATTTTGCGAGCAAAGAGAATTTTGATCAAATCGACCGAAAAATATGTACCTAATGTGATCGAAAAATACATGAACATCTTTTTAAATTGGTAGTCATATCTATTACCCACAAGTACGATGCTCGTCATCCAGTAAGCTAAAACTCCAACATTCATAAAATTTATCAAAAATCCTTTTAAAATATTCTTCGAATAACTGCTTTGTATTTCTATTTTTTGTACAGAAATTTTTTGCTTTTTTACAAAAGAGAATATAGCATAAATAAGAATAATTGCTCCACCAGCTAAATAAATATAGTTATTACCGGTAATGTCACTTAAAAGTTGCTCGCTGCCATATGAGGCAAGCGCGATCAGGAAAATGTCGGATAAAAGAACACCCAAATTAAAGGCCAGGGCTTTGGTAGCACCGCTGTAAATGCTCGTTTCAATCAGTAATACAAAGACAGGGCCTACCATAAAACTCAAGGTGATGCCCAAAATTACGGCTGCTATAATCAGCTCTACCACTAAACGGTGGGATTATCGATTTTTTGGCTGAGCTCTATAATTTTTTCTTCTAAACTTTCTACTTTTTGTTGTAATTTCTTGTTCTCGCTTTCTATTTCAGTGATTTTTTTATCTTTTACTGAAAGTTCATTATTTAATTTTTCAATTTCGGCAGTTTTTTTATTAATATCAATTGTAAGAGATTCAATGCGATTATTTAATTCAGATATCTCATCAGTGAGTTGTTTTTTTATTTTCTCGTATTCAGTTGATTTGATGTAATTATATGCAATAAATACAAGAAATGCTATAGCAAAAACATAGTTTATTAATTTAGATGATGAGAGGGCAGAAGCAGCAATAAAACCAAAATAAATCGCCATCAAAATGGCTACAGAACCAGTAATTATGGTAGCAAGTTCAAGCTTTTTTGAGTCCATGAATTGCGAATTTTTGGCGAAAGTAACTATAAAAAGTTACTCTACGAGTGAAAAATCAATTTGTTTGCGTTGCAAATCGGCTTTTTTGACTCGTACGCGCACTTTATCGCCGAGTTGATATTTTTTACCTTTTCGAGAACCAATGATTTGATAGTTTTCTTCGTCGAAGATGTAGTAATCATTTTTAAAGTCGCCAATTCGGATCATTCCTTCGCATTTGTTATCAACTAATTCGACGTAGACCCCCCATTCTGTTACACCTGAGATTACACCTTCAAATTCTTGTCCCAATTTGTCCATCAGGTATTTTGTCATCATGTATTTTATGGAGGCGCGTTCAGCATCGGTGGCGAGTTTTTCGCGCAGTGAGGCATGTTTGCAGCGCTCTTCCCATTCGTTGCGATTTTTGGCCTCGCGTCCTTCGAGGTGCATGTGCAGTATTCTGTGCACCATTACATCGGGATATCGTCGAATCGGCGATGTAAAGTGAGTGTAATAGTCAAAGCCAAGACCGTAATGTCCTCTGTTTTTTGTGCTGTACACGGCCTTAGCCATAGAGCGTATGGCCAGAGTTTCGATGAGATTTTGCTCGGGTTTACCTTTTACAGACTCGAGCATGGCATTCATGGTGTGTGTGATCTGCTTTCTGCTCGAAATATTTAGCCTGTATCCAAATTTTGACACAAAATTTTGAAGCTCAAGGAGTTTGTCTGGGTCTGGATCGTCGTGTACGCGATAGACCATAGTGCGGCCAGAGGCTTTGCCTTCAGGGGTGCGACCGACTTCCATAGCGACGTATTTATTGGCTAAAAGCATGAATTCTTCAATGAGGTGATTGCTGTCGCCAATCGATTTTTGGTATACACCAGTGGGATTACCTTTTTCGTCTAAGTGGAATTTTATTTCAGACTTGTCGAAGCCGATAGAGCCAGCTTTAAATCGCGCAGCTCTTAATTTTTTTGCGATGTGATTTAACGTGTTGAGCTCTTCTGAAAAATCACCATTGCCAGTTTTTAGAATTTCTTCAGCTTCTTCGTAGGTAAATCTTCGATTTGAATGTATTACCGTACGGCCAAACCATTTTGAAAAAATATTGCCGTTATTGTCCATTTCAAAAATGGCGGAAAAGCAGAACTTGTCTTCGTTGGGACGCAGGGAACAGAGGAAATTTGATAACTTTTCAGGAAGCATAGGCACAACTCGGTCGACTAAATAGACCGATGTTCCCCGTCGATAGGCCTCATCGTCGAGTCTTGAACCGGGTTTTACATAATAAGTGACGTCGGCGATATGCACACCTACTTCCCAGTGTCCATTGTCGAGCTTGCGCAGCGAGAGTGCGTCGTCGAAGTCTTTTGCGTCCGTTGGGTCGATCGTGAAGGTGGTGATCCCTCGCAAATCTCTACGGCGTGCTATCTCTTTGGGGTCGAGGGTTTCAGGAATTTGTTCTGCCTCGCGCTCTACATCTGGCGGAAATTCGTATGGTAGATCAAATTCAGCAAGAATGGCGTGAATCTCTGTTTCGTGTTCACCCGGCTGGCCGAGTACTTTAACAATCTTCCCGAATGGACTGGTAGCGAGCTCTGGCCAGTCTGTGAGCTCTACAACCACTTTGTCGCCATCTTGAGCTCCATTTCTAAATTCTTCAACGATATAAAAATCGGTGTACACCTTTTTGTTATCAGGCACGACGAAGCCATATTTTTTACCGGCTGCCACATAGGTACCTACAAATTCTTTTTTGGCTCGCTCAAGTATTGAAATCACTTCACCGTGTGGCAATCCCTTTTTGAGATAGGCATATATGGCTACTTCCACACGGTCGCCGTTGAAGGCGTGGTTGAGACTATCGCGATGGATGAATACATCGCGACTGCGCGATCCATCGGGCTCCGGGTCGGGTATTAAATAGGCGTGACCAGCAGAGGTTATTTCAATAACACCGGTCACAGTGTGTGCTTTTGGACGGTACAAGTACTTGCCATCGGAAAGTGCTTCGATAAGCTTTTCTCCCACCAACTCGTCGAGACATTGTCTTACATGTTGCCTGACGATTTTTGAGCTTATACCAATTCGGGCGCTTATTTGTCTGTGATTCAGAGGCCTTCCGGCTTCAATGCTGAGTGTTCTCAGTATTTTTTCTTTAAGTTCTGTGTAGTCAATTATTTGTACCGGTTTCTTTTTTTTCTTGCTCATTAGTTGTGTTTTTTTCGACGTGTAGAATCTTGCTTAAAGCTCTACCGTCTTTTAATACAATGGTTATTTCTTGGTTTTGAGTTAATTGATTAATGTTTTTGATTGCTTCATTGTCGGCCAAAAGGTACGCATAGCCTTTTTTCAAAATGTTTTCTGGATGTTGAATTCGAATTATTCGTGAATAGGTTTGTAACTCTTTGTGCTGCTTTGATAAATAGGCGAAGAAATTTTTTCTCATCTTTTCAATGGCCTGGGTTATTACTGTTGGGAGCCATTGAAGAGCCTGGTGAGTTGATAAATGTATGTTTTCAACGGTTTGTTCGATTGTTGAATGCATCGATGAAAGTTGTCGGGCACACGAGTTCTGTACGCGAAGCAGTGTATTGTTGAGTTTGTTTTTTTGCTGTTGGATGCGCAATGAGGTGTATTTGCTGATGCTATCTGCCGTCCAAATCAATTCGGATTCGCGTGTTTTAAAAATGTCGAGATAATACTCTGCAAGAGCTGTAGGGGTAATGGCATTGTGATAAGCCACCATTTCGGCCACAGTAAGGTTGGTGGAATGGCCAATACCGGTAAGCACGGGAATAGGGAAGGTGGCAATGTCGCGACAGAGGTCGTAGTTGTTGTAGCAAGAGAGGCCTGCTTCGCCACCGCCCCCGCGAATGATCATAACCATGTCGAACTCCGATGCTACGCTTTGTATCCTACGCAACTGTTCGCGAATGGTGCTTACGGCACCTTCGCCTTGCAGTAAAGCGGGAAACATCAGGAAGAATAGCCCGTAGTACTGAATGTAGGGCTCAACTACCTGCCTGAAGTCAGCCCACCCTTTGCTGGTCTCTACAGATATGATTGCAACATTTTTTGGAAGCTCACGCAGTGATTTCTTTTTGTTTGAATCAAAAATGCCTTCGTTCCTGAGCCTCTCAATGGTTTGGAGTTTTTCTTTTTCAATGAGTCCCAGACTGAAGGTGGTATCGATCTGATGAATGCGCAGGCTTAATCCATATACGGGATCGTAGGTGATGGAGGATTCAAAAAGAATTTCAATACCTTCAGTAAGTGATTGATTAACGTCGCGCTGAAAGGCTGTCTGGATCTTTAACAAGTCGCTTTTCCAAATGATGCCCCGGAGCTGTGCTACAATGCGGCCGTCGTCTTTTTGCACCAGGTCTGGATAGGCGTGGCCACTGTATTTGTAATAATTGAGTTTCATGAGCTCAGCTCGCACCCAAAAGCGGGATGTGTAGCGTGCATCGAGTGTTTTTTTAATGCTATTGCATACCTCAAGCAGCGAAAAGATTACTTTATCACCGGTTGTCTCGGGCATTACTGAAAAATGACAATTGCTTAATGCAAAATAAAGGGAATTTTCAGTAAAATACTGAATTTGTTTTGCTTAGATATAAAGTTGTTCAAAACTTTTTATTAAAAAATTTAAATCTCGGTTTGCATGAAATAATTTTTTACTTTTGTTGCAATTTAAACTTAACTTAATATGAATTCCAGAGACAAAAAGCGCAGAAGTAGCGTTGGAAGGCTGCGTCCTAAAAATGTCTCTGCTTCGTCAGACGCTCAAGAGAATGAGTTGGCCGAGAAAGTAGTCGTGATCGGTGCTATAATCATTATTTTATTTATTGCTTATTTCCTGAGCAGGTAGCCTTCTGTTCTTTTTTTGCAAAAGCCCCATTCTAAAAAGTTTTGAATACCCAATCGCCAGGTTTTTTGGTTATGTTGGCCATTTTCAATTTCTAAATAGTGTATTTCGTAATAGGGCTTGTAACCTGTGCAGCAGAGTTGGGCGATGAGGTCGAGTTGGTCGTCGATTACATCGATTATTCCGTTGTTGTTGCGGTCATCTTCTTCTTCCTGTGTGCCGGCCATAAACCAGAAGCGGAGTCCGGGTTTAAAGCCCTGCTTGCGCACCATTCGGTGAATGATTCTGTCTTTTTTTTCATCGAAACCTCTGAAATAGGCTTTTTTTCGCCACCAGAAGGAGCCGCTAAAGCAGCCTGCCAGTCCGAATACAGAGGGATTTTGGTACACAAGGTCGAAAGCCGACAGTGCTCCCATCGAAAAGCCCATTACAGCGCGCTTCGAACGGTCGCTGGTAATGTCAAAGGTGTTGTAAATCGAAGGCAGCAGCTCTGAGAGGATAAACTTGTGATAGGCGCCAGCTCCTTTGCCTCGCTTTAAGTAATCAGCACTGTAGATGGTACCGTATTCGTGCAATCGATCAGCCGCGTGAATCCCCACTACCAGTGGTGTTTTATCGGGATGTTTGTGATAAAACGTTTCTAACTCGCTTTTGAGATGCAGAGCATCCGCATCTTGTCCATCGTTCATTAGCAGTAAGCCAAGTGAACCTTTGTGCTCAGGCACATAGAAATCGATGCGCACCTCTCGCCCCAAGCTTTTTGATGTGATGCTGCGTCTTTCAACAGCAATTTGTGATTTTAGAATAACATTCCTCATTTTAGGCTCTTTTAACGATAGACCAGTCAAAGTAAAGGAATTTTGCACGATAAAACGAATGTATCTATGCCAGTAGCAGAATGGTTTATGAATATCGATGATTTGGACTTTGTAACCGACCGTTTGGCGCGCTTCTTACACCTCTCGCCTGAAGTGGCTGATTTTGTGATTCTGCTGATAGATTTAGCTATACTGTTTGTAATCACCGGCCTGGCCTACTTGATAAGCAAACGGCTACTGCTGCGCATTTTACACCGGATTGTATCGCGTAGCGAAACGCAATTTGACGATATTTTACTTGAAAAAAGGGTTTTTAATGGCTTGGCGAATCTGGTGCCGGCCATCATAGCCTACTACTCGCTTCCTCTGCTGCTTCGCAACTATGCCTTTATGACCAAAGTCGTGGAGGCGGGCATAAAGATTTATGTAGTGGTACTCATTGTGAGTGTAGTGCACAGATTTTTAAGGGCACTTGAGGTGATCTTTCTTGGCATTGAGAAGTATAAGGACAAGCCGGTTAAGAGTTACTTGCAAGTAGCTGCCATCATCAATTACATTGGAGGGGGTATTCTTTTAATTTCTATTCTTACAGGTACGGATTTCAATAGCATCCTCCTCAAGTTGGGTGCTCTTACAGCTGTATTGCTATTGGTGTTTAAAGACACTATCCTGGGGTTGGTAGCCTCGATTCAAATATCAGCAAACGAACTGCTGAAGGTAGGCGATTGGGTGACTGTAGACAAGTATGGAGCCGACGGTGAAGTGATTGAGATTAACTTGACTACCGTAAAAATCCGGAATTGGGATAAGACTATCACTACAGTACCTACGTATGCTTTCATCTCTGACAGCTTTAAGAACTGGCGGGGCATGCAGAGTGCCGGTGTTCGTCGCATAAAGCGCTCTCTGTTCATCAATCTGAATACGGTGAAGATTTGCGACCAGGAGATGATCGATCGATTTAAAAGCTTTCAGCTCATCACACCCTACATCGAGGAGCGCCTTCAACAGATCGAAGAGTATAACAAGGCCAATCATATAAATACATCACATCCCATCAATGGCCGGCAGATGACAAATCTCGGCGTATTCAGGCAATATGCATTAGCATACATTCGCAGCAAGCCCGACATTGCTACGGCTGAGCCGATACTGGTGCGGCATCTGCAGCCGACCGAAAATGGATTGCCTCTGGAAATTTATTGCTTTACTACGCACACTGCCCTTCTTGAGTATGAGATGTTGCAGGCCGACATTTTCGACCACTTGATAGCGGCCGTGCGGTTTTTTGATTTGGAGTTGTTTCAAAATCCAACGGGGATGGATTTTCGCTTAATAGCTAAAAATTGAAATAAGGTGGCTTATGAGGTTAAGGATTGTTTACTGTTGGAAGGTTTTAATACACCGATAAATACGAAGCAGATAGAGTTTTGAGTTGTGTAAGTGGGGCTTTTTGGAGTTTTTTAGGTATTAAAAAATGAAGCCTGGGTGGATAACTGAAATTTGTGTGACTTGAGTGCCATAGAAATAGAATGTGTAGTGTTTGCATAAGAATATAATAGAAAAGCTATTTATGCGTGAGGGATAGGAGCGGATATGAGCCGCAGCGTGTGGGCTGCAGCACTCTGGGAGTGGCTGGCTGGCCCGAAGGGCAGACAACACCGCCCAGATAGTGCTGCGCCCACGTGCAAGGCGAATATGAGCGGATAGCCCGACCCGAACGACTGAGCGAAGCGAATGGAGTGAGGGGCACGCCCAAAAGAAAAAGAGATTTAACAGGTGTTGAAAAATCTTTCTGATGGTTGTTGTGGCAATGCATTATTTTAATCGAAATAATTGATTTTCAAATTTAAACATAAAAAATACTGACTTTCATATGTTTCTTATTTTCGATTCTGAAACAACTGGATTCCCAAAGCGTTGGGACGCGCCGATTACGCAGCTCGATAATTGGCCGCGTGTAGTGCAGATCGCATGGCAGCTTCATGACGAATGGGGCAATCTGCTGGAGCACGAGGGCATTATCGTGAGTCCTGACAATTGGGAGGTGCCCTACGATGCAGAACAGGTGCACGGTATTTCTACTGAATTAGCCCGAAAGGTGGGAAGACCTGCCAGTGAAGTGTACCAGAAATTTCTGGAAGTAGTGGCAAAGGCGGATGTGATCGCCGGGCACAACCTGCAGTTTGACATCAATGTGATTGCCTCAGAGCTCTACAGATATGGGTATAACTATGAGCTGCTCACCTCTAAAAAGCGGCTGGATACCTGTGACGAAGCAACGGCTCTACTGACCAAGTTGCCCGGCGGAAAAGGAGGGAAGTTTAAGTTTCCGAACTTGACTGAGCTGTATTACTACTTGTTTGGTGAAACCTTTGCAGAGGCACACAATGCTACGGCCGATGTAGAGGCTACGGCTCGTTGTTTTTTCGAGCTAATTCGTCGCAAGCACTACTCTGAGCTTCAGCTGAATAAGGCAAAGGGCTTTTTAAATGAATTCATTAAGCATAAACCTCAGCCCTTTGCGCTGTGGGGGATCAAGCACCAGAGCTTGAAAAAGGCAAGTGCTGAAGTATCATCAACACCTGCGACAGTTGAGTGGGCGCCAGTAGCTGCTATGGATGCCGGAAAGTTGGGAGGATTTTTTCACCTTTTCAACAAGACGCGTTTTTCCATTCTCTCATCGACCATTGAGGTGAGTGATTTGGTACAAAAGGTGGCTGAAATGAATCTGCCCGCAGTGGGAATAGCCGACACAGGAAATATGATGGCGGCATTTCAGTTTGTGTCGAAACTAAATGAGGTAAATGCCAGCCGGGCCGAAAACCAAAAAATAAAAGGTGTAATCGGTTGTGAACTCGAACTGGTGAACGATCTGGCTGCCAAAGGATACCAAGAACGCAATCCGCGCATTGTACTCTATGCTAAGAACAAAGCTGGCTATGCAAATCTTTCGAAGCTGGTTTCGATCGCAAATACAGAGGGATTCTACTACAACCCGCGCATTGACAAAAAGCACATTACGCAGTACAAAGATCATCTGATTGCCTTGTCGGGAACGCTGCAAGGCGAGATTCCTCAACTGATTTTAAGCCAAGGAAAAAAGGCCGCTGAAGAGGCTTTACTGTGGTGGAAAGAGCAGTTTGGCGAAGATTTTTACGTACAGCTGAATCGCCATGGATTGGACGAGGAGCAACACGTAAACCAAATATTACTCGAGTTAGCGCGCGAGCACGGGGTAAAGGTGGTGGCGACAAACAACAACTATTACTTGAACCCCGATGAATTTGAACTGCTCGACGCGCTGATTTGTGTGCGCGATGGAAATCTGGTTTCGGATCCGATTGGCAAGGGTAGGGGGTTTCGCTTTGGCTACACGGTAAACTCGTACTACTTCCGCTCACCAGAGGAGATGGCTGAGTTGTACGCGGATGTGCCTGAAGCTCTGTACAATCTGGCTGAGATTGCCGAAAAGGTAGAGAATTACGATCTGAAGCGCGAGGTGCTTCTGCCAAAATTTGAGATACCGGATGATTTCAAAGATCCGGAAGACGAAAAAGACGGTGGTAAGCGAGGTGAAAATCGCTACTTGCGCTATTTGACATACGAAGGTGCCAAAAAGCGCTATCCTGTTTTAACCGACGAAATACGCGAGAGGCTCGACTTTGAGCTCGAAACCATTGAGAAGACCGGGTATCCGGGATACTTTTTGATTGTGAGCGACTTCTGCCGTGCAGCGCGTGAGATGGGCGTTATCGTGGGGCCGGGGAGAGGTTCGGCAGCCGGTTCGGCAGTGGCATATTGCATAGGCATCACTAATGTGGACCCCATAAAGTACAACTTGCTCTTCGAGCGTTTTCTTAATCCGGAGCGTGTGAGCTTACCTGATATCGATACCGACTTTGACGACGAAGGCCGGGAAAAAGTGATCAAATATGTAATTGATAAATACGGAGCCAATCAAGTGGCCCAGATAATCACCTATGGCACTATGGCGGCAAAGAGCTCAGTACGCGACTGTGGTCGCGTGCTGGGTCTTTCGCCGGCAGAGGTGAATGCGCTTTCGAAGAAAGTACCTTCCTCCCTCTCACTGAGCGAATTGTTTAAAATCGACGAAAAAGACCTCAGAGATCGGTTGCGTGGCAACGAACTGCCCGGTGCACTGGAGATAAGACAACTCTACAACTCTGAAAAGCTAGAAGGCAAAGTGCTACGCATGGCCGAGAAGCTCGAAGGTGCACTGCGCAACACGGGAATACATGCTTGTGGCGTAATCATCACACCAACTGATGTGCGCAACCTGGTGCCGGTGGCCCGTGCCAAGGATTCGGACATGTGGTGTACGCAGTTTGACAACAACATTGTGGAATCTGCTGGCTTGCTGAAGATGGACTTCCTTGGGCTTAAAACCCTGACTATCATAAAAGATGCCTGCCGGATGATTAAAAAACGCATTGGCATCGACATCGATCCCGATCAGATTCCACTCGATGACCCTATTACTTATGAGCGCATTTTTCAAACAGGTGATACCATAGGAGTATTTCAGCTGGAATCGCCAGGCATGCAGAAGTACTTGCGTCAGTTGCGTCCTAACACTTTCGAAGACATCATTGCCATGGTTGCCCTTTACAGACCTGGTCCGATGGAATACATCCCTGACTTTATCGATCGCAAGCACGGCCGTAAACCTATCGAGTACGATCTGCCTGAAATGGAGGAGTACCTGCGTGAGACCTATGGCGTAACTGTATATCAAGAGCAGGTGATGCTGCTTTCACAAAAGTTAGCTGGCTTTACCAAAGGCGAGGCAGATGTACTGCGCAAGGCAATGGGTAAGAAACAAAAAGCTGTGCTCGACAAGATGAAGCCTAAGTTTATCGACCAAGCCACAGCCAAAGGATTTCCGATAGAAAAGCTGGAAAAAATCTGGACCGACTGGGAGGCCTTTGCTTCCTATGCATTCAATAAGTCACATGCTACTTGCTATGCTGTGCTGGCTGTGCAAACGGCCTTTCTAAAGGCACATTATCCGGCAGAGTTTATGGCATCTACCATTACGCATTACCAAAACGACGTAAAGACCATCAGCTTCTACATGGAAGACTGTCGACGGCATAAAATTCCTATTCTCGGCCCGAGTGTAAATGAAAGTGATATGAACTTTTCAGTAAACGCCAACGGCGAAATACGCTTTGGATTGGCTGGAATGAAGGGTGTGGGCGAAGGCGCTGCACAAAACATCATCGAAGAGCGCCAAAAAGGCGGTTCATTTAAGTCCATCTTTGACTTTGTAGAAAGGGTGGATCAGCGCACAATCAACAAGAAGGTGATGGAATCGCTTGCTTTAGGTGGAGCGTTTGACGACTTTTCAGAATGTCATAGAGCAACATTCTTTGAGGGAGGCGATGGCAAGTCGTTCATTGAAACTTTATTAAAGTACGGCCAGTCCTTTAAAAGTGCGATGGCGCAGGCACAGATGTCGCTTTTCGGCGATTTGATGAGCGAAAGCATTCAGAAGCCCCCTATACCTACTATAGAGCCGTGGACTACTTACTACGCCCTACAACGCGAAGCTGAAATCAATGGCTTATATCTCACAGGGCATCCCTTAGACGATTACAGAATTGAATTTCAAAGCTTTGCCAATACCACTACCTCAGCGTTGGCTGAGCTTGAAAATTTTATAAACCAGGAAATACGGGTGCTTGGAATGGTAAACAATTACATCCTTGATGAGGATAGAAACGGCGAACGTACCTGTCGTTTCGAGCTCATGGATTACGAGGGTACATATACGTTCAGACTGCGCAGTCAAGCATACAATAAGTTTGGTCACTTTGTACAAAATGCTCAAGTAGTGATGGTTACTGCACTTGTAAAACCTCCCTACCAAAGAAATGATGGTCAGATTGGTCAACCTTATATCGATATTATCAACATTGAGCCTGTAACAGAACTAAGTGCTAAAGCACAGCGACTGAACATCTATGTGAAACCGGAGAGTTTAGAAGAAGAGGTGGTTTCGAGCGTTTACAAAACCCTTTCTAAAAATCCTGGGGACAAACTCTTGCGCTTCATCATCGAAGACGATAATTCGGGAATTAGCGTTCAAACCCTTTCGAAGTTGAAAGTAAAAATCAATCGGGCTGTAGTGTATGAGCTTTCGCAAATACCGGATATAAAGGTGTTTTTGAATTGAAAGAAAAATTTAATACTGATACAGATAAGATTACTGTTTTATGATACGAATACTGCATTAAAAGAGAAAAGGCCGTCAAAAAGCGACGGCCTTTTTTTTTAATTGTTTGATGTTCAGTCAATAAAAAGGATTTATTGACTTACTTTCACCATTTTCGCTCCTTCAATGATCTCATCGACTACTGCCGGATCGAGTAGGGTAGTTGTATCGCCCAGATTGCTGACGTCGCCTTCAGCCACCTTGCGCAGGATGCGACGCATAATCTTGCCGGAGCGCGTTTTTGGCAAGCCTGATACAAATTGAATTTTGTCTGGTCGGGCGATTTTACCAATAGCCGCTACTACCGATTCGATGATTTCAGCTTCTACCAGATCTGGATTTGTTACCGGCTCGGCTGTTACTACAAAGGCATAAATGCCTTGGCCTTTAATTTCGTGCGGATAGCCAACTACGGCTGATTCTACAACCTTTTTGCAGAGATTAATTGCATTTTCAATTTCAGCTGTACCAAAACGATGGCCGCTTACGTTAATCACATCATCTACGCGTCCAATGATGCGATAGAGACCATTTTCATCGCGACGGGCACCGTCACCAGTAAAATAATATCCTTTAAAGGCTGAAAAATAGGTTTGACGACAGCGCTCGTGATCGCCGAAGGTAGTGCGAAGCATGCTTGGCCAGGGGTGCTTGATACAGAGGTAGCCTTCCACGTCGTTACCTTCGATTTCGCGACCATCGGCATCTAGTAAAACAGGTTGAATGCCTGGCAATGGTTGGCCAGCATGGGCAGGCTTTAATTTAGAAATGCCTGCAAGGGCAGAGATCATGATGCCACCTGTCTCCGTCTGCCACCAGGTATCTATTACCGGGCAGCGCTCCTTGCCCACGTGGATGTAGTACCAGTTCCAGGCTTCTTCGTTAATGGGCTCGCCCACAGAGCCAAGTACACGCAAAGAGTCGAGCGAGTAGGACAGTACGTGATCAAGTCCGGCAGCCATTAGCGACCGTATGGCTGTAGGAGCCGTATAGAAAATGTTAACGCCGTATTTATCGATAACTTGCCAGAAGCGACCAGCGTCGGGATAAGTAGGTATGCCTTCAAACATAAGGGTAGTAGCCCCGTTGAGCAGTGGGCCATAGATGAGGTAAGTGTGCCCGGTTATCCAGCCTACATCAGCCGTACACCAGAAGACGTCAGACTCTTCGTATTGAAAGGCGTTTAAGAAGGTGTAGCCGGCATAGACCATGTAGCCGCCCACAGTGTGTACCACACCTTTTGGCTTACCGGTAGAGCCTGAGGTGTAAAGGATAAAGAGCATGTCTTCAGAATCCATTGGCTCGGGCGGGCATTCTTTACTGACGTGTTGTAGCTCCTCATGTAACCACACGTCTCGACCTTCGACCATATTCACTGCCCAGCCAAGGCGTTCAGTTACAATTACGCGTTTAACGGTGTCGCATCCCATAGAGATGGCTTCGTCAACGACGCGTTTTACCGGTATTTGTTTGGCACCTCGGTTTAGGCCGTCGCTGGTGAGTACGGCTACAGCGCCGGCATCTTTGATCCGGTCAGCCAGCGATACTGCAGAGAAGCCTGCAAAGACCACGGAATGGACAGCGCCTATGCGCGCACATGCCAACACAGCTATGGCCAACTCCGGAATCATGGGCATGTATATCGCTACACGGTCTCCTTTTTTTATACCGTTGCGTTTTAGCACATTGGCGTATTGATTCACGCGTTCATAGAGCTCGCGATACGTGAGGCGCACAAATTTTTCTTTAGGATCGTTGGGTTCCCAGATGAGGGCGAGTTTATTTCCGCGTTTTTTTAAGTGGCGGTCGAGGCAGTTGTACGTTATGTTGGTTTTACCTCCTATAAACCACTTGACCGAAGGCGTATAAAATTCCCATTCGAGGGTTTTGTGCCAGGGTTCAAACCAGTGATACTCCTTTGCAATTTGATCCCAGAAACCTTCAGGATCTTCTACGCTTCGGCGGTAGGCTACTTCGTACTGTTCGGGCGATGATATTCGAAAGTTCATCATGGTTTTGGGGGTTTTTGGGGTTACTTATTAAAGTTTTCCGTTTTTATGTTGATCTTCAGCTTGTTCATGTTGGATAGCATCGGCGAGTAGCTTGATTTTTTCCATCAAATGTTTGTTTGAGAAGGGTTTAGTGATGTAAAAATCAGCCCCCATTGCCAAACCGCGCTCGATATCTTCTTGCTTGCTTTTTGCTGATAGAAAAATAACGCGCACATCGGCAGTGTCAGGTTGTGTTTTGATGCGACGGCATACCTCGAAACCATCTACATCAGGCATCATAATGTCGAGCACAGCAATATGTGGATGTTCATTAGCAGCTATATCAAGTGCTTCCTGTCCGTTGCGCGCAATAAAAAGTTGATAACCCGCCTTTCGAATAAGAAAGTCAAGTGACATAATAATGGCAGGTTCGTCGTCAACAATCAAAATTTTAATGACAGAATTATTCATAATGTTGAAAATGAATAGGTAAGGTAATGCAAAACCGAGCACCTGGGAGTTGGTCTGAATCTTCTACCCAAATGCGTCCGTGATGCAGTTGAATGATTTTTTTACTAATTGCTAATCCGAGACCTGAACCTTTTGGCTTACGAATAGTTTGGTTTGGGGCTTGATAAAATTTTTCAAAAATCACTTGACGAAGCTCTGGCTTTACGCCCGGTCCATTGTCTGAAATATTGATTTTAATCTGATTGTCAATTACATATCCAGAAATAAAAATTTCGCCTTTTTCAGGTGGACAGTGTTTGATCGCATTGCTTAGCAAGTTTAGAATTACTTGAGTAATTCGGTCGCGATCGCCCCATATATCGGGCAGACGCGCTAAATCAGTACGAATGGTGATTTTTTTCTGGTTGAAAATTTCTTCTAAACTATGAACACATTCCTGAATAACCTCACTAATGTCAAATTTATCAATTTCCAGCTTGTGTTTTCCGCTTTCGAAGTTTTCGAGATCTAAGACTTGAGCGATGAGGCGGCTCATTCGGTCAGTTTCGCGACTAATGGTAGTGAGGTACTGTTGTCTTAGGTCATCAGGCAGGTCCTGATTCTCACATAAAATTTCAACCAGCGATTTAATAGCAGTAAGTGGGGTACGCAATTCGTGCGTTACCGTATACAGAAACTCATCTTTTCGTTCGTCTTGTTCCCGAAGTCTTTTGTTGGCTTTTTGTAGTTCGGTAGTAGCTTTTTGCAGTTGTTCGGAGGCACGTCTGAGTTCTTTGTTAAGTCTAATAAGTTCTTGCGATTCTTTTAAAATTTCAACCACCTCATCGAGGGTGATTTTTTCTTCTCTTGCAATTGAGCTGATAAGCAGTCGTGCAGAGCTGCTTCCGATTACGGCAGCAAGCGATTTCTCAGCATAATTTACAAGTCGCGCATCGGCTGGTGAATCATCGATCACAGAAATATCGTTGTATCGGTAAACAAACTGGCGAATGATGGCATCGGTTTGGTGCTTGCCAAGGAATCGATCCAACAGCTGCCGCACATCGCGCACCTTTACCGAGCCCTTCCACACAACTGACTGTTCGACGGCTGAGCCATATTTAAAAATCTGAGTAAAAATTTCAGCCTGATTAACCTCTGATAAATCAGGTTTATATCGCAAGGAAAGTACAATAAACAGCCCGACATTGAACAGCATACTCCAAAAAAATGCAACGCCTATAGGCGAAATGTTCGACATTCCCATAAACTGCTGTGGCGAGAGAAAGCCTAATCCCACAGAAGCCAAACCAGCTTCAAATACTTTCAGAATTTCTGGTGAAACGAAAGATGGCAGCAAGAGAATGTAAAACCAAATGAAAAAGCCAGCGATTAAACCACCAATAGCACCACGTTTGTTAGCTTGCTTCCAGTACATACCCCCTATAGCACTTACTGCAAACTGCGATACTGCGGCAAAAGAGATTAGCCCGATTGATACCAGGGAATATTTACCCGATAAAAACCGATAATACAAAAATGCCAAAGCAAGTATGGCGATGATTGAGAAACGGCGGGTGTAGATGGGAATTCGATTCTCTGCCGGGAAGAGTTTTTTTAACCCTTCATTGCGAATAAATGCCGGAATTAAAATATTGTTGCTAAGCATTCGGCTAAGTGCAGCCGTACTAACGATAATCATACCTGTAGCTGCCGAGAAACCGCCGATGAAAGTAAAAAGTGCCAATCCAGGCATATCAAATTTCATGGGAAGGGATAGAATGTACAATTCAGCATTTTGATCGGGCAGCCATTTATTACCTGCTGCAGCAATGGGCACTACGAATAAATTGATAAGCATTAGGTAGAGAGGAAAAAGCCACGCGGCTTTGTCCAGTTGGCCTTCGTTGTCGTTTTCCACAATACCCATTTCAAATTGGCGAGGAAGCATCAAAAAAGCGAGGGCTGAAAACACCATCATAGCAAACCAGCTGAAATATTCCGTTGAATCCTCTGTATCCGAATTCGAAAAATACCGCTCTATATCGCTGAGCTGACCGTCAATTCCCGGTTCGAAGGCATAGAAAGTTACAAACAAACCTACAATTAAAAAGGCCAAGAGCTTAATGAGCGATTCGAAGGCTATTGTAACGACAAGACCGTCATTCTTTTCTGATGTAGCGATGCGACGAGTGGCAAAAAGCACAGTGAACAGCCCAAGTAATGCAGTTAAATAAAGGGCCGGATCTCGCACGATTGGCAATGGGTTAGGTGATGTATCATAAGCCGTTATTGCCTGGTAGCCCAAGGAAATAGCCCGGATTTGTAAAGCGATGTAGGGCACTATGCCCAGTACGGTAAGTAGAGCAACTAAGTTTCCTGTGGCTACTCCTTTGCCGTATCGGGTTGTGATAAAATCAGAAACAGTGTTGATTTTTAGTGATTTGCTTATTCTGAGCATTTTCTTATACACCACAGGCATCGTTACAGCTACCAATGTGGGGCCGAGGTAAATGGTTAAAAAATCTAAACTGCCGCTCGCAGCACGGCCTACTGATCCGAAGTATGTCCAGCCGGTACAATACACGGCTAAGCTTAATGAATAAACATAAGGACTGGAGGAAAGCAATACAGCTAGGGTTTTTCGACGGTCAATGAATGCAGCTATGCCAAAGAGCAAGCTTAAGTAAAGGGCCATGCTGACTACTACAATAGCTGTATTCATTGACTCGATATTATTCTGAGGTTTTTGAATTAGTCAATTTTCTTGTCAGAAATACAATCACAATCCAGCTACCGAAAAAGTACAACATTTTCTTCCATATTTCCCCGTTATTCATAGCTGAGGTCATTAGGGGGTAATTCCAGAGCAGAAATCCTCCTGCGGCTAAAAAAATTAGGTAAAGATTGCGTTCAGAATAGTTCATGTTTAAATGGCTTTTATAATAAATCGGGAAGCACGTGCTCGTGCTTCCCGATTTAGAATTTAATGAACATGAGCTTCACTAGCACCTTTGGGAATTCGGATATCTTCTACCAACTCTTGAATGTGTAGAGGTGGGGCAGGTGTGAACTTGCTGACCACAAAGGCCACCAAAAAGTTAAGTACCATACCAAGTGTGCCAATACCTTCGGGAGAGATACCAAACCACCAGTTGTCAGGTGTATTTGCTTCAGGATTAATGAATTTAAAGTAAACAATGTAGGAGAGTGTAAACACCAGCCCTGAAATCATTCCAGCAATAGCGCCTTCTTTGTTCATGCGTTTTGAGAAAATGCCCATGATGATGGCAGGGAAAAACGATGACGCAGCAAGACCAAAAGCGAAGGCCACAACCTGAGCTACAAATCCGGGAGGATTGATACCGAAATAGCCAGCAATCACCACAGCAAAGATGGAAGCTATACGAGCTGAGAGCAACTCGTTCTTTTCGCTGATATTCGGAGCAATGGCATTTTTTAAAAGGTCGCGACTAATGGCAGTAGAAATCACCAGAAGTAATCCGGCGGCAGTACTCAAGGCAGCAGCCAGACCTCCAGCGGCTACCAGACCTACAACCCAGTTTGGAAGTCGGGCAATTTCAGGATTGGCAAGGACCATGATGTCCTTATCGATGGTGAGCTCATTGGAAGCAGGGTCTTTGCGATACTGCACTTTGCCGTCACCATTCTTATCCTCATATTTTATAAGTCCTGTTTTACCCCAGTTGCCCACCCAGGCAGGGAGCTGATCTACAGGCTTGTCGTTAATGTTGTTGATCATATTGTACATGCCAAAAGCACCAATTGCCGGAGCTGTGGTGTAGAGAATCGCAATAAAAACCAGCGCATAGCCGGCTGATTTACGTGCATCGCGCACTTTGGGCACAGTGAAAAAGCGCACAATGACGTGCGGCAAACCAGCAGTACCTACCATGAGAGCAGCAGTGATGAAGAACACGTCAATCATAGGTTTGCTGCCATCAGTGTAAGCATTAAAACCCAATTCAGTGAGCAGGCCATCGAGCTTGTCGAGCAGATATGTGCCATCTGAAAGCGTGCTACCGAATCCCAACTGAGGAAGCACGTTGCCTGTAAGTTGAAGACTTATAAATATTGCCGGCACCATGTAGGCGAAGATCAAAACGCAATACTGAGCTACTTGCGTGTAAGTGATGCCCTTCATACCGCCCAGCACAGCGTAAAAGAGAACGATCACCATACCTATGATTACACCGGTGTTGATATCTACCTCCAAAAACCGGCTAAATACTATACCCACACCACGCATTTGACCGGCCACATAGGTAAAGGAGATAAATATGGCTGCAATCACTGCCACCAGACGAGCAGTCTGCGAGTAATAACGGTCACCTACAAAGTCGGGAACCGTGAATTTTCCAAATTTGCGTAGGTAGGGTGCGAGTAGTAGTGCCAGCAACACGTATCCACCTGTCCAGCCCATGAGATACACAGAACCATCATATCCCATAAAGCTAATCATTCCGGCCATTGAGATGAAGCTGGCTGCACTCATCCAGTCAGCAGCAGTAGCCATACCATTAGCTAAGGGCGAAACACCTCCTCCGGCTACGTAAAATTCTTTGGTAGATCCAGCCCTCGACCAAATAGCTATACCGATGTAGAGGGCAAAAGTGATTCCTACGATGATGTAGGTCCAGGTTAAAATATCCATAGCTTTAATTTTTTAAAGGTTAATCTTCGTTTACTTCGTACTTTTTATCCAATTCGTTCATCTTGCGCACATACAAAAAGATGAGCAGAATGAAGGTGTAGATAGATCCTTGCTGTGCAAACCAGAATCCAAGTTTAAAGCCGCCGATCCGCATAGCGTTAAGTGCATCTGCAAAGACAATGCTCAGCAGGTACGACACAGTAAACCAAATGACGAGCAGAACGGAAAGATAAGTGATGTTCTCTTTCCAGTACTTTTCGAGTGTTGCGTTCTTTTTCATGTGTTTTGGGTTTTTAAAGGGTTATAGAAAAACTTGAGTTTGAAGAATTAATTCACTTTTAAAGCCTTCTTGTCGATTGCCATCGCCATCAGGTATGTGGGGTCTGGCCGAATATTGCAGCGTAATTTTTGCGTGATGACCAGCAATGAAGTAATTTAAGCCAACATCAAATGAATGTACAGGATTGCCGATGCGCTGCAGATTGTGCAAAGTGTAAGCTCCAAAAAGCTGAATTCTATCCACACTGGCTTTGGTGTTTGGATAATGGTTTAATATCGGTTGACCATTGGAATCGACGGATTGCTTTTGCTTTTTTGACAATACATTTTTTGGCAGCAGGTATCCAACTTGAGTATACCAAATTTGGCCGGTACCAACTAACGGTCGGGTATTTCCGAAGCCATTGATGCTCACAGGACCGGTGTAGCTCGGATCTTTTATAACGGAGGCCTCATTCATTATTCCTACTGTTCGGTAATAATTCGGCCCCCAGTTGTGATTATAAAGTACCGAATATAGCGTAACTGCCTGGTTTGTAGAACCTCCAAAAGGTACATCAAGAAATACATCTAAACCTGCTACATTAGCTGCATTGCTTTGTACTACTGTGTCTTCGCCTCTCAGAGTGTAGTGTTTAGTGGCATTTGGCATCGTTTGAAAACCGGCACCCACGTTGAAAACTTTTTTCGTTCCTACATATGTACCTACTGTAAAGGGCAAGACGTTTGATTCTTTGTCTAAAAATTGCCACATTACATAGCCCGACTTAATCCAGCTGTTTGATCCAGAGTTGTTTTCTACGGCTCTATTGAGAATGGGTAAACCGTTAGTCGCACGCGGCAGATCCAATGTAGTAGCAAAGGGTCTAGAAATATGTATGCGGTAATCGAGGCGATCAAACACTTTACCCTTTGCATATGCACCAAAATAGCGAGCAAATTGATCAGCGAATTCAATGGTAAACCAATTGAAGATCGGAGCATCTACGGCCATGAAGTTCAAAGTACTGGCGCTGGTCATGCGTGATACTCCGTGCCAATAGTGTAATCCCGTTCCTATGTACAGTGAGTTTTTGTTGGGTTTTTTGGTTTCCGGATTTACGGTGGGTATTACTGCATATTCATTCCATACGTCGTGGAAGAAGATGCCGGGTTTTTTTCCGCTGGTGTAGGTACCGCCGTTACCAGTCATACCTCCCATCGGAGCCCCTCCATTTATAAAGGTTTGGTTGTTAATACCGAAATGGGTCAGGATCAAAAAACGGTGATTTATTTGGGCATATGCGAGCATACGCGCTCGTCGAATGCCAAGGTCATAGTGCCACGTAGTAGGTTGTCCATTTACAACCGAACCAGGATTTAGCTCCATGGCTCTGGTCCAGATCTGATTCCAAATGATGAAGCGCACATACTTCGATCCGCTTTGGTCGATGTTAATTTTGAGACCCGAGCCATATTCTTCTGAGCCTTGACCATAGGCCGCTAGGCTCAATATCAGGCTAAAAAAGATGATTTTGAGGGGTTTTTGTGCTTTCATGTGTTTTGGGTTTTTGGGGTATTGTGTTTTTTTTTGGCTAAAGTACCCCTGTTGAATTCTTAAACTAAATTTAACATATATAAAATGTAAATAGTATATATCAATCTCTGAAGCGATCCCATTTTATTACCATAAACTTGTCACCCACTTCCGTAATGATTAACCCATGCCCTTTGATACTCTCCCTTTCTGCAATGAAATCTTTGAGTTCTGAGTGACTTAAAATTTTGTAAGAAGGATGGTAGCGAATGTCTTCAAGCCTTTTTACGCCATATTTTTTTACCCAATTCATAACCGTAACGTGGCTGACCCCCAATAACCGCTCGATTTCGCGATAGCTCAGTCCTTCCAGATAGAGCTGCAAACCTTTTACAATGTAATAATCATCTATTGTTTTACCCATTTTTGCAACCGTGTAGTAGTAGCCACACGATTTGCACTTATATCGCTGTCTTTCAGATACTACGCCGGCTTTCACTACTATCGTTGACTGACATCGCGGACAAGGTGATTGTATTTTCGACACCATGTATATATATTTTTTTTTGCATAAATATATAATTTTAGCAAAATAATCAAAAAGAAAGTTAATTGATTTTTTTAAAACATTGATTATCTGATAAAAAAGCAATTTGTGCATCGATTTCTGACAATTTGCCATAGATGCGTCTTTATCCACCTTGTTTCGTTTCTACATTTGTTGCCACTTAATCATTCCTATTCTGTCGAAATGAGTGTATTGGTCAATAAACATTCTCGAGTAATCGTTCAAGGTTTTACTGGAAAAGAAGGTACTTTCCATGCCTCACAGATGATTGAATACGGCACGCAAGTAGTAGGCGGTGTTACTCCTGGAAAAGGAGGAACCAGGCATCTTGATCGCCCCGTATTCAATTCTGTTGAGCAGGCAGTAAGAGAAACCGGAGCCGATGTATCCATCATTTTTGTGCCACCCGCCTTTGCCGCTGATTCCATTATGGAGGCTGCTGAGGCTGGCATAAAAGTAATAGTAGCTATTACGGAAGGCATTCCTGTAAAAGACATGGTAGTGGCTAAGAATTACATTAAAAGCCGCGATTGCGTACTGATCGGTCCGAACTGTCCAGGCGTAATCACTGCAGAGGAAGCCAAAGTGGGAATCATGCCGGGCTTTGTGTTTAAAAAAGGTACAATCGGTATTGTTTCAAAATCAGGTACTCTTACTTACGAAGCTGCTGATCAAATCGTAAAAGCCGGATTGGGAATCACCACTGCTATAGGTATTGGTGGTGATCCTATTATCGGAACTCCTACACGCGAAGCGATTAAAATGCTTATGGCCGACCCTGAAACTGAGGGCATTGTAATGATCGGTGAGATAGGCGGAAATTATGAAGCCCTCGCAGCTGAATGGATCAAAGAAAATGGCACAAAACCAGTTGTGGGTTTTATCGCTGGTGAAACAGCACCTAAAGGTCGTACAATGGGCCATGCTGGAGCTATTGTAGGTGGAAAAGACGATACAGCTCAAGCTAAAAAGGCAATCATGCGCGAGTGCGGTATTCACGTAGTTGATTCACCAGCAGAAATCGGCAAGCGCATGGCAGATGTTCTTAAAAGATTGTAATTAAAAAGCGTTTACAGAAATAAAAAACCGCATCTGAGGATGCGGTTTTTTATTTCTATTCTTTTTTTATCGGTAAAGTTCAAAGAAGTTTAGATGGGTTAGCGGATTGTACCTCTTTTGTATGCATATGGATATCAATTTCGAGCTGGGCAAATTGTCTAAACATATGCATTACTCCGCAGTATTTTTCTTCTGAAAGTTTCACACATCGAGTGAGTTTTTCGACATCCAGATTTGCTCCAGTAAAATGGTATTGAATTTCTACTTTTTTGTAAAATTTTGGATGCTCTGTAGTAAGTTCTCCGATAATGCATACTTTAAAGGCTTCTACATCAAGCCTCATTTTTTTCATGAGCATCACTACATCTATGGCCGTACATCCAGCTAAAGATGCAAGCATAAGGGGTTTGGGACGTAATCCTTTTGAAGAAAAGGTATCTAAAGATTCTGTTTGAACAAGGAGCGTATTGCCGTCGGGTAAGTGGATGTCAAAAGTCTCTTCTCCTCTCCAGAAAAGTTCTACTTTGTGATGCATTAATGTATATTTTAGAGAGTAAAAGTAAATGTGCCGACTGGTAAAAAATTATAATTTTTGTCACAAAAAAACCCGGAGGGAAATCCGGGTTCATAAAACAAAGGCGAATTATTAAGCATCTATTTTGGCGTATCGAGCGTTCTTCTCAATGAATTCTCTGCGCGGGGGCACATCATCACCCATCAGCATTGAGAAGATTCTGTCAGCTTCGGCAGCGTTTTCTATGGTTACTTGTTTTAGAGTGCGCTGTTCGGGGTTCATAGTTGTTTCCCATAGTTGCTCCGCATTCATCTCTCCGAGACCCTTGTAACGCTGAATAGTCACGCTGCCCTCTTTATCGCCACCTAACTCGCGAACGAGTTGATCGCGTTGAGCCTCATTCCAGGCATAGGCTTGTTTGTTGCCCTTTTTCACCAAATAGAGCGGGGGAGAGGCAATGTAGAGATGACCGCGCTCAATTAACTCCTTCATATAGCGGAAAAAGAACGTCATAATTAATGTAGAGATGTGGCTACCGTCCACATCGGCGTCGCACATGATGATGATTTTGTGATAACGCAGTTTGCTTAAGTTCAGCGCTTTTGAGTCTTCTTCAGTTCCTATTGATACCCCAAGGGCTGTAAAAATATTTCTAATTTCTTCGTTTTCAAATACTTTATGACTCATAGCCTTTTCCACATTGAGGATTTTACCCCTCAGTGGCATAATGGCTTGAAAGCGACGATCTCTGCCTTGTTTGGCAGTGCCGCCTGCTGAGTCACCTTCTACGAGGAAAAGCTCGCATTTTGAAGGGTCTGTTTCAGAACAATCGCTGAGTTTACCCGGAAGTCCTGTACCTGTGAGCACGTTTTTGCGTTGAACCATTTCGCGTGCTTTGCGGGCTGCAATCCGTGCCTTGGCAGCCAGTACCACTTTGTTTACAATCATTTTCGCTTCATTGGGATGCTCTTCCAGATAGTTGGTGAGCATTTCTCCCACTAATTGATCTACTGCACCGGCTACTTCGTTGTTGCCCAGTTTGGTTTTTGTTTGTCCTTCAAACTGGGGCTCCAGTACTTTTACAGAAATCACAGCAGTGAGTCCTTCGCGGAAGTCGTCACCTGTAATTTCTACTTTTTCTTTAGCCGTAATTCCAGAGTCATCGGCATATTTCTTTAAAGTACGCGTAAGTGCCCTTCTGAATCCGGCCAGGTGAGTACCTCCTTCATGGGTATTGATGTTGTTTACATATGAAAAGATATTTTCAGAAAAGGAGGTATTGTATGTCATGGCCACTTCCACGGGTATTCCGGCTCTTTCGCCTTCCATGTAAATGGGCTCGGGGATCAATTTTTCACGAGAGGCATCGATAAATGCCACAAACTCTCTGAGACCCCCTTCGGAATAAAACGTTTCTGAGAGCACATTGCCATTTTCATCGAGTTCGCGCTCATCAGTGAGGGTTATTCGAATGCCCTTGTTCAGAAAAGCCAATTCGCGCAAGCGAGCTTGTAAGATGCTGTATTGAAATACCGTGTCATGAAAGATCGTGTCATCTGGTTTAAAGGTGATGATGGTACCTCTATAGGTTGAATCTCCGACTTCTTTTACGTCGTAGAGAGGAATTCCGCGGGAGTATTCCTGTTGGTACACTTTGCCACCTCTGTGTACTTCGGCTTTTAAATGAGTAGAGAGGGCATTAACACAAGATACCCCTACTCCGTGTAAACCACCGGAAACTTTGTAGGATTCTTTGTCAAATTTACCTCCGGCATGCAATACGGTCATAACCACTTCAAGTGCTGAGCGACCTTCTTTAGGATGTATATCTACCGGAATACCCCTTCCATCGTCTTTTACAGTGATTGAATTGTCTTCGTGAATTGTGACTTCTATATTTTTACAATAACCGGCTAGTGCCTCGTCGATAGAGTTATCTACTACTTCATAAACGAGATGGTGTAAACCTTTGGTGCCAATGTCGCCGATATACATGGCTGGCCTCTTTCGCACCGCCTCCAGTCCTTCCAATATTTGAATACTGGCGGCTCCGTAATCCTTTACTTCAGTCATTTTCAGTTATATGGATTTCTTTTTTAATTTAAGCATTACTTGCAAATTTAAGTTTTAGAGAGCAAAAGAGTATGTGAATTATGGGAATATAAACTCGTTTTTACCAACAAATTAACTAACATTTTAACTCCTTATTCCATGCTAAACGAAAAAGAAAAACCCGAATCGCGTGCTGTTTATACTGTGATTCGGGTTCATAAGATCGCTAAGTATCCGTACTATGCAGTACCTTTCAAAATCTTATTCCAATAGAGCCAGGGGAGAATGTGTTTTTTCAGCATCCACATGCTCCAACGCTCTTTTGACTGATCGAATGGGAAGGTCTCAATGGGTTGGTTTTCATAGTTGAATTCAGCCAAAACCAGTTTGCCATAGCCAGTCACAAGCGGACAAGATCCGTAGCCGTTGTATTTGCTTTCGGCTTTTTTCTTATCCATAAAAGCGAGAATATTTTCAACCATTACTGGTACTTGCTTACGAATGGCTGCTCCAGTTTTGGCATTTGGGGTATTCGCAGCATCTCCACAACTGAAAACATTTGGGTAGCGGTTGTGCTGCAAGGTGTATTTATCTACATCTACCCAACCGAGATAATCTTTTGAAAACTGCCCTGGCATACAAGGTGTATCGGCCGGCCAAGCTGTATCAGGAATGGCAAATGGGCTGCGCTTAATGAAATCTGGTGCACTCTGTGGTGGAGTTACATGAATCATGTCAAAAGGCTGTTCCACAGTAATGGTTTTGCCTTCGGCATCTACTCCCTGGAAGATGGCTATCTTTTCATCACCTTTGATTTCCACTAAATTGTGTTTAAAGTGCAAATTGATGTTATAGCGCTTTACTACTTCCAAAAGGGTTTTGGCGTATTTCTCTACTCCAAAGATCACACCTCCTCCTGAATAGAAATGTACATTTGTTTTAGAAAGAATGCCTTTTTTTCGGAAGTAATCAGAGGCAAGGTACATGATTTTCTGAGGAGCTCCACCACACTTGATCGGAGTGTTTGGATTGGTAAAAATGGCATTACCTCCTTTGAAGTTTTTTATAGTTTCCCAGGTGTAGGGTGCATACTGAGGCATGTAGTTGGTAGTTACACCATTTTTACCTAAAGCTTCTTTTGCCCCTTTAATCTTATGCCAGTCGAGCTGGATACCAGGTACGAGTATCAATACGTCATAGGTGTACTCTGCACCTGAGGAGCACTTTACTAAATTGTTAGTTGGGTCAAACGAATCTGCAGCATCTTTGATCCAGGTGGCCCCTTTAGGCATGCAGTCTTTTTGGTCTCTGATGGTAGCCTTCATATCGTAGGCGCCACCGCCTACCAAAGTCCATGCCGGCTGGTAATAATGTTTGTCAGATGGCTCGATAATTCCTATTTTCAAGCCAGATCTCTTTCTCAATAGCTGAGCTGCTGCTGAAATTCCAGCATTTCCGCCTCCTACAACAAGAATCTGATAATGAGTGCTCATTTTAGTTAATTTTTGTCAAAATTATGCCTTAAGTCTTAATGATTTGTGATTTTAATCACATAAAAGTTGCATTTGTAAAAAATCCAATTAAAAAAAACATTTTTATAGATAAATCGCATTGCAAAGAAATAACCTATTAATAATCAGTTTATTAACTAATAATAGTTTGGATAAATTAAACTTATAATTGCTTTCTTTTTTCAGATAATAGATTATTGTTATCAATAGGGTGAAATCAATAAACTTTTTCATCAAGTTTAAATTTTAAGAAAAATCTTATACTTTTCGAATATATTTTTACGATGATTACCGAAAGATAAAAATTTTTAATTTAAATTTTGAAAACTTTATGGTTTTGAAGTAATATTATAAAAAAATGTAATTATTATGTCTAAGTACTTTCTTTTATAAATTAAACAAGTGCTGTTGCCAATTCACTCTTTATTTAAAGTTTTAATCCGGAATAGTCTTACGAAGAATAGAAAATCATGAATACTTAGTAGCTTTGAGTTCTTCAAAATAAGGGGATTCCGGTTTTTAACCGTATTCAATGGCGATTTACTCTGAAACTATTGAAGCATAAGATTTCGTTTATCACATTTTAATAAATGATTAAATTTCTCATATTCATATATTTCTTGCCTAACGGTAATATTCAATTTGTTCCCTCATGCAGATCTCATTTAAAAATCTTTATCAAAAGTGAAAGAACATAATTAAAGATGAAGTAATGACTCTTACGTGAATCTTTGGTTTAATAACTCTTTAAACTAGTAGAACATTACTTTAAATGATGTTTTGGTTTGGTTTTTTTGATCACACTTTCAAAATATTTTAACTTTCTGGTAAATGTGTATATTTGTTTCTCGGAAAAGTATAATATTGCAAATGAAAAAACTTTTACTAGGTAGCATATTTCTTCTTACGTTATCCGTTCACTCCCAGCCAGCCATCAATACTGTTTATTTTGAAAACTTTGATAGTGCAACTATAAAAGGCACTACATATAAAGGTGCTGGTACAGGTACAGCTGGACCTTTGTTCCTTTTTAATACCAATAATCAACTACAGGTATCAAGCCCAAATTCTTACACTGCCAAACCTGTAGCCGGATCACAAGATACAATTTTTTTTGAAACCAACGCATTTTCTACTGTTGGAAACACATTCGCTCGATTGACTTTCAGGCATATTGCCAAAATTCTTTTCGTAGATCGCGCATTGATTCAGATATCGACCAATAACGGGGCTACCTGGACTACTTTCGTTCCTAACGACCCAAACGCTTCTCCTCCGGTACCGGGCAATGTAATTTATTTAGGTCAGAGCTTGTCGTACAGATCATTGGGTTATTTCAATGACCTATCTTACAACGGAGTAAATATTAACAATAGCACCAATATTTGGGACGGTCCAACGGGCAATACTTTCCCGACCAATAACTGGTGGGTTGAAGAAGTTTTTGATATCTCAGCTCTGGCGTGTGGCACTACCGGATTCCCGCAAGTGAAGTTGCGTTTTGTGTGTGCATTTCCATTTGGTAACGACGGTAATCCAAACCGCGCCTTAAAGGCCGGATGGTTTATTGATGATGTAAAAGTAGAAGTATCAACATGTGAATTATACAATCCTACAGCTACATTTTCTTTAGGTGTATCTCCTCCTTATAATAATCACCCAATAGCCGGACAGTTTGCTCCTGGTAATTATCCAATTGGAATTCGCATACAAGACAATGTAAGGGCTGACTCGGCTTTACTGTTTTACAGAATAAATAAAGGTCCATGGCTTCTGAAATTTATGGTTCCTCAGGCAGGGCAGCCCGTTACTAACCGGATTTTTAGAGACACAATATATAATTTAAATGTTGGAGATACTGTTGACTATTATATTATTGGCAAAGATACCTGTAAAAATGAGGTACGAATGCCCTCAAATGCACCTGTAGGTTTTTACACTTTTTGGATCATGCCACCTCCTCCAGGTAAGTGTATTCCCGGTTGGCAACCTGGTAATCCTGTGAATCCAAATATCATTTATCCATCAGCTACCAATCCCTGGATTGAAAGTTTTGAAAGTGCCGATTGGGTACCAGGTACAGTTGGAGGTACGGGTACGACATACAGGGGTACATTCCCAACAGCAGTAGGGCAGAACTGGTCGGTCAATCCACCGAACAATCAATTGCCCAACAACTATGCTTGGGCCATAATGGGTGGCAACCAAGCGACACCAAGCCCCGGTACGGGTCCATCCGGATCTCAAAATGGTTCGAAATACGTTTATGCATGGGGTGAAAGAGGAACAACAGGCCAACAAACCATCCTCGAAACTCCCTGTATTCAGTTGCCATTGGACTCATGTACAGCGCTGGAATTCTATTACCACATGTTTGGTCAAAACATGGGCTCTCTTCGAGTAGATATCGATACTAACTCAGGTCCTACTTCCACTTGGATCAATGGAATATTTACAGTCACGGGTCAACAACATGCCTCTAAAACAGCACCCTACACCCGAGCTGTTGTGAATATAAAACCTTTTACAGGAAAGTTTGTGAAGTTTCGTTTTGTCGCTACCCGAGGTGCTGGAGTCTTATCAGATATTGCCATTGACAATCTCCGCATTTACAATCCTACTACGGATGACGCTCGTTTGATGGAAATTCTTAAACCCGTCAATGGTTTCTGTGGATATACAGCTAATGAAGATATTCAAGTAAGAGTTCAATCTCTCGGTTGTGACACGCTGAAGCAAATTCCCATTGCTTTCCGAATCAATAACGGTCCAATCGTATGGGATACTATTAAGCAAAACCTTATCACAGCTCAGCAACTAGTTTATACGTTGGTGCCAAAGGCAAATCTCTCAACTCCAAACACTACCTACAATATAAGGGTATGGACCAATGTGCCAGGTGATGTTGATAAAACCAACGATACACTCGACATCCAAATACATCATCCAGCTAATCACAGCACCTTCCCATTGACATTGACCTTTGACGGAACAGGTAACACTCCCGGAAACTTTGCAGTACCAGGTAACTATGGCACCTTGGCCACCACCGTGTGGGAAAGAATTCCAAACCCTACAGGTACAAGCTTTAGCCAATATGCTTGGGGGTTGGGTACAGGCTTGCCCCATCCTATTGAAGGTACAGGTCCGATTTCTGACTTCTCCAATTACGGTAACTACCTCTTTACTCGTGGTAACTGGCAGTTCAACTCACCAGCTACTCTTCAATCGCTTTGCTTGAACTTTTCCGGTATGAGTAACCCGGTAGTTTCTTTCTACTACTACATGTTTGCACCAGATGTTGATTCACTGGTAGTTCGTTTCCTAGAAGACGGTGGAAATAACTGGATCACACCAGCTGGTGGTAGAATTGTAAATACCGGTGCAAATTCTCATACAAACCATATTTCACCTTGGATATACAGAGAATTCAGTTTACAGGCTTTTGCTAACAAGTTCGCTCGCATTCAAATACAAGCACATCGTAAAAACAGCGGAACAGCAACTCTTGTGGCAATAGATAATCTGAATGTTTACAACAAGATTGCTAATGATGCCGGCATCGAAAATATCCAACCACCAGGACTAGGTGTGCCTTCAGGTACCGGCCAGTTGCCCACGTTTACAATCCGAAACTTCGGTACTCAAACGCTAACTTCTATTCCAATTACTTACACCATTACTCCCTACTGCGGTACAGGTGCAGGAACACCTGTAATATACAATGCAACCTGGACGGGTAACCTAGCGCCCAACCAAACCGTTCAGTTCACTCCAACCACATCGCCGGTTTGGCCTACTGGAAGATTTAAAATTTGTGCCTCAACCAACTTAACAGGTGATGTCAATACATTTAATAATGAATACTGTAAGGATGTTACCGGTTTTGGTAGTATTTCAGTACCATATTTTACAAACTTTGATGACTGCAACTGGTCTTCCAACGGTATCTTCTCTCAAGGTGGTCTTCGTCAGTGGGAGTTAGGTACTCCATCAAAAACAGCGATCAACTCTGCACAATCTGCTCCAAATGCATGGGTTACTTCAACGAATCGCCCTTATCGAAACAATGCAGAAGAAATTTTGAGATTCCCCTCATTCACTGGATTTGATACCATTCGCTTTCCAGAAATTCGATTTGCTCAAAATTTCCAATTCAGTGACGACGATGGAGGTGTTGTAGAGTATGAAACTCCTCAGGGCTGGCAAATTCTCGGTGAGCTTCCTTCAGGTGGATGTAACCAAAATCTGGGTGTTAACTGGTATTGTACTTCTCCAAACTTTGGTACATCGAGCTCTGCCCTATTCGGAAATAAACCTGCATTTACCGGCAATTCCGGAGGTTGGATGAACAGTGCCTTCCCGCTTAACATGTTTAACTTCAATATAGCACCGTTAAATCTCCGCTTCCGCTTCCGCTCTAATGCTGCTGGTACAGGTGCAGGTTGGGCAATTGATAATTTTCAAATCTACGTACCACCGCAAAATAGTGCAGCACCCATTAATGTGAATACAATCACCCCTCTGATTGTACCCGGAATTAACAACCAATTTGTCGTGACCATTCAAAATACCGGGGCTAAGAGACTCGATAGCTGTGAGGTGCGCGTGAAAATTGGAAACAATATTGGTCCTTGGGAAAAAGTAATTTTCCCCGGTAATGGTCTTGAAGTGAATCAAACGTTTAACTATACATATCAATCTCCATGGGTCAATCCAACCTCAGGACCTCATAACGTTTGTGCAGAGACTAGGTTGCCTAACGGAAAACAAGACAACCTTACCTCTGACGATGAGTTCTGCAAAACCATTGTAGTACTTCAGGAACTCAACATTGCTCAGACGCCAGATTCTTCTTTCTGTAACAATTTTGAGGGGCCTAATGAGCCAACTTGGGCTACCTACAATGCATTCACATACGGCAACGGTACCACAATCTGGGAATTTGGAACACCAAACAATCCACCCATCGTAGGTGCCTACTCTGGTACAAAGGCATGGATGACTCGTTTGACTCAGAATTATAGAAACCGCGACAGCTCTGCCCTGTTTACACCGGTATTTATCGTGGATTCCAATCTGGCTTACGAAATGAGCTTTATGCACTATTTCGTAACCGAAAAGTTTCACGATGGCGGTATAGTCGAAGTCTCACAAGATGGTGGAAACAGCTGGAAGGTAGTGGGTGATTTCAAGCCTCAATCTTCTTGGTATAATCAGCCATACATTACAGGCCTTGAGCTTATCAATCCTGGATTTACAGGTAACTCAAACGGCTGGATTGAAGCTAAAGCCACATTTAGATTCCAGTTCTCTGGTAAAGCCATCTTCAGATTCCGTTTTGGCAGCGATCAAAATGTGACGGCTCCTGGTTGGGCTATCGATGATTTTTGCTTGAAAGTGACTAAGAGAATGCCTGAATTCTTTATAGGTATTGAAGAAAAGGTTCTCGACCAGCCTGTAGTTGGAGAGCTCTATCCCAATCCTGCTAATAATATGGCACATTTACCGATTTATCTGCCTAAGTCGGGCAATGTTTCAGTAAGTGTATTCAATTTGGCTGGTCAGATGGTAATGAGCTTTAGCGACTACTACTACGAAGGTAGAGCAGATGTACCTCTCAACCTGAATTCCTTAAGAGATGGTACTTACATCGTAAGGGCTAACGTCGATGGAGCCGAATATGTGAGAAAGCTCATTGTTACATCACATAAGTAATATGTAAAAGCCCGCCACCTGGCGGGTTTTATTATTTTTAACTATTATGTAAAATTGTAAACAAACAACTACTTTTACCCGAAAAATTACCATGAATAAGCGCGTATTAATCACAGGAGCAGCGGGCTTTTTAGGTTCACATTTATGTGATCGGTTTATCAAAGAGGGTTATGACGTGGTTGGAATGGATAACCTCATAACCGGCGATTTGAGAAACATCGAACATCTTTTCAAATACAAAGAATTTGAGTTTTATCATCACGATGTTTCTAAGTTTATACATGTTCCTGGTCATCTCGACTATATTTTGCACTTCGCTTCACCTGCCAGCCCAATCGATTATTTAAAAATACCCATCCAAACTCTAAAAGTAGGCTCACTTGGTGTGCACAATTGTTTGGGATTAGCTATGGTGAAGCGCGCAAGAATTCTTATCGCGAGTACGTCTGAGGTTTATGGAGATCCAACAGTGCATCCTCAATCGGAAGAATATTGGGGTAATGTGAATCCGATAGGTCCTCGTGGCGTATACGATGAGGCAAAGCGATTCCAAGAAGCGATGACTATGGCCTATCATACCTACCATGGCCTCGAAACACGTATTGTACGCATCTTTAACACCTATGGTCCGCGTATGCGCTTAAACGACGGTCGAGTGTTGCCGGCCTTCATCGGTCAAGCACTCCGTGGTGAAGATTTAACTGTTTTTGGAGATGGTAGTCAAACAAGATCATTCTGTTATGTAGATGACCTCATTGAGGGCATTTATCGCTTGCTGTTAAGCGACTATCCCTATCCGGTAAACATTGGTAATCCCGATGAAATTACCATTCTCGAATTTGCCCAGGAAATCATTAAATTAACCGGTACCAATCAAAAAATTGTCTTCAAACCGCTGCCAAAAGACGATCCTATGCAGCGAAGACCAGATATTACAAAGGCAAAGCAGATACTCGGTTGGGAGCCCAAAGTAGGAAGGGCTGAAGGTTTGAAAATCACATACGAATACTTTAAGTCTCTGCCTAAAGAAGAGCTTTACAAACAGGAGCATAGGGATTTTAAGGAATATATTCGAAAGTACTGATAAATATTCACTTATAAGATTTGCAGACTACCCGGCAGAAAGCATATAATGTGACTTTCTGCCTTTTTTCTTTTTTAAAATGATATGTGTAATTAATACTTTGGAGTATCGTCTTTCTGGAGGATGTGTATGTGCCGAATCAGGCGCTTCATATCTTCAGGATCTGTACCGTCGTAAAATCCTCGAAGCCGACCCTTCTTGTCAACTAAAACCACATTTTCTGTGTGAATAAAACTGTGATCGTCGTTGTTTACTGAGTGTTCTCCACTTTTTACGACAAAGTACACCTTACGCGCTAAACGCTGAATTTCAGCTTGGTCAGCACGCACAAGCCACCAATTCGTTGGATCGATCTCATTGGTGTGCGCATATTTTTGCAAAACGGGCAAGCTGTCAACCTCGGGCATTACAGTGTGCGACAGAATGACTATGCGTTCATCACCCCTGAAAGCCTCTTGTACTTTGCGCAGTTCTCTCGTCATATCGATACAGATGGAGGGGCAAGTAGTAAAGAAGAAATTCACTATTCGAATGCGGTTTTTCACAGTTTCCTCAGTTACTGTGTCGCCTAAATGATTAATCACTGTAAAAGGACCCGTTCGAAAATTCCTTCCGATTCTTAGTAGGCTGCTATCAACCAGCTCTGGATTGATGTCAACAGGATTATAAACGGGTAATCGCTCGGGCTCTTGCATGATATATCCACCGAAAATGTATACGGCAATAAGAGCAATAGCTATTAATCCATATAGAATGTATTTTGATTTTTTCATCTTTTAGAATTTGTAGTAAGACAATACACTCGACCTTTTTATTCAAACAAATTTTATCTGATTTTTACCCTGAAAATTGCTTAAACTTTTATAAAAAGATTTCTTCCCTTGCTTGAGATAAAAAATTTGACAATCCGATCAAAAAACACTGATGCAGTTTTAGTGCATGGTGTTGATTTGCATCTTAAAAAAGGCGAAAAACTTGGAATTGTAGGAGAGAGCGGCTCAGGTAAGTCTTTGATTTGTAAAACCATTTCCGGTCTGTTGCCACCTTCTCTGTCCATTTCATTCGATGTCTTTGCTTTTCAAGAAGTTTCAGGTAATTGGGCAGAGCTCGATAAAATGACTTCAGCAGTTCGAGCTAAGAAAATCGGTTATGTATTTCAGGAACCCATGAGCGCCTTAAATCCCTCTATGCAAATAGGTGCTCAGGTAGCTGAGGCTTTAGAAATCTTGCCAATTTCAAAAAAAGAAAAAAAGAAACGAGCTTTAGAGTGGCTGCAGAAAGTTCAAATTCCCAACCCGGAAGTCTCGTATTTCAAATACCCGCATCAGCTCAGCGGAGGGCAGCGTCAACGGGTGGTAATTGCTATGGCAATGATCAAAAATCCTCATTTGCTTGTTGCCGATGAACCTACAACAGCACTTGACCTACTCGTACAAGCAGAAATCATTCGCCTTCTTCGCCAACTTTGCAATGAACAAAGTACCTCCCTCATTTTTGTGAGTCATGATATAGACCTAGTCGGCCATCTTTGCGATCGAATTCTAGTGATGCGACAGGGTAAAATAATAGAAACTCAATCTAAACAACAGCTCTTTACATCACCCAGTCATCCATATACTAAGGCACTTTTACTCTCAAGGCCTAAGCCTGGATACAAACCTGAGCGACTACCCACGATTGAAGATTTTTTACAGCCTCAAAGTAACCAAGTAAAAGTTCCCTATAAACAGATTTTGAAGGATATAAAACTTTTGAAAAAGAATGAAAAAATTATCACAATCTCAAACATCTTCAAGTCATACACAATTGGTAATGAGAAATCGCCCATTTTGCGTAATGTAAATCTTATCATCTCTACAGGTGAGTCTGTTGGAATCGTAGGCCCATCAGGTTGCGGAAAGACTACGCTAGCAAGAATTTTATGTGGAATTGAAAAAGCAGACAAAGGGGTAGTGCAATATCACCAGGATGGTCGCAAAGCTGATGTTGTCCAGCTCGTTTTTCAAGACCCTTTTTCAAGCCTTAATCCAATGCTCACCATCGGTAAGCAAGTGATGGAGCCCTTATTGGCGAAAGGCATTTCAGCTGAAGAAGCCATAAAAAAAGCTCAAGAAATTCTTGAAATGGTAGGTATTTCAATGGAGAGATTTGATGACTATCCACACCAATTTTCAGGTGGACAGCGCCAGAGGATAGCGATAGCACGTGCACTAATATTACGCCCGTCACTTGTGGTACTCGATGAGAGTGTGGCAGCTCTTGACGTATCAGTGCAGGCTCAGGTTCTTAATCTTTTAAACGATCTAAAAGATGCTCTGAATGTCAGCTACTTATTCATAACACACAATCTCATTATTGCTGAATACTTCTGTAATCGGATATGTGTGATGTATAACGGCGAAATCGTAGAAGAATGGACCGGTAGCATACCCGAAAGTCCTGTTCATTCTTTTACGAAACGATTAAAAGAGGCTTTAGTTAGCCTTTGATATATTATGCTGTTTAAACTAACTTAAGTAGAGAAATAAAGACACAAAAAATGTTATTTCAAGTAAAATTATTTGCGTTTTTCCTCAAAAAAATATCTTATTTTATTTAATGTATTTTAATCCTTCTAATGCTGATTTATCGCCCGGTTTGTTCATCAGCACTTTATGGAATAATACTTTTGCTTCCCTGATTTTCTGAAGTTTTAATTTAATCCAACCTAATAATATCAATCCATCGTAGTCAAAAGGATACAGATTTACAACTCTTCTGCTTTGTTATAATTTCCTTTATTGTAGTATATCAATCCTACTCGATAATAGACTAGTGAATTGTTTGGATCAATAAGTAAAATTTTTTGATATATTTCTAAAACTGTATCCCATTTTCCCATCGAAGAGTAGGGAAGTACTAATCCTAATTTCGGCTCAATCGCATACGGTTTTAGGTTTATTGCTCTTTGGTAATGATCAATGGATTCTTTAAAATTTCCACTTTGATAATACAGCCATCCTAATCGAAGATTTATTTCATAACTCTCAGCATCATATAAAGACTTTAATTGGTCAATAGCATTTTTGTAATTTCCATTGTTTTCATATTCATAACTCTTTTTAAAAGCATTTACAAGCTAATCCTTTCCATTTAACGATAATACGGTAATTAGTAATAGGATTAGAGATGAAAAAGAGGTTAATATTTTCACTTCTTTCATGTTTGTACATTTAAAGTTTTATGGATAAAATTCCTGTCACAGAATGATGTAAATAGGAAAATCTATCATCAAACTCTTTCCATTTTGGATATTCGGTAATAGTACTTGTACAATACAATCGGGCAAAATCAATGGTGAGCGACCAATTTGGATTAGCTATAAAAATAAGTTTTGCTCCCAATCTATTGTTTATCACATCAGACCTGTTATAAATGACTAAACCCTCTTTTAAAATAAAATTACTCATATCACCTGTAGAGCCATAAATCTCTGTCCAAAATCTATTTGAAATTTTAAAACCGATACTTTCATCTATAACTTTATTTTTCCTTAGAGAAGAGAAATAAAAATTTTGTTTTTTATATGAAAGATTATTTAATACATATAAATTTAAATTTCCATAGGGAAAAAAATGTATTTTAAAATCAAATTGTTCTTGTTTGACATTATTAAATCCCGCGTTGTAATACGATATACTATGGTTGAAATAAGTAAATTTTTTGTAAATTGAAACAAACCACAAAATATCTAAAACGCTTGAATGGTATGGTACTTCCACTAAAATAGGTGTTTGATTAGAATCTACTGTAAGCTGAGCAGTGAAATTTGTACTTAAATGAACAAAGTGAAATCCACCAGAAATTGATATGAATTTCGACAGTAAAATGTTTGTATTTATATAATATTGATTTAGTCTTGTGGCAAAATTTGAATCTGTGAAGGTTTGATTAGATGCTTGATAATAGAGAAATTGATTTGAACTTAAGTTGGTGTAAGCCTGATAAATACTCAGGCGCGAGATCAATTTTGTCAATAATCCAATATAAAAAGATTGAATTTTCAATGGACTAAATAAATAACCATTCTGGTTATTTTGAATTTTATTTATGGAATGAGAGATCTTGTCAATTGGGTTTCCTACAGTGAAATTGTAACCAACATCAATGTTTTTACTGGCAATTTCGTTGTTTATTCCATAATATTCCTTAAATGCTTTTGACATCTTTTATGAAATCATTTCTGCTTCAAAAGATATACCTAATTAAAGTTAAGAACTATATAGATATTCTTTCACATATTCTTCTTCACCTGTTATTTTCAATGCTTGCTCAAAGTGATAAATAGCTATGTGAAAATTCTTCAAAAAAAAGTATGTAATGCCCATGCCCACATGTAAAAAGTAAAAAGAAATATTTCTTCTCAAAGATTCCTTTCCTATATCAATAAGTGTATCCCATTTCTTTTGAGTATAAAGTTCATATGTAACTATATCAATCTCTTTTATGTTGTATGCTATTTGTGATTAACCATAATTAATTAAAATTAAGAGAGAGAATGTGAATATTAATTTTTTTTATCCATTTTGTTTTTTAAAAATATTTTTTATGTATTTTGAAATATTTAATACCACTTTGATCTGCTTCTATTTCAAACTCAATAAGATCAATTTATCTACCAAAAAGATTTTTGGTAATTGTACTTTTTAGTGTAATCTGATTAATTGTTAATTCTGAATTTATTTCAGGGTATGAGAGACAGTAATACAATGTAAAAATGGAAATAAATGAGCGAAAAAATCGTGTATGAACAACTCAAAAGAATTTAATACCATATTTACTGGAATTATATCGCTTAATTCTAATTTATTTGTATAACTAAAATTCACTTTAAAAGAAGCTAAATAGAAGTATTAACGAATTGATTTTATGTCCCCTTCAAAATGCGTAAATTGCAGCATTGTATCGTTCAACCGGAAGTATGCTTTTGATTTGCTTTTTTGACACTCTAAGTATTTATCTAATGTGTAATAATCTCTTTTAACACTCCATGTAATCTCTTCCCCTTTATCATCTTTGAATTTCAATTGTTCTCCTACTATGAAATGAAAAGATTTTTTATGTATTGAATTTGGAGTAAGAAAAGATACTTTGTCGCCTTTTTCAGGAATCGATATTTGTAACAATTCTGTTTTTTTTTGATTTTTTATATAGGTATACGTGAGTGGATAATATATAGTCTTAGAACCAATATAAGGATCTGATTGAATTTGAAAATGCAGATGTGGATATGGAGAATTGCCTGAATTGCCTACCTTTCCTAAAATATCACCTCTTTTTACTGTTTCCCCGATTGAACATTTGATGCTTCCCTTCTTTAGATGGCTTAATTGAGTGTATAAGAATTCTGTGTGTTTTATTACTATTGTGTTGCCCCAGTTATTTTCTAAGTTTCTTACTCCTATGGGATTATCATCAATTTCATCTACAATGTTCTCAATGACTCCATCTGCAGGCGCAAGTACATTTTTATCATAACAGTAATAGTCTGATACGAAATCTCCATTATTTTGATAAGTTTTTCCATCTTCATCTATTATTTCAAAATCCCATGCATATTTCCAATCATCTTTATGAGTATATTCTGCATTGTGGCCTTGAGTTACTACCCATTCTCCATGAAAAGGCAGATATATTGGAAAATTTGTTTCGTTTCAAAATCGCTCTACGTAATTATTAAAAAAATACAGGTTTTTTTCTGGTGATTTTTGCTGCCAAAAGATTGTGCTTAATCCAATTCTGTTGTCTTTTCTAAACTTCAAACCATAAAGTATCGTAAGTACTACCAAATTAAACGGAAGTGAGTGTACCGACAAGTAAAACATATTAAAAATTTCTTGTAGAGATATGCCTACGATTATAACAATCGGAATTATAAAAATTTGAGTTATGTAAGAATTGTGGTTTGGAATTATAAAAAAACCACCTAACGCTATAGAGGTTAAGATGTAATTAAATCCAATATAGCTGAAATTAATCTCGTTGAAGTAAATACCCAAAATACTATAAAAAAAATATACAATGGAAAAACCTATAATACTGAGCGAAAATGCTATTCTTGAGTAAATAATAAGATCAATCGATGCTAAAAAACCTGCTAAAATATTTTGTTGAAAAAATATTGCTCCCAAAGAAAGTAAATATGCTTTATTTGCAAATGGTAAATTAAGGGTGTTTGTCCATTCATAAATTTCTACTAATTTACTTCCTCTTAATGCATACAATTCGTTTAAAATATATATCCCTATATCGCTGAAACCCAATGCTTGAAACTGTCGTGTAGATAATCGCAAAAGCCAAAATACCGTATAAAGGGTAAGCTGAGAAATGGCAATCCATATTTAGCTAAAAACCCTTGGTAAAATAATGATATAAAAAGAGTAAGTATTCCGGCAGCAAAAATCAAAATAACCAGCGATAAACTAGGTTCAAAATAAATGGCTAAACCAATTCCTACAAGTAGTGAATTAAAGCCATAATATCACTGATTTATGCTATATTGATTAATCCCTAATACATAGGCTAACACAAGTGAAGTAAGAACACAAAAAAAAACCTAAAATGCCTACATATAAATCTAAAAAAGTTATGCTCTACAATATGAATACAAACCACTTATTGTTTTAAAAAAAAAACAACTGAGCATAACTATTCAGAACGGCATCACTAAACCACTTGATAAGTTTCATTTAGTGGCCATATTATAAAAATTATTCTCCTTGAGATGCTCTGGTATTATCACCATTGAATTGATGGTATCAAGTGTCTCTTTTTTACGAATAAAATGTATTTTTCCTGATTTATCAATTAATACAATATTGGGTCGCATGTTGATAAACTGGAGCCATTGAGTATTGTTGTATGCGTCTACGCGTTTTATTACATAATGATCTCCCTTTTTTAGCAATGGAAACATCACATTTGTGCGAACAACGTCGATATTCATACATAAGTGGCCATAGATGGTGGTGTCTTCCAATTGTTCGGAAATAGGTTCTACTGGTCGGATGTCGTGCTCATACCAAAAAGCAGTAAAGAGTACATTAACACCAGCATCGATGATTGTAGCCCGTCGGCCGTCAGACAGCCTTTTGTTTGCCAAAACAGTACCGGCCAAATATCCAGCATCGTCGATCAGAGCTCTGCCTGTTTCTAAAATAAGCAAGGGAATATTTTGAGGTTTGATCTCAGAGCTAAAAATTGCTGAGGTAATAGCCTCAGCGAAGTCTTCGAACGATGGGGTTGTATCTGTACCAGGATAGTAGGCGCCTCTTAAAGTATTTTTTGATGCAAAACCACCTCCGATATCGATATATTGAATGGCAAATCCGTGCTTTTTCTCCAGATCTACTGCAAGTTTAGCAAGTTTAGAGGTGGTTATTTTATAGGCCTCTGTCGACATGATGTATGTTCCGATGTGTGTGTGTGAAGGCCAACGAGCTCAAGTTTTTTCGAAGTCATTATACGGTTGAGAGCATCCCACACTTCCCCATTTTCATAGTTAAATCCGAATCTGTCCCATTTCGGATAGATGCCCACATCCATATTTACGCGAATAGCTACACGAGGCCGCTCGCTCATCTCTTTTGACAGCTTTATGATATCATAGAGCTCATCGAAATGATCTATGTGAATGAGTGAGCCATTTTTTATGGCTTTACGAAGGTCTTCAAGGCTTTTGTCAGGTCCATTGAAAATGATGAGTTCACCGGGAATTCCATTTGCGATGGCCTTTTGGTATTTTAATCCAGAAACTACTTCAGCCCAGGCGCCTTCTTGATGGAAGACTTGACAAATAGCATTCAGATAGTTTGATTTATATGACCAGGCAAATTGCACATTAGGGTATCGCGAGCTGAATGCCCGATATGCATCTTTATAGATTCGGCGGATGGAATTTTCCGAAAATATGAAAACAGGAGATCCATATTGCTCGATGATGCTGCTTACAGCGACCCCATCAATGTGGCTAATGAGTTCCAGTTTACTTTTTAGGCCGTATTTGCTTGGCAAACTGGCATTTAGCTTTTGGATGATTGGTCTTTCGAAGGCTCGTTTTTCTATTTTTTTTTGTTTTAGAGTTCGCCGGTAGTGGCTAATTTTTCAAATTCACTTAAGTCGGTAATAAGATCAAAGGAATACCGAATAAACATTTTTCCAATCTGATAGGAGGTAAAGGGTTTGACTTTTTCGCCGAGGGCCATAAGTACCAGAGCTTCAGGTAAATTTTGGCCTGCAGCTACGGCCAGATATACCCATGCTGGTAATCTGGGATTTATTTCGATCATGTAGAGCTTATTATCGGCCGTACGGATGAGCTCCAGCTCCATACCGCCTCTCCATTTAGTTTGAGAAATAATTTTGTGCGTGAGTTCCATCATAGCCGGATCATCGAGGGTAATGCCTCGCCAAGCCTTACCCTTGTCGGTGGTGTAAGTTTTTCGCATAGGCAAGGCGCCTATTATGGTACCCTGACCATCACCAGGGCCTACAACGTTTACCTCTGTTCCTTTTATAAATTCTTGAATTACAATAGGTAAACCCCATTTAGCAGCTATTTTATTGAAATACATAGCTACCTGATCAATGTCGTATGCTATGTAGGCATCGTAAAATTTCCCTTTTACTACTACAGGAAAATCGAATTTGATTATAATTTTAAAAAATTCTTGCAGTGAAGTAATGGGTTCGCTGTAAGGAACATTTACACCGTACTTTTTTACGAATTCGGGTAAATTTGATTTATGTGTTTCTTCAAATAGTTGTAATGTAGGTAAAAATGTTTTTATTCCCCAATCTCTTAATATTTTTTCGGATTTCATAAAAGTGAAATGCTCCGAATCAAAGTTGGGAATTAATACGTAGATTTTCTCTTTTTCTTGAATGTATTTTATTCTTTCTAATAAAGGTTCAACACCATCTGAAGGGTATGGAACTTTATATGTTTTATCTACTAAATCGTGCATGTACGCGCCCGGTTCCAGATTTTCATATGCTATGCCTACAATTCTAGCTCAAATTGCTTAGACGCTCTTAGGCCTCTAAATACAGGAATGCCTGGACCAGGACTATCGATGTTGTTTAATCCGTAAAGTCCTATGGTTATTTTTCTCATTTTACTCGTTTTCTGTCAAGTGATACAGTCGAAGTGTCGAAATAAAATCTTGAAAATACCTCTCAAAAGTTTCAGAATCCACATCGTATTTTTCTGTTATTTTATGAGAGATTTCTTCAAGAGAATTTCCATTTTTTAGCATGAGTAAAATTTCTAATCCAGTAGAATTGAGGGAATATGATTCGCCCGTAAATGGGTCGAACAAAAAGCCTGTATCACTAATAGCAATGTTTTTGCGAATCTGTATCATTTTAATAGGATTTAATAGTTCCAGATTTCTTATGTAAAAATATTTATTGTAATATAAGATTTATAATGATTATTGTCTTGAAACTTATATAAGAGAATTCTAATGTGCGTATTCAATGAAATTTTTTTTGTGTCATCGAATTGAATCTGCTATTAGCTCAATAATTGAGGTTAATTTTTATATTTATAAAAAAGCTTTCGTAAATCAGATCGAAAAAGGCGCGTCTGATTATTGTCATTGCCTAGTATTTTATGTAAAGTGTATTTTGGCTGAAAATTTTGAATAATTATGTCTAAAAAAATTCTTGTCACAGGAGGTTTAGGATATATTGGTTCACATACAGCTGTGCAACTGATCGAGCATGGATTTGAGCCTGTAATAATCGATAATCTCAGTGAGTCGCCCATCGAGGTGAAGGATCGCATCGAAAAAATTGTAGGTCGGTCTGTTGTTTTTGAAAAGGTAGAGATGTGTAATAAGGATGAGATGAATGCCCTCTTTGCTAAATATCCAGATATGGAAGGGGTTATACACTTTGCTGCCTTTTTGCTTGTAAATGAATCAGTTGAAAAACCTTTAAAATATTACTACAACAATTTGGTAAGTACTATCAATTTGCTGGAATGTATGACAGCATACAAAATCCGTAATGTAGTGTTCAGTTCTTCGTGTACAGTGTACGGCAATCCCGATAAATTGCCAGTGAGCGAAGATGCGCCAGTAAAACCTGCGGAATCGCCTTATGGAAACACTAAAAAAATGTCAGAAGAAATCCTTCGCGATACAGCTGCTACTGGAGCTGTTGATGTGATTTCACTCAGATATTTCAACCCCATAGGTGCGCATGAGAGTGGCATCATAGGTGAATTTCAGGATGGCCCCCCCCATCATCTCGTACCATATATAACAGAGACAGCCATAGGAAAGCGGCCCGAACTCAAAATATTTGGAGGGGACTACAATACTCCCGATGGTACCTGTATCCGGGATTACATACATGTGGTAGACATTGCAGATGCACACATCTATGCTCTCAATCGCATGTTGCAGGGCAAGATGGAAAAACCGTTTGAGGTTTATAATTTAGGAACAGGTGAAGGGTATTCAGTATTGCAAATGGTAAAGGCGTTTGAAGAAGCTACAGGCATTACCATACCTTATCGGATTGTAAATCGACGTCCGGGTGATGTAGAAGCCGTGTATGCCGATACGCGCCTTGCCAATGAAAAGCTTGGCTGGAAGGCAAAATATTCTTTGGTCGATATGCTTCGCTCAGCCTGGAAGTTTGAACAGACTTTAAACAACAATTAAAAAAGCTGCCAATCGGCAGCTTTTAATGGACGTGGAATTCGTGTTTTTTTTCAGCTTTATTCCCCGCGGCATCTTCAGCTTTTACTGTGAGTACATAGTCAGTATGACCTTCGCCTGCCTCAGCTATCCACCAGGAGTTTATGTTTACTTCTCTAGAATGGCTATGGCGATGCAGTTTATATTTTTCTATTCCAGTTCTCTTTTCATGGATGAAGACATCGACTTCATGCAGCTCTACATTGTCAGTAACAACAATCTGTATAAACACAGTGTCTCCTGAATTGAAAGAAAACTCCGAGGGTTTGATGATGTTGATTTGAGGTGATTGCAGGTCGTTTGGATCATGGCTGTGATCATCTTTATGGCAGGCTAAAGCTGTCAGTACAAAAAACACTGAGGCGAGTTTGAGGAGTTTTGATTTCATCATACTTTTGTTTTAGAGTTTAATGCAACACAGTTGCAAATATAGTTTATAATTTAAATGTAACAATGATGCATTTAGAAAAAAAATCAGCTGAGGAATTTCTCCGCCAGGCTAATCTGAAAGTGACAAAGTGGCGCAGGGTGTTGCTTCAGAAAATTATGGACAGTGAAAGTGGAATTTCCTATTCTGATCTTTCGCAATCTGACGACTTTCTGGGGCATAGAGTCACTTTGTACAGGGCATTGATTGATCTTGAAGATGCCGGATTAATCGAAAAACTTCGCGATGTAAACGGAACAGTAAAATACATGCTCAAAACAAAATACGGTCTGAGTCACAAACAACATCCGCATTTCAGTTGCAGAATGTGTAACACGATGATCTGCTTATCTGAGTTTGATCTGCCAGCAATTGAGCTGCCAGCGGGTTTTACCAACGAGCAGGTAGTATGCCTTGTATATGGTCTTTGTAATAAATGTAGTGCAGTTGTGGTGTAATTTACTTTTGTCTTTTACGGATCTGATTAAGGAAATAAGATAAAAATTAAACCAATCTCTGCCGATATACCTCTGAAATCAGCACGCACTCGTTGATTTTCGCCTTTATACGTGTAATTTAAGTAATAAGAATCCATATCAGGATTGTTAGAGTCGTAGAATGATTTGTCAAAAAGCTCTGGTTTTAAGTCTTTAATTGGGATCATGTGTCCGATCCAGAGAAGTTTCAGATACAATCCCAATCTTCTTTTAATCATGGCATAAGACGATACTCCAAACCCCATTACGATTTGACCTCCTGAATATTCACGTCTAAAATTGGGTAAATTTTCTATCGTATGATTGATAGTTGAGGATAAGTATCCAATCGGAACATTGACAAAAAAAGCTAAATCACCTTTCTCTGAAACATCACCTATAATTATAGAAGCAGTGTACTGATTTTGTCGGAGATTAAAATCAACTTTTCCAGTGGTATTTGAAGTATAACTTGTGTGTGAGATCATGCGTCTGTAATGAAGGTTTAATACACCTGCACTAACAATTAAATTTGGTATTTCGAAACCCACCTCGTATCCGTGAGCAAACCAGAAATTGCTAAGTTTATCAGTTACTCCTGGTTGTGAATTTATCATATCGGCATACCGACCAAAGCTTCTTGATGTGGAAGTACCAAACACATATCCGCCCACCAGACATCCAACCTGAGCCTGCACATACCCTGAACAGAGAATAAGTACTAAAATAAACCGCATCTTACACGAATTTTACAGATTGTAAAATTTTATTGAAATATTTGCTGAAATTTTTATCGTACAGTTTTTCAAAGTCATTAAAATAAAATAGATACAAATTGTCTTTGAATATTCTGCAATAAACCACCAGCATTTCATTAAATGGTTTGTCTTCGAATGTATCCTTTCGTTTCATGCTTAAGGTATACCATTCACCGGAAGGTAGTTTCTTCTTTACCGGCTCAGGATCTATATTTTCCAATGATTCTTTAAATTTTTCCATATATTCATTATAAAACAAATACAATAATTCTTTTTCAGGAATATCAGAATTTTCTACAAATTCTTTAACAGCATTATTGGTTTTCAGGCTACTAATTATAACTACCATTTTGGCTCCAGCCTCATCTCCTGTAGCAGAATGTCCGGTCCATGACTTAGGTGAAAAACTCCAACTGCTGTCAACCAGTGAAAATGTTGTAAAATCATTATTCACAAAATCAAAAGACCAACCGGTCGGTAGAGTAAATTCCATTGAGCCACATTGAAACTGACTTTCTGGTATTTTTTTACAGGAAACAATCAGCGTTGAGAATATAAAAAGATAAATTATGTTTTTCATTTTATTTCTAATAATTTAAGTTTGAATTCCGGCAGCTGCATAAACACTATCAACGGACTCCTGGTACTGGCTTGTACCCATAGCTGATAATCAGACTTGTAGGATGGATCGGCGTAGTTCATACTTCGGTTATCTGTAAGCTGGAATGCTTCCAGTCTGTATTTTTTCTTTTTATTTTTTACCACTACATCCATATGGGGTATACCCATCCGTTCGAATAAAGAAATCTTAGTATTATCAATGTAAACTGTTTGTTCCTGTCTTTCATTATATGCTTTTCTTGATAGGAATATAGCTGACATATTTGATTTGAGCATTGTTATACCAGGAAAAAAGAAGTTTATAAATTTCACAGCTTCGCTTAGTCCTTCACAAGTGGTGTAAATGGTACCATTACCCCCTCTGGCTGAAGTGGATATCCAATCCATTATAGCGCAATAGTCGTCAGAGTCTTCGCTGAAAGGATCGTAATGTTTCAGAAATACTTTAAAAAGATACTTTTCGCCGGTAGTCATTTGTACTTCATATATAAGCGAGTCACCAGCCGAAGGATTATAAATATGGCATTTCGAACGGCTTCCTTCTTGAAATTTGGGCAAAGCTGGTGATTGGGATAAACTTAAATGCGTCAGTAAATTGAGGCTTAACAGATATAATGGAAGTTTCACAATCAAAAGTTATTTTCAAAAATGAAATGATAAGTCATGATAATGAATACTGCATTTGTATGATATCGATCTGTGCCTTTAAGGGCATAGTGATTGAAGGTGGAAGTATTTTTGTCGTGATAAATTTTATGGATGGATTTACAGGATGCCATAGATAGTGAAGTATTTGACATAGTGGCCAGATGTGCTGATGAGCTCAATGTGCCGGCTTATGTAGTAGGTGGATATGTGAGAGATTTTTTATTAAAGAGGCCATTGCCTTCGGACATTGACATTGTATGCGTGGGGAGCGGCATTGCATTGGCGGAGCAATTCGCTGCGGTAGTAGGTAAATCGGATGAACTTGTTGTTTTCAGAAATTTTGGAACCGCGATGGTACCCTTCAGAAATCTTCAGGTTGAATTCGTGGGCGCCAGAAAAGAATCCTACAGTCGCGATTCGCGTAAGCCAATTGTAGAAGAAGGCACATTGCAAGATGATCAAAATCGCCGTGATTTTACCATCAATGCGCTGGCTATTGCTCTTAATGGAAAAAACAGGGGGTGTCTGATAGATCCTTTTGGCGGGATTGCGCATTTAAGTCTGGGCATCATTAAAACTCCACTTGATCCTGAAATCACATTTTCTGACGATCCGCTGCGCATGATGCGGGCAGTGCGCTTTGCGGCTCAATTACAGTTTAAGATAGATCCCAGGACATTTGAAGGCATACATACACAGGCTCACCGAATAAAAATTGTGTCGCGCGAGCGCATAAGCGATGAGCTACACAAAATCATGCTTGCACCCAGACCATCGGTAGGGCTGGGCCTAATGTTTGAGAGTGGATTGATGAAACTGATTCTACCGGAGGTACATGCTCTACACGGAGTGGATGAGGTAGATGGACATAACCATAAAGAAAACTTCTACCATACGCTGGAGGTGGTGGACAATGTGGCGAAGCGATCGGCGAATCTGTGGCTAAGGTATGCGGCTCTGCTGCACGACATCGGTAAACCTGTAACCAAAAAGCTTGATCCCGAGCAAGGGTGGACCTTCCATGGACATGAATTGGTTGGCAGCCGCATGGTTAAAAAAATCTTTGAGCGAATGAAGTGGCCGCTCGGACAACCGCTTACGTATGTTCAAAAGCTTGTGGCTCTGAGCTCAAGACCTGCCGCACTTACCTTGGAACATACGACTGACTCGGCTATAAGGCGATTGCTCTTTGAGGCAGGGGAGGACATCGAAGACTTGATGATCTTATGTGAGTCGGATATTACCACGAAGAATCCTTTAAAAAAACAAAAATTTCTAGATAACTATACGCAGCTGCGTCAGAAGTTTCAGGAAATCGAAGAGAAAGACCGGCTTCGCAACTGGCAGCCACCTCTGTCGGGTGATGATATTATGCAGATGTTTGATTTAAAGCCTTCGAAGACTGTGGGGATTTTAAAGGAAAGTTTAAAAGATGCTATACTGGACGGAGTAATTCCAAATGATAAGGCAGCTGCAGAGGAATTTCTGAGGAAGAAATTTTCAGAAATAAAGAGTAAATAAATTTCAAAAGGTCAATTGCATGATCTGAAAGCGGTGAGGGGGGGATTCGAACCCCCGGTACCCTTTCGGGTACGACAGTTTAGCAAACTGTTGGTTTAAGCCTCTCACCCACCTCACCTGATATAAGAAAGAACGGTTGTAAAAACGAGGTGCAAATGTATGTGATCAAACGCTTAGTGCCAATAGTTGTCTGAAACTTTTATCTCTTTTTGTCACCTAAAGATGGAAGTGTTTGCTGCAAAGGATTTTATTTGTCTTGAGTGTGGAATTATCGGACGATTCTGAGGAGCTAAGTTTGAATATTTAAGGCAAAAAGGAACGTTAGGGTTTCTGAATGAGGTCTTGACGCGCGTTGATTGTGTAAATTTTTAGTCAGCCCGTAGGGTTACTTCTGCGTGAGGTGCCCGTCGGGCGCGCGCCAGCGCGGTGCGAAGGCGAGGCTCTGCAGAGCCGTAGCACGGAAGCGAAGCGTACCCCAGAGGGGACCGACCCCCGACGAAGGCGCTTAAAGCGCCTTGTCGGGGGGCACGCCCAAATGAAGAAAAAAATTAACCTTTATTATGGGAAGTGTAAATAGTCAAAGGATGTCGAGGGTGCCAATGCCCTCACGTATTACCTCTGGCTGGCCTCCAGTAAGGTCAATAACGGTAGAGGCAAATAGCTGACCAATGCCGCCATCGATTACGTAATCTACGTCGTTTTTGTAGCGTTCATAAATGAGTTCAGGGTCGGTGAAGTATTCCTGTATGTCGTCTTCGTCGTCGTGAACGCTGCTGGCGATGATGGGAAATCCGAGCTCGCGGACGATGGTGCGTGGTATGGTGTGGTCGGGTATTCTGATACCTACGGTTTTTTTGTTGTGCTTAAAATAGCGAGGAATAGCATTAGAGGCCTCAAGGATAAAGGTGTAGGGGCCGGGTAGCGCTCTTCGCAGCAGTTTGTAGGTGGGATTGTCGACTGAACGGGTGAATTCGGAAAGGCGGCTGAGGTCGTCGAAGATGATGGAAAAGTCAGCTTTTTCGGGCTTTAGGCCTTTGAGGCGGGCAATGTATTCGATGGCTTTTTGCTTGCGCAGGTCGCAACCAAAGGAGTAAACGGTGTCGGTGGGATAGATGATGACGGCTCCCTCTTGTAGGGCCTGGACGACCTCGGCGATGAGTCTTGGTTGTGGATTGTCGGGGTGTATGCGCAGCAGTTTTGCCATAGTACTGTGTTGGAATTAACGTCGTGAGGAGAGTCGGGCAAATCCGATAACGCGGTCGTAGCGAATGCCAATTTCGCGGTGATAAAAGATGGCTGTATATTCGTTTTCGGCTTCCCAGTAGCTGCCTTCGACGGGCATGAGGTCAGCCTGGCCGTTGTCGGTTTGCAAGGCATACAGGTAGTTGTAATAGCCTTGTTTTAAGAGGATTTGGGCAGTGTAGGCGCGCTTTTCGTAATCATAGTTCATACGAAATTCGGGCAGTAGTTGCCAGTCAGAGAGCTGCCCCCAAACGAAGATATCGCCTTCGGCAAAGGGACTGGGGACCAATAATTGAAAATCAACCCATGCGTAGTCGCTTTCGGTGTGTGGGTTGCTTGAGTTTTGACGACGTATTACATATTGACCATTGATGTCTTGCCAAAAGACGTAGCGATCGGTTCGACGTGGAGATTCGCGAAAAAGGTAAACGTTCCAGTTGTTTTGATCGAGTTCAGTTTTCATCATTCCTATGCCGAGTACCTGAAGGTTTTTCATGTCAAACACGCGAAATTCATTGCCGCCCTGAAAGAGATTTTCGCCGTTGTCGTAGTTGTAGATGATGCGTCCCTGCTGTACGAAAAGGGGTTTTAGGGTGGTAAGGGCGTTGTCCCAGCGTTGGTTTTGAAGGATGGTGAGCTTTAAATCTACATAGGGATCAGGAATTACATATCCGGCGTGATTGAGGTAAATGTCTACCTCCTGATGCGTGTTGTTAAAGCGTACGTCGGTTGGACGGCGAACTTCCATGCCAACATTTGCAACCTCTTCATATACAATAAATCTACGCGTGAGGACAGGCTTATTTATGCTGTTTTCGTATACGATTAGAAGGTAGTTGCCTGATATTTTGAATTGAACGTTTTGGTTAGGAAAGGTCAGGTGAAAATGGGTGTAAGGGTAAAAGGTATTAAAGGAAAATTCGTAGTTCTGAATGAAATTGTCTGTTATGCCATTGAGGTACTCGTTTTTTGAAAGCCTTGAAGGGGTCCAGTCGGCATTGCAGTGCACAAAGGTGTATTGATAGTTTTTTACTCCTTCGTCCATATCGTCGAAGCGCAAGATAAGTCGATCGCTTGATTGTAGCCTAATGGCAGGGAAGCCTGTTTCATTGCCTACGGGGTGGAGCAAAACCGTTTTGACGTTTGGGGTGTAAATTTTGTTTTCGTACAAAATTTCTTGAGCTGTAACATTATGGCTTAGCATCAGCAGCCCTATGACCGACAGCAGTAATCGCTTAATATTAAACACCATAGGATTATTTAAAAGAGAAACGGACTTCCAAGGGTCAACAATCATATCGTGAAGTTACCGTGTGCTATGCAAACCGAAAAGGTTCTGCTTCTTTGATTATTTCAATCACTAGGTCGCACAGGTCGTCGGCCGATGGCTTACTGAAGTAGTCGCCGTCGGACCCGTATGCAGGTCGATGTTCCTTAGAGGTAAGAGTGCGAGGAGCGGAGTCGAGCCAGCGATAACCTCCCTGTACTTCGAGCACCTGCTGCATCATGTAAGCTGAGGCCCCTCCGGGCACATCTTCGTCAAAGAAGATGATTCGGTTGGTTTTCTGAAGGCTTTTAACAATGTCGTGATTGCGGTCGAAGGGTATCAGGGACTGCACATCAATCACTTCTATTTCAATGCCGATTCGTGCCAGTTCGTGGGCTGCTTCCATAGCTATACGGCAATTTGAGCCGTAGGTTACCACTGTTACGTCCTTTCCTTCGCGTATTGTTTCCACCACACCGATTGGGGTGCGTATTTCGGCGAGGTTGTCGGGGATGCGCTCTTTGAGGCGATAGCCGTTCAGGCACTCAATAATGAGGGCGGTGTCATCGCTGTCGAGCATGGTGTTGTAGAAGCCGGCTGCTTTGGTCATGTTCCGCGGAACTAATATGTAAATGCCTCGCATCGAATGGACGATGGCTCCCATTGGCGAGCCTGAGTGCCAAATACCTTCGAGTCGGTGGCCTCGGGTGCGCACGATGACCGGTGCTTTCTGCCCGCCCACAGTTCGGTACTGCACGGTAGCAAGATCGTCGCTCATGATTTGCAGGGCATAAAGCAGATAGTCGAGGTATTGAATCTCAGCAATGGGTCGCAGGCCGCGCATGGCCAGACCAATTCCCTGACCTAAGATAGTGGCTTCCCGGATGCCAGTATCAGCTACGCGCATTTCGCCGTGCTTGGCCTGCAGGCCTTCGAGGCCCTGGTTTACGTCGCCTATTTTGCCGCTGTCTTCACCGAAGATGAGCACTTCCGGACGATTGGCCAGCAGTTGGTCAAAGTTTTCGCGCAATACCACGCGTGCATCTACCTCGGGCGATTGGTCAGAATACACTGGCTTTACTTCCTTTATATGTAAAGCTGAGAGAGGGCTTTCGCTGTAGAGGTGGCTGCTATAGCGACGTTGATAAGTTTCGGTATAGGTTTTTAACCAGCCCTCGAGTGTTTGGCGAGCGGCAGAATTTTCGCGGATTGTAAGGCGCAAAGCCTTGCGTACGGTTGAGAGGATATCGCGACGCAAGGGCTCGGTGAGTTTGCCGAGCTGTTCGATTATCGAAGTTATTTCAGCCCCTGCAGCTGATGCAGCCGCAAGGTGTTGCAGTAGTCCGATAGCATGAGCGCGCTCATTTAATATGGGTGTCAGATAGTTTTGCCAGGCACGGTTTTTTGCATCGCGGGCGGCTTTTTTGGCGTTTTTTTCGATTTCGTCGAGCTCATCGGGTGTGGCTATGCCATTGCGCTCTATCCAGAGGCGCATTTGGCGGATGCAGTCATATTCACGTTCCCATTCCAGGCGTTCTTTGCTCTTGTAACGCTCGTGAGAGCCTGAGGTAGAATGCCCTTGCGGCTGGGTCATTTCCACCACGTGAATTAGCACAGGCACGTGTTCATTACGGGCTATGTGTTCAGCCTTTTTGTAGGTTTCGATTAGGGCAGGGTAGTCCCAGCCTTTTACGACAAAGATTTCATAACCCGGCTTCTCACCGCGTTGGAAGCCCGACAGAATTTCACTTATGCTTTCTTTGGTAGTTTGGTACTCGCTGTGCACAGAGATGCCGTAGTCGTCGTCCCACACGCTCACGACCATGGGTATCTGCAGAACTCCGGCTGCATTAATGGCCTCGAAAAAGAGTCCTTCGCTGGTAGAGGCATTTCCAATCGTGCCCCAGGCTATTTCGTTTCCATTGTTCGAAAACTTGGTTTTTTCAGACCATTCGCCCATATGACGATAAACCTTGCTCGCTTGAGCCAGACCTACAAGGCGGGGCATTTGCGATGCCGTGGGAGAAACGTCGGCCGACGAATTTTTCATTTTTGAGAGCTCCTTCCATTGGCCGTTTTCGTCCAGACTTCGGGTTGCGAAATGTCCGTTCATCTGACGACCGCCAGAGGCAGGCTCGTTGTTCAGATCAGTATCAGCATAAAGACTGGCGAAGAATTCCTGCGTAGTCAGTGCCCCTATGGCCATCATAAATGTCTGATCGCGGTAATACCCCGAACGAAAATCTCCCGGCTTAAAAGCTTTTGCCCAGGCAATTTGGGCTACTTCCTTTCCATCGCCGAAGATGCCGAATTTAGCTTTTCCTGTCAGTACCTCTCGCCGGCCAATAAGGCTTGCTTCACGCGATTCTATGGCCAGAGCGTAATCATTCAGCACTTCTGATTTGTTCAATTCAAATTCGGTCTGAAGGGCTTCGCCAGTTATTTCATTCATAGGATAGCAGTATTTTGTGTAACGGAATTTCGGCAAAAATAGCCTTTTGCCTCCAAAGAATAGGGATATTTGCCTCATTATGGACATCCTACCTCTACACGCTCGTTATGTAAAAGTGTCGCACCCTACCGGTCGGCTGATCGGAAGGATCCCTCTTCCGGGATCCAAGAGTGAGTCAAATCGTCTGCTCATCCTTTCTGCTCTATATCCCGGTACAATACAAATCAGCGGTCTCTCCAACGCTGACGATACTCAACTGCTGTCAGAGATACTCGCTGCACAGAGATACCAGGGTCGGGTGGACTGCCGTATGGCTGGCACAGCCTTTCGTTTTTTAACAGCTTTTTATGCCGCCACGCCGGGCACTCATGTACGACTCACAGGCTCGGAGCGCATGCTTGAGCGGCCCGTAGGTCATCTGGTCGATGCACTTCGTCAGTTAGGGGCCGATATCCGGTATCTGGGCAGAGAGGGCTTTCCGCCACTCGAAATCAGAGGTCGCCGGCTTAACGGCCATCAGGTCGCCATAGATGGCACTACGAGCAGTCAGTTTATCACCGCCCTCATGCTCATCGGCTGTACGCTGCCCTCTGGCCTTCGCATACACATACGTGGTTATCCGGTATCGGTGCCCTACATCTATCTTACAGCTTCCACACTCTACCAGGCAGGCCTTAAGGTCGACATCCGCCTGCCTGAAATCATTCTTTATCCCTCCCGCCCGACCAAATCCCGAGTACATGTAGAGCCCGATTGGTCAGCCGCATCCTACTGGTATCTCATGGCACTGCTCAGCCGTCAGGCAGAGCTTTTTCTTCCCGGCCTCAGGATTCCCAGCATGCAGGGCGATTCTGTGGTCCGCGGATATTTCGATGCCCTTGGGGTCGAAACAGTCTTTCTCGGTGCCGGAATCCGGATTTTTAAGAAATCGTCTGAAAAATCCTTATTACATCACATAAATCTTCGAGACACCCCCGATCTGGCTCAAACCCTGGCTGTAGCACTGGCAGCCACAGGGCACTCCAGCTGCCTTACAGGCCTTGATACATTGCCCATTAAAGAGACCGACCGCATCCGCGCACTGGCGAGCGAACTCACCCACTGTGGTGCAGATGTTGAGGGCAGCACTAATCAGCTCACCATACACAAGGGAATCGACCTGCGCGAAAATCTTCAAATCCACACCTATGGCGATCACCGAATGGCAATGGCCTTTGCGCCCCTGGCACTGATCAGGCCCATCGCCATCGAAAACCCCGCTGTCGTAACCAAAAGCTACCCCACCTTTTGGCACGACCTCAGTCGTCTGGGCTTCAATCTCGAGTTTATTTAATCGTTCTACGGGTAAAGATTTTTTCTGAATTGGGCGTGTCCTTCGCAGGTTGCCATTAGGGGCAGCTGCTCAGGCCGGTCCACTCTGGAGTACGCTTCGCTCCCGTGCTACGGCTCAGCAGAGCCTCGCTTTCGCACCGCGCTGGCGTGCGCCCGCCGGTCACCTCACACGAAGGCAGCATCACGAAACATCGTTTGGCATACAAGGGGCAGGCTCACATGGTTTAATCCGCTTCCATACAGAATTGTATACGAAATATAATCCCCATTCTTTACCAAAAATCAATTCTCAGATCACAACCGGGGATCCACAAATCCTACCCTGCTTTCACCAATACCCGAGTGCCGATTTTTACTCGATCTGCACACTATGCCTTTGATTGGAAAGCCATACCTTTGCAAACCGAAAATCTATGTCATAAAATGTTTGAAAATCTTACTGATAAGCTCGAAAAAGCCTTTCACATACTCAAGGGTCACGGACGCATCACGGAAGTAAACGTTGCCGACACCCTCAAAGAAGTTCGCCGTGCTCTACTCGATGCCGACGTCAATTTTAAGATCGCCAAAGAATTTACCAATACTGTCAAGGAAAAAGCCCTCGGCCAGAAAGTGCTTACGTCCCTACAACCGGGCCAATTGTTGATAAAGATTGTTCGCGACGAAATGGCCGCCCTCATGGGAGGCCAGGCCTCTGACATCAATCTGCAAGGCTCACCAGCCGTCGTGCTCATTGCCGGTCTCCAAGGTTCCGGTAAGACAACCTTTTCGGCTAAACTCGCCAATTACATAAAGCGCAAAAAGGGACGCAATCCCATGCTCATCGCGGCTGACGTGTATCGCCCTGCCGCTATCGACCAGCTTAAAGTGCTGGGACAGCAGATCAATGTGCCGGTATTTTCCATCCCGGAAAACAAAAATCCCGTGGAAATCGCCCAAAAGGGCATAGAAGAGGCCAAAAAACTCGGCCATAACGTGGTAATCATCGATACCGCCGGTCGCCTCTCGATCGATGAGCAGATGATGAAGGAAATTGCTGAAATTCACCGGACCGTTAAGCCCTCAGAAACCCTATTCGTAGTCGACGCCATGACGGGTCAGGATGCAGTAAATACTGCCAAAGCCTTCAATGATGTGCTCGACTTCGATGGCGTAGTGCTCACCAAGCTCGATGGCGATACCCGTGGAGGGGCAGCCCTGTCAATCCGGGCTACCGTCAACAAGCCGATTAAGTTTGTTGGAACAGGTGAAAAAGTCGATGCTCTCGACGTTTTTCATCCCGACCGGATGGCCGACCGAATACTCGGGATGGGCGATGTCGTATCGCTGGTAGAGCGCGCACAAGAGCAATACAACGAGGAAGAAGCCCGCAAGCTCAATAAAAAGATAGCCACCAATAAGTTTGATTTCGAAGATTTCTACAGCCAGATTCAGCAAATCAAAAAGATGGGCAATGTCAAAGACCTGATGGGAATGCTGCCCGGTATGAACAAAATCATGAAAAACATCGATATCGACGACAATGCCTTTAAACACGTAGAAGCCATTATACTGTCGATGACCCCTCAGGAACGCAGAAATCCGGAGATTCTCAATGGTTCGCGCAAAAAGCGCATTGCCCTCGGTAGCGGTCGCGACATCTCAGAGGTCAACCGACTGATCAAGCAATTTGAAGACATGAAAAAAGTGATGAAAATGATGCAATCAGGCGGCCCGAGAGGACTGGCCGGCATGATGCGCGGCATGCGATAATCCAAAACAGCACCGATGATACTGCTTGATGGCATAAAAACCTCTCAGGACCTTCGAAATGAAATTGCCGCAGAGGTCAAGCACATTGTGAAAAACGGAGGTAAGCGCCCTCACCTGGCTGCTGTACTTGTGGGCAACAACGGAGCATCGGTCACTTATGTGAATGCCAAGATCAAAGCCTGCGAAGAAGTGGGTTTTCAATCAACCCTTGTGAAGCTCTCTGACACCATTTCAGAGAGCGAGTTGCTTACAGAAGTCCGAAAGCTTAACGAAGATCCTGAAATTGACGGTTTTATTGTGCAGCTGCCCCTTCCGGTACAGATCGACGAGAAGAAAATCATTCTTGCCATTCGCCCCGATAAGGATGTAGATGGCTTTCATCCGGAAAATGTTGGCCGTATGGCATTGGGCATGCCCGGATTTGTACCGGCTACGCCCGCAGGAATCATTGAGCTGCTCGATCGCTACAATATCGAAACAGGTGGAAAGCACTGTGTAGTGCTCGGCCGCAGCCACATTGTAGGCCAGCCCATCTCTATGCTCATGGCCCGAAATACTTATCCGGGCAACAGTACCGTGACCCTCTGCCACAGCCATACGCGCAACCTCACCGACATCATTCGCTCAGCTGACATACTCATAGCCGCCGTCGGGCGACCAAATTTTGTAACAGCTGATATGGTAAAAGATGGGGTAGTGGTTGTAGATGTGGGAATTACCCGTATCGTCGATAAAACCAAAAAATCGGGATATCGCATCGTAGGGGATGTGGATTTTAATGGAGTGAGTCAAAAAGCAGCCTTCATTACACCCGTGCCTGGTGGTGTAGGTCCGATGACGATTGTTTCACTGTTGAAAAATACACTGAAAGCCGCCCGAGGTAAAAGCTGACTTTATTATAAGATCTATAAAAATTTTAAAAAGAACATCACAAAGCAAAAAAGCCTGGAAAACAACAATGTTTTCGGGCTTTTTTGTTTAAAGCTTTTTACAACTTTTATAACTCGTATCATCCAATTTTACCCTACCTCTGAAAGTGCTGTATAAGAAGCCAAAATATAAGGCTATAAGAGGTGTTCCAATTACTACGAAAGTAAGCATGATTTTCAGCGATTTAATGGATGATGCTGCATTGTAAATGGTCACATTATATAAACTGTCTTTGGTCGAAAGCAGCAGTACAGGATACAGCGAAAAGGCCACCAGCATCAATAGAAAGGCCATGGTAAGCGATGAAAAAATGAAGGCATAAAAATACTTTTTCTTATATACCAATCGGGGAATATTAGCGATCGAAAGCAGCGATAAAACAGGAAGCACAAAAAACACCGGATTATTGCGAAATTTTTCTACAATTCCTTCGATAAAAATCAAGGTATAAAGCGAAGTAATCGAAAAACTTACGACAAAAAAGATGATGCTGTTCCATACGAGTTGAATGGTTTTTTCGCACATATTTCCTTCTGACTTAAGCAGTAAAAAAAGAGCGCCTTGCTTCATAAAAAGTGCTAACGTAGTAATGCCTGTGAGAATAGAATACGGATTTAGAAACTGAAAAAATCCGCGATTTTCGAAAGTGTAATTTTCTCCAATTGGCAGGCCTTGTAATACATTGCCGAGTACTACGCCGAGCAAAAAGGAAATGGAGATATTCGACATGGCATACAGCACATCCCACATATGCCGCCACCACCGGGCTGGCTCTGCACTTCGGAACTTAATGCAAGCCGTTCGCAAAAACCAACATTAAAAGCAAAAGCATAAACGGTGTGTACATGGCCGATAGCAGAATGGAATACATCACCGGAAAACCTGAAAATAGCGCTCCTGCACCTATGATGAGCCATACCTGATTGGCATCCCAGAGCGGCCCAATGGCATTAATTGCAATGCGTCGTTCTACATCGTCTTTGAAGACTAAGTGCCATGCGCCTGCTCCGTAATCAAAACCTTCTAATATGGCATATCCTGAAAAAAGTAATCCGATTACCAGAAACCACCAGTTGGGATAGTCGATGCCCAAAAAAGTCTCCATATACCGCTGTTATAAACCAGATTAAATACATTTTCAGCCTATTTTTCAGGTCCTTTCTGAATCTTTTTGTTCAAAAAGTACGAAAAGAGCGCAAACAAGATGGTATATATATCACAAAGAAAAGAATGATGGAAAACAAAATCTGATTGGCTTCCACTTCCTTCGAAAAAGCTTCGCTTGTACGCAGAAGGCCATATACCACCCAAGGCTGGCGCCCCATTTCAGCGGCAAACCAGCCTGCCTGGTTGGCTACCTGAGGTAAACCAACGGCAAAGACAAAAACCCATAATATCCAGCGGGTCTTAAAAAGTTTGCCTTTCCAGAGTAAAAAGATCCGAAAGCTGTCAGGGCGATAAGCAGCATACCGATGCCGATTATGATGTGATAAAATTGAAAGACAGCATTTACCCGGTGTGGGCGTTCATCTTCAGGAAAGGCGTTGAGGCCTTTCACCGGTTTTTTGAAATCCTGATGAATCAAAAACTACAGTCCACCGGGTATGGCAAGGCCATAGGTTTTTTGTTTTTCCTTGTCTACCCACCCAGAAAGGTACAGGTCAGCCGGAGCCTCAGCCTCAAAATGCCCTTCCATTGCCGCTAACTTCGCCGGCTGATTTTCAGTAACTCCTTCTGCTGAACTGTGGCCCGATAAGAGCTGGGTGAAGGAAAATATGGTGACTACGATCAACGATATGCGAAAGGCTTTTTTTGAAATTTCTACATATCTACCTTGAAGCAGATAGTAAGCATGCACGCTCAACACCAAAAATGCGCCTACTAAAAAGGCCCCTTGCCATACGTGTATGATTCGGTCTACAACCGTTGGATTAAACACCATTGCCCAGAGGTCGGTAATTTCAGCCCTTGCATCCAACCCTTCACCCACAATGTGATAGCCGGCCGGAGTCTGTTGCCAGCTGTTGGCCACTACGATCCAGATGGCTGAAAACATTGAACCGAGAAATACTCCGATTGTGGACAGAAAATGAACTTGGGGCGACACCCTGTTCCACCCGAAAAGCAGAATACCCAGAAAAGTACTTTCCAGAGCAAAAGCAAACAAACCTTCAGCTGCCAGTGCGCTGCCGAATATGTCACCCACATAACGGGAATAGACCGACCAAATGGTACCAAACTCAAATTCCATAATGATACCGGTGGCTACCCCGATAGCAAATGTGATGGCGAATATTTTAACCAGAAGCGGGTAAGTATTTCGTAGTGCTTATCTCCGGTTTTCAAGTAGAGACCTTCGAAAATGACTATCAATAGCCCGAGACCAATGCTCAGTGGTGGATAGATGTAGTGAAAGGTGACAGTGAAAGCAAACTGAATTCTTGCCAATACTTCAGTATCCATGTGCCTGGATTTTACGATAAAATTCCAGTAGCGTCGTTCTTGAAATGGTGACCAGTATCACTGTGTGATGAGAATTTTACAGGGGTAAGTGCAGTAAATTATACCGCAAAGCTTTGATTGTCAATGCTATGTGTATTTTCTGAAGGATATACACAAAAAAAAAGCTGGAAGCCGGAGGTTTTAATGTGATGTTTTTGGAGTTTAGTAGTGATAAGCGGCCGAAGGCCGCTGCTGCGTGAGGGATAGGAGCGGATATGAGCCGCAGCAGACGGGCCTGAGGCACACAGGGCGAGGAGGCGACAGGCGAAGCCACCGCAGCCCGATGTGCCTCGCCCGGCTGCAAGGCGAATATGAGCGGATAGCCCGACCCCTGACGAAGGCGCTACAGGCGCCTTGTCAGGGGGCACGCCCAAATAAAAAAAAAACTGTATTATTCGTACATGCGCGACTTGGCGATACCGAGCTTGCAGAAGAAGTGCTTGAAGGAGACGGCCAGGACGCCGAGGCCGTAGATGGCGCTGTTTTTCAGATTGATGGAGGATGCGTCGTCGAAGTACTTGGTCGGGCAGCTGACTTCGCCGATGCGGAAGCCCTTGTAGATGATCTGGGAGAGCATCTGATTGTCGAAGACGAAGTTGTCGGAGTTGTAATCGAGGTTAAGTGAGGTGAGTACCCGGCGGCTGAAGGCTCGGTAGCCGGTGTGGTATTCGGAGAGTTTGTGGTTGACGAGGATGTTTTGGATCAGTGTGAGGATGCGGTTGGCTACGTATTTGTACCAGGGCATGCCACCGGCCAGGGCGCCCTTGCTCAGGATGCGTGAGCCGAGCACGCAGTCGTAGAGGTCGTGTGCGATGAGGTAGCACATGGAGGGGATGAGCTTGGGGGTGTACTGGTAGTCGGGGTGTAGCATGACGACGATGTCGGCGCCGAGCTCAAGGGCCTTGCGGTAGCAGGTCTTTTGGTTGCCCCCGTAGCCGAGATTGACGTCGTGGCGTATGATGTGGCGTATGCCCAACTCACGGCCTACGCGAATGGTTTCGTCGTGGGAGCAGTCATCTACGAGTACGACGTCGTCCACCAGGTCGAAGGGGATCTCGCGGTAGGTCATTTCGAGGGTTTTAGCTGCGTTGTAGGCGGGCAGTACGACAATGATTTTTTTACCGTTGATCATGCATTCCGGCGTTTGAGTTCTTTCTGGATCAGGGAGAGTTCGCGACCGGTCTGGCCGGCTACGGAGGTGTTTTCCTCGGCTCGGCGGATGAGGTAGGGCAGTACGTCGCGCACCGGGCCGAAGGGTACGTATTTCACTACGTTGTAGCCGAGGGCGGAGAGGTTGAAGCTCAGATGGTCGCTCATGCCGTAGAGTTGGGAAAAGTAGATGCGTGGGTCATTGTTTGGGATGCGGTAGTCGTCCATGGCGCGCATGAGGGTGCGACAGGATTCTTCGTTGTGGGTGCCGGCTACCAGGCCGAAGGTGCTCAGATTGTCCACCACGAGGCGGAGGGCGTAGTCGTAGTCGCGGTCAGAGGAGGCCTTGTCGGGCTGGATGGGGTCGGTGTAGCCGAGCTGACGGGCGCGCTCGCGTTCCTTCTCCATGTAGGCACCGCGTACGATTTTTACACCTACGTAGCGCTCGCGCTCGCGGGCACGGAGCAGCAGGTCTTTGAGATAGGGGAAGCGGTCGTGGCGGTACATCTGCAGGGTGGTATAAACGATGGGTTTGTGGACGTTAAACTCCCACATCATCTCTTCGGCCAGTGCATCTATGGCGGGCTGTATCCAGCTCTCTTCGGCATCGATCATCACCGGTACATCGCTGGTGGCAGCTTCGGTACAAATGGAATGCACCCTTGCCTTGACGCGTTCCCATTCGCGTAATTCTTCGGGGGTGAGTGTCTCACCGGAGCTTATGCGCTCCAGCAGGGCAAAGCGTCCCATGCCGGTCATTTTAAAAACGGCAAAGGGTATGGCAGGTTTATCTTTCGAAAAGCGGATGATTTCAATGATTTTCAGGCAGGTGTGTTCGAAATCGTCTTCTGTCTCTTTGCCTTCGACGGAGTAGTCGAGTATGGATTTTACGCCGTACTGATAGAGGCGGTCGATGGTAGAAATACATTCCTGCATGGTCTCTCCTCCGCAAAACTGACGAAAAACCGTAGCTTTTACTGCCCATTGGTATGGAAGTTTGACCTTGTCGGCCAGGGCGAGCATTTTTTTGCCCCAGGCCACGGTGCTGGGGTTTTCAATCAGTTTAAAAAGCCAGCGTGCGCGCCTTAGCTCAGCATCAGTGCGGTATCGGAAGGCCTTTTCGGTATTTTCAAAAAGATTAGGATCATCGTATGGTTTCATAGGGGCTTCAGTCGTTACCGGTGGGCAAATATAGAGAGTGGGTAAGGGGATTTTTTACATGTGGTATTTAAACCGTCCATATATGTGTGATCGGATTAGCCTGATGTGATTGGACAAAAAATCTACGATGGAGCATTAAAAATTTGGAGAAATTAATGGTCTAATCAGATTCGCAAGGGTGTGTAATGAATTGGGAATGTAAGACAAAGTATGGAATTATTGTAAATATAAATGGCTGCATCGCAGCTAAGGGTTAATAGCTCAACGTTGAATCAATGGGTATCGCTCCTACGGAGCTGGATGGTGTTTCAATGATTTTTCTATTAATCTTTTGCTCCTATGGAGCTGGAATTATTAATATAATGAATCTACGAATCAAATGAAATAAGGCTGCAGCGCAGCCGAAGATTAATAGCAATAACATTAATCCAATTCATAATAGCTCCGTCAGGAGCGAAACATTGAAATGCTTGGGGTATCGCTCCTACAGAGCTGTGTGGGATTGCGATGATTTTTCTATTAACCTGTCGCTCCTACGGAGCTGAATTTTTAACCTATTGATCTGATAGAAGCAATTTAAACGGCTGCAGCGCAGCCGAAGGTTAATAGCAAATAACGTTAAATCAGGAGCAATAGCTCCGTCAGGAGCGAAACATTTAATCACGAGGGGTATCGCTCCTACGGAGCTGTGTGGTATCGCGATGAATTTTCTATTAACCTTTTGCTCCTACGGAGCTGATTTATTGACCTATTGTATCTACAGGGCAAATGAATA
>NZ_JBKBHX010000004.1:0-249364 GCF_046299575.1 Thermaurantimonas sp. | reverse complement strand
TATGTATTTCACTCCATTATTGGCACCTTCCGCGGTATGTCACAGGCAGAGGTGGCGCAATTTTTTGTCGATTACACCGAGATCGACAAGACCACACTCGGCATTCCTTACGAGGCCATAGTATTTTACATCCTATGCCTGGCGCTAAACACTTGGATACTCTCGCGCGGATTGGCTGGCATTGAGAAGGTAGCGATCGTAGGGGTTCCTCTTTTATTGATTTTCGGCGCTTTTCTGGCTTATCAGGGCCTTACCCTCGGCACCTCAGGCGCCACACCCGAACATCCGGATGCCAACTCCTGGGAGGGCATTAACTTCCTGTGGACCCCACAGTACGACAGCCTGCTAAATCCCAAAGTCTGGCTTGCAGCCGCCGGACAAATCTTTTTCACGCTGTCTGTGGGGATGGGTACCATACAATGCTATGCCAGCTATGTGCGTTCGAAGGAAGACATCGCTCTGAATGCTACCTCGGCAGGATTTACCAACGAATTTGTAGAGGTCGTACTTGGCAGCCTGATCGTAATTCCAATAGCTGCCGGTTATCTCGGCATCGACTGGGTGCGGGAAAATGCAGGGTTCGGCATGGCCTTTCAGACTATGCCGTATTTGTTTGACAAGTGGGGAGCTCTGCTGGCAGCCATTGCAGGAGTGTTTTGGTTCGGACTGCTGTTTTTTGCAGGCATCACCTCCTCGCTGGCGATGGGCACACCCTGGGTAGGCTTTATGCAAGATGAATTTCGCTGGACACGCGAGAAAGGGGCATTGTCCTTCGGGCTGATTATTCTTGCATTCGGATTACCCACCGTATTGTTTTTTCATCAGGGTGTTTTCGACGAATACGACTATTGGGGAGGCACTGTATCACTGGTGATTTTTGCCTTAATTGAAATCATTCTTTTCGCCTGGATTTTTGGTATCGACAAGGGGTGGGCTGAGCTTACTGAAGGTTCAGACATCAAGGTTCCTATTGCATACAAATACATCATTAAATACGTAACCCCAATCTTATTGCTCTTTGTATTTCTTGGTTCATTCATTTCGCCACCCGTCGAGAAGCGATTCGTTGCTTCTAAATCTGATAATAAAATCACAGAAAATCTGATTGCGTATTTGGAGCAAAATGGATTTGAGCAGCGTTCAACGGATCAAAAGTGGATATTGGTAGCTAGTACTGAAAATTTTTCAAAGACCTTTAATAACATTGTAAAATTTGAAAAAACGCTTCTGGCTAATTTTAATGTAGAAAATACACATTATTCGATTTCTGACTTTCAAGATTGGAAAGGTAACATTTTAGGCCTCTTTAAAGGCAAAAAGTGGAAATTAGACAATAATTCTCTTATCTCAAAAATTACAAATACTGATATCGAAGAGAAGATAAAAAGAGCCACCAATGAAGCAGAAATACAACAGCTAAAAAAGCAAAAATTTTATGCCAATTTTTCCAGATTTTTGCTTTCAGTTATGTTTTTAGGTATTGCTTTTTTGGTTCATATTGCTTATAGAAAACGCAAAAGAGCCATGTTATTATGAATACTTCTGCACTTATATTTATGATCACTACTCAGGTACTCATTACGGGAATAACACTTTATTTATATATTAAAGTTTTGAGCAAACCATCCAAAAAATGAGGTAAATCATGTGGCGAAAATTCCGCGAATGGTTTGAACTAACCAAATCAGAAGAACGCGGAATACTTGTTTTACTTTTTTTGATCATCTTTTTTGGGGCTTCTAATTATTATTTTAAGTACCTCATTCGAAACAAACCCCCTTTAAATTTTGATGTTATCGTCACAAATAAATATTTAGAAACCATAAACAAGGCTTTTGATTCAACATTACTTTCAAAATACCATTTTATTGGATATTTCAATCCAAATGAAATAAGTTTTGAAGATTTAATAAAGAGCGGATTGCGAGAAAAAAATGCCAGGGCAATAATCAATTATCGCAACAAAGGGGGAAAATTTTTTAAGGCCGATGAGGTATATAAGATCTATAATATCGACTCTGGCTGGGTTGCCTTTCATCTGCCTTTTATGGTAATTAATCAGAATACCACCGAAAATTTAAAAACGAAATACGAATTATTTGTCTTTAATCCGAATACCGCTGATTCCGCAAGCCTACTCCGGCTTGGCTTCAAGCCCTGGCAGATTTCTAACCTACTCCGTTACAGGTCGCGAGGAGGAATTTTTCATAAAAAAGAAGACGTCAAGCGCCTATATGGGATTGATTCTGGCTTTTATGCTATTCTTGAGCCCTATATCGATCTGCCTACGTCGATTGATGGAAAACAGCATATTTTCACAACTAAAACCTCTGAAAAAATTGAACTTAATACAGCAGATAGCACTACGCTAACCTCATTACCGGGCATAGGGTCGGTCTTAGCTGGCAGAATCGTGAAATATCGAACTGCTCTGGGAGGCTATGCGCATGTAAACCAGCTGTTGGAAGTATATGGCATCGATAGCCTGAAATGGGAGATTCTTTTACCCCTAATTGAAATCAATTTGACATATGTAAAAAAAATCAACATCAACAGTGCTGATGAAAATGAATTAGCTGCACATCCATACATTCGAAAAGGACTTGCCAGAGAAATAGTAGCTTTTAGGAAAAACTTTCGCTTGTTTCAATCTGTTACTGAAGTTGAAAAATTATCTTTGGCAAAAAATAGGGATTTAGAAAAGCTTTATCCCTATTTAACAATTGGAGAAAATTAAATTAGAAAACATTATGATAGAAACCAAGTCCTCTTTTGATCTATCCATGAACGAAACACAACGGATGATCATTGATGCAGTAAGGGATTTTGCGGAGAAGTACATACGTCCGCATGTAATGGAGTGGGATGAGGCACAGCACTTTCCGGTGGATGTGATGCAGAAGCTCGGCGAGATTGGATTAATGGGTGTCTTAGTGCCCGAGGAGTATGGAGGAGCAGGCCTTACATACGATGAATATGTAGCTGCTATCATTGAATTGTCAAAGGTTGATCCCTCAATTGGTCTTTCAATGGCAGCACACAATTCTTTATGTACCGGGCATATTTTACAATTTGGCAATGAGGAACAAAAGAGAAAATATCTACCTCTGTTGGCTACAGGACAATGGATTGGCGCGTGGGGGTTGACTGAGGCAGGAACGGGTTCAGATGCCGGAGGTATGAATACTACTGCAGTAAGAGATGGGGATTACTGGGTGATCAATGGTTCAAAAAACTTTATCACTCATGGTAAATCCGGAAATGTAGCTGTAGTGATCGTTCGCACCGGAGAGAAGGGGGACTCACACGGCATGTCGGCTTTCATTATTGAGAAAGGCACACCCGGTTTTTATGCAGGTAAAAAGGAAAACAAACTCGGAATGCGAGCCTCTGAAACTACTGAGCTAATTTTTGACAACTGTCGGGTTCATCATTCTCAAATGCTTGGCAAAGAGGGAGAAGGTTTTATACAGGCAATGAAAATTCTCGATGGCGGTCGAATTTCTATAGCTGCCCTTTCAGTTGGCATTGCTAAGGGCGCTTATGAAGCTGCACTGAAGTATTCTAAAGAACGCATTCAGTTTGGCAAGCCTATTTCTCAGTTTCAGGCCATCGCATTCAAATTGGCCGATATGGCTACCCAAATCGAAGCTGCTGAGTTGCTCACCTACCATGCAGCCTACTTGAAAAACAATGGAATGAAAGTAACAAAAGAAGGCTCAATGGCTAAACTATATGCCTCAGAAGTGAGTGTGCGCGTAGCCAACGAAGCTGTGCAAATATTTGGTGGATACGGATTCACCAAAGATTTTCCAGTAGAAAAATTTTACCGTGACTGTAAACTTTGCACTATCGGGGAAGGAACCTCAGAAATTCAGAGACTTGTGATTTCAAGAAATATTTTAAAATAGCATTGACAATAAGAAATTTATTTGTACATTTGCGCCCCAATTAACACAGGATATCGTCATAACATGATTCACATAACAGTAAAAGAAGGTGAAAGCATAGAAAAAGCGCTAAAGCGCTACAAAAAGAAGTTTGATAAACTTGGTATAGTGCGCATTCTTCGCGAAAAGCAGCATTACACTAAGCCCTCGGTACGTAGAAGAAATCAGGTTTTGAAAGCCATCTTCACTCAGAAAATAAGAAGCCAACAAGAGGCATAAATTTCAGGTTTTAAAGTATTTTAGCCGGTCTTTCAAGCCGGCTATTTACTTTTTATGTCAAACGAAGTATTGTTAAACGAATTTTTTGGATATTTAGAAAAAGTAAAAAATCGTTCATTTCACACTTTAGAAGCATACAGGAGAGATATTGAAGCTTTTTTAAACTATTTTGATAATCAGAATCTTGTACAATTCAATCACAGGCAAATACGCCACTACACTGCATATCTTTCCAATTCTGATTTGAAGCCATCGAGCATCCGCCGAAAGTTGTCAGCCCTTCAAGCTTTGTTCAGATTTTTGAAAAAAAATAAATATATATCCACAGTTCCTACGATCTTAGTTGTAAGACCAAAACTCCCTAGAAGAATAAAAGACATTCCTAAAGAAAGAGAGCTGGCAAAACTTGAAGCATTTGAGATGAATTATTCCAAAGAGCTCGACTATGAAACTGTGCGGGATTTCAGCATTGTTGAGCTACTGTATGGCACTGGCATTCGCCGTCAAGAGTTGATTGATCTCACCATGAGCGATGTCGATCTAAGTAACGCAAGTATTAAAGTAAACGGTAAAGGGGGTAAGCAGCGCATCTTGCCACTGAACAACTATTTAAAAGAACTTTTATCTATCTATTTAACATTCAGGGAAAAACTTACGGCCAAAGATAATTCGGCCTTTTTTTTAACAAAAAAAGGCAAAAAAGTGAACAAAAGCCTTGTTTATGTAATTGTTAAAACCTACCTTAGTGCTGTCACTGATGTACATCAAAAAAGTCCGCACATGCTGCGTCATGCCTTCGCCACTCACATGCTAAGCAGGGGAGCTGATTTGCGAAGCATTAGAGAGTTGCTTGGCCATAGCAGCCTGGCGGCTACTCAGGTGTACACTCAGAATGACGTTAGTAAACTTAAATCAGTGTATAACCGCTTCCATCCGCGAAGCACCTAAATCTCAAGCGCTATGGTAGTCAGAATTCAATCCGTGCACTTCACAGCAGACCAAAAGCTGATCGACTTTATCCAAAAGAAAATGGATAAGTTAGACACCTTCTACGACAGAGTAGTAGATGCTGATGTCTATCTAAAGCTCGAAAACACCAATACCCGCGAAAACAAAATCGTTGAAATCAAAGTAAATGTGCCGGGTAATGACTTGGTGGTAAAAAAGATAGCCTCTTCATTCGAAGAAGCTACAGATTTGTGTACGGAAGTGCTCTCTCGACAACTGAGAAAAGAAAAGGAAAAGGTGAAAATGGCGTAATTTCACTGACAATAAAAAAGAAAACCGCCTGCATTACAGGCGGTTTTTTATTTATCAAAGGTTAAGATTACTACACTACACCTTGGTCGATCATGGCGTCAGCCACTTTTACGAAGCCAGCAATGTTAGCGCCTTTTACATAGTTTACAAATCCATTCTCTTCTTTGCCATACTCTACACAAGCCTTATGGATGTTTACCATGATGGAGTGTAAGCGCTGATCTACTTCTTCGCGGCTCCATGAGAGACGAAGAGAATTTTGAGACATCTCCAGGCCGCTGGTGGCTACTCCACCGGCATTCGATGCCTTACCTGGTGTAAAGAGGATTTTAGCGTTCAAGAAAGTTTCGATTGCCTCTGGTGTTGAGGGCATATTGGCACCTTCAGCTACACAAATGACGCCATTAGCAACTAAGGTTTTAGCGTCTTCGCCATTGAGCTCGTTTTGTGTTGCACAGGGTAAGGCAATATCGCATTTTACTCCCCAAGGTGTTTTACCCTCGATAAATTCGGCTCCTACGTGCTCTGCGTACTCTTTAATTCTGCCTCGCTTTACATTTTTTATTTCCATCAGAATAGCCAACTTTTCAGGAGTAAAACCATCCTTGTCGTAAATATAACCTGATGAGTCAGAGGCTGTTACCACTTTGGCGCCGAGCTGCATGGCCTTTTCAATAGCATACTGAGCCACATTGCCTGATCCAGATACAACCACAGTTTTACCTTCGAAAGAAGTTCCTCTGGTAGCCAACATCTCCTGCGCAAAATACACAGTACCATATCCGGTGGCTTCTGGTCTGATGAGTGAGCCTCCCCACTTAATGCCTTTGCCTGTGAGTACTCCAGTGAATTCGTTCTTCAAACGCTTGTATTGGCCAAACATATAGCCAATCTCGCGCGCTCCTACGCCAATATCGCCAGCAGGTACATCTGTATCTGCCGAAATGTGGCGAGCAAGCTCAGTCATAAAAGATTGGCAAAAACGCATTACTTCATTATCACTTTTGCCTTTTGGGTCGAAGTCACTACCTCCTTTACCACCGCCCATTGGCAGCGTAGTCAAGGCATTTTTAAAAATTTGTTCGAAACCTAAAAACTTTAAAACAGAAAGATTAACAGTAGGATGGAATCGGATTCCCCCCTTGTAAGGTCCAATGGCTGAGTTGAACTGAACGCGGTAACCGCGGTTTATTTGTACTTCGCCTTTGTCGTCGATCCAGGGCACGCGAAAAATGATCACGCGTTCCGGCTCGACGATTCTTTCTAAAATTTTGTGCTGTTTGTACTTCGGATTTTCTTCGATGAATGGGATAACGGTTTCTGCCACTTCTTGTACTGCTTGCAGAAATTCCGGTTCATGCGGGTTTTTGGCGCGCACTTGTGCCATGAAGGCATCTATTTGTGCATGATACTTTGATGACATATCTGTTTAGAGTTAAAAAAACTGGGCAAATGTATTGATATGTGGTGTTTTAAAAACGGAAAATTTTTACAAATCAGATCGTGTACAAAGTACATATACTGATCTGTAAGGCATTAATTAGAAGTAAAATACTCAGAAAATCAAGATCGTAAAAAAACCTTAACTTAGCTATGCTTTGTTAGCTCGATTTTTTTTATAGATTTCTATTTCTTCCTGTGTAGGTGCAGGGTTGCCCTTTCCGGTTGACATAAACCAAAGCATAAATGCGCCGGCCAGCAGTGGCAAGGTGAGCACGGCAATCATCATAAGTGTATCAAAAACCATATGACAAAAGATTTTTATCAGGTTTGAAAAGAAATTATAAACAAATATAAAGGTTTCACAATTTTTAAAAAATCCTTATGATTGCAAATAATTTCTAAAGATTTTTAAAAATTTTTTGAAAAGTTGAGGATCAAGATCTTTCTAAAAAAAACAGGAATTTTTAGCCTGATTTTTTATATTCATACAGCCATTGCCCAGGAAAAAATTAGCGGTACAGTAAGAGACTCTAAGGATAGAGACGCCATACCAGGAGCAAACGTTGTAATCAAAGAAACAGGCAAAGGCACCTCAACTGACATGAGCGGAAGATTTGTGCTTGAACACAAAGGTTCTCTACCCGTAACTCTTGAGGTAAGTTTTGTGGGGTATAAAACCAAACGCATTGAAATAAAAAAATCAGGCAATTATACTATAGACCTCGATGAAGATAAAGTGATGCTTAGCGAAGTAAGTGTGGTAGAGCAGAGGCTTTCTGAAAAACAAAAGGAGAGTGCCCTAACAGTGGAGGCGATGGATGCTCTGGCCATCAAAGAAACACCAGCCGCATCTTTTTACGATGGATTAGGCTCATTGAAGGGAGTTGACCTTACGGCAGCCTCACTTGGTTTTAAAATCATCAACACCAGAGGTTTTAACAGCACCTCACCGGTGCGATCTCTTCAAATTATCGACGGGGTAGATAATCAGGCTCCAGGGTTAAATTTCTCATTGGGAAACTTCTTAGGCGCATCAGATCTCGATGTGATGAATGTCGACATCATAGCTGGGGCTTCTTCGGCATTTTATGGCCCCAATGCCTTCAACGGTGTTATCTCAATGACAACAAAGGACCCCTTTCTTTTCCCTGGAACAAGTGTTTCCTTTAAAACAGGGGAACGAATGCTCAATGAGATCGCTTTAAGGCATGCGCGTGTTTTTAAAGACAAAAAAGGAATAGACAGAGTTGCTATCAAATTCAATGCATTTTACCTGCAAGCTAACGACTGGGTGGCTGACAACTACAATCCCACTGAACAATCGGAAAGAGGAAAAGACAACCCCGGCTGGTACGACGCAGTAAATCGCTATGGGGATGAACAAATGTTTGATGACGGCCAACAACCTAGAACTTATCCGGGTTTAGATCGCTTTTACCGCACAGGTATTGAAGAGGTTCATCTTGTAGATTACAATACCCGAAACCTTAAACTTGCCTTATCATTACATCATAAATTTAGTAATGACAGAGAGTTAATACTCGCATCCAATTTTGGATATGGCACTACGGTGTATCAGGGAGACAATAGATATTCTCTAAAAGACATCAAATTCTATCAAAACAGAATTGAGTTTAGAAAAAAGAACAAATTTTTCATACGGGCTTACGCTACTAACGAAGATGCCGGAAACTCATACGATGCTTATTTCACGGCCCTTCGAATGCAGAATGCACTAGTGGCTGATAATGCTTGGGGAGAGCGCTACAGGTCTTTTTGGAACTCCTTCGAAGCCAGTACAGCTCAGAGTCTTCCAAAGTATCCCACAGCCAGCTGGTTTAATGAACGCGAACTGTGGCTACAGCAATATCAGGAATATTTGGCGTACAACAGAGATACTTTGCGACAGTTACACAATCGTAACCGCCAGCGCGTCGATCAATTCTTCGGAGGGCCCTTGGTGCCAGGCACACGGCAGTTTGACTCACTTTTTACATACTTTACTACACGCACATTTACCGAAGGTGGTACAAAGTTTTTTGACCGTTCAGCCCTGTATCACTTCCACGGTCAGTACGAGTGGGATATCAAGGGATATCATCTGGTGGCTGGGGGAAATACCCGCCTATATGTTCCTAACTCGCGTGGTAATATCTTCAGCGATTCTATGAGGTATAATCGCTTTGTGGTGGATACGATGCCGAACGGTCAATTGGTCTATGACAGCGTTGCCCTCGGGTACAATCGGATCACCAACTTTGAATTCGGTGTATATGCAGGTGTGGAAAGAAAATTTTTTGATAATAAGCACAAATTCAATTTTACAGTACGACTCGACAAAAACCAGAACTTTCCCTTCCTAGTAAGTCCTGCATTATCATGGATCTATCAGATCAATAATCTCAATACCCTGCGCGTTAGCCTTTCATCAGCTATTCGAAATCCAACACTTCAAGACCAATACCTGTATTATAATGTAGGTAGAGCCATTTTATTGGGTAATTTAAATGGCGTTGACAGTCTTGTATCCCCAGAAAATTTGCAGGAATATCTCAGGAAGAATCAACAAGGAAGACTTGAGCACGAATTTGATTACTACAACGTAGCCCCAATCAGACCTGAACGTGTTCAAACGGCCGAAGTGGGATATAGAACCACGCTATTTGACAAGCTTTATTTAGACATGAATTATTATTATTCCTGGTATCAAGATTTTATTGGTTTTAATATAGGACTATTAATTAGGGCTGACGGACAAACCGCAATAGATCGTGTGTCGTCAGTACAAGCATACAGAGTGGCAGCAAATGCTCGCGATAGAGTGACAACTCAGGGATTTTCAATTGGAGCAAATTATTATTTCTGGGATAATTACACCTTTACCGGAAATTATACCTGGAATGTACTCAACACCGCAACAGACGACCCCATCATACCAGCGTTTAATACCCCGGAGCACAAATACAACATTGGATTAAACGCGAGAGATTTAAAGTTTAAATCGACTAATCAAAATTTATTTGGTTTCAGTGTAAACTATCGTTGGATTCAAGGGTTTTTGTTTGAGGGTTCACCTCAATTTACAGGTAGTATTGATAGTTATGATATGTTAGATGCACAAGTCAATTACTTGGTGAAAAAGTGGAAGACTACCTTTAAGTTGGGAGGAACCAATTTGCTTAATAACAAGGTGTTTATGGTCTTTGGTGGCCCTCGGGTAGGCAGATTGGCTTACTTTTCAGCTGTAGTTGACTTTTAAAAAATTGTTATACCTTCGTAAAAGTTTAATTTAAACTTAACTTGTATGAGAAAGTCACTACGATTTCTATTCGCTCTGTTAGCCGCTTCTTACCTCTCTGAAGCGCAAGTGCGATATCTGCAGCCCGTGTTTACTGATGCTCAAATCAAAGTGACGAGCAACGTGAACTATGGGATTAACTTTTTTGCCTATGCACCAGCTTCCATTGGAGGACCACAGCTCCTACCGCTTCGATGCGATATCTACATGCCTGATACACTTGTAGATAATGTAACTAACCGCCCGGTAATAGTGTATTTTCACACAGGTAGCTTCCTTCCTAAGGGCTTAGCCAGCCCAATGGGTGATAAAACCGATAGTGCAGCAGTAGAGATCTGTCGTCGCTTTGCAAAGATGGGTTTTGTGGCTGTTTCAGCAACTTACCGTGTCGGATGGCTTGCTAACAGTACCGATCTCGACCTCCGCAGGGGTACAAACCTTCTGGCCGTGTACAATGCCATTCAAGACGCCAAGACGATGGTGAGATTTCTGCGCGCTTCAGTACTTGGTCAAGGTAACCCATTCAAAATCAATCCGAATGCTATCACACTCATCGGCCAAGGTTCAGGTGGGTACATTACGTTAGCTTATGGTACTCTGAATAAATATTCAGAACTTCAACTCGATAAGTTTAAATATGACAACGCCAGCTCTACAGGCCTTTTCGGATATCCGGTACAAGCAGGTGATATGTACGTAGATACTTCAGTGGTAGGCGACTGGAACGGCTTTGGTGGCAAGGTAACTCTTACCGGTCAACAAACCCCTCTCGGATTGCCACAAATCGATATGACCAAGAGAGGTCGAAACTTCGAAAACTTCCCCGGCATACCATCTGACGTAGCAATGACAGTAAACCTGGGTGGTGCCCTTGGTGACTCTACTTGGCTTGAGGCAGGCGATCCACCGATTGTGTCTGTACACGTAGTTCAAGACTTTTTCGCTCCTTATATCGCCGGAATGGTAAACGTTCCAATTGCCGGTCAGTTTTATCCTGTGGTCAACGTAGCTGGTAGCCATACAGCCGTTCGTTTGGCAAATCAGAAAGGAAACAATGCCTTGCTAACCACTAACTGGAATGACCCAATAAGCTTAAAAGCTCGTGCAAGCGCTACTTTGAATCCCGGTCAGATTCATCACATTTTACCTTTCGATATTCCTCCTCCCAATCCTGCTCTTCCCTTCCGTGTCAATTCAAATCCCTGGGACTGGTGGGATCCAAACGATCCGCTTAGCGCTAATGAGACCAACCCGAACATTAAAGCGCAATCACTTGCCTACATTGACTCTGTGATGGGTTTTATAGCTCCGAGAATAGCCAAGATGCTCACCACTAAGGGATATCAAATCCCAGTAAGTGTAGAAGAAAATAGCACTACTGATGCAAGAATTATTATGTATCCCAACCCGGCTACCACTCATTTTAGCTTAAGCACTCCCAAGCCAATCGAAAAAATTGAGTTGGTTGATATGACCGGAAGAATTATGCATGCAAATGCGCCTTACGAATCTTTCCACACAGTGCGTACAGAGCACTTGCCCAAAGGAGTTTATTTCGTTCGTCTCTTGATGGAAAACGAATGGTACACCAAAAAAGTAGTGATTCAATAATTATTTTAACTCTTAAATCATCAGCCGCCCTTCGGGGCGGTTTTTTTTTAAATACTTTTGGCTCAATAATTGACCAGGTGATTTGAAAATTCAGCATATGAAAACCATAAGCATTAAGTCAATCGCTTTTATAGTTTTTACAACATTAATTACCTCATGTGGAGGATTCAAGAAACCAGGCAAGGAAGTTACAGGGCCTTTTTCTTCTTCAAAATACCAGACAAATAGCCGCTACTTTAGAGGTGTAGGCAGTGGTACCAGTATGGATTTGAATACATCTAAGAGCAAAGCAATGATTATGGCAAAGCAACGTCTTGCCTCAAGTGTTAATACCACTATGCGTACTGTAGCTGATCGATATGTAAAAGAAAACAGCACACTGAATGCTTCGGAATTTATGTCGAAATATGAAGAGCTGAATCGAGAAGTAACGAATACGATGTTGGCTGATATTCGTGTAATAGGCGAGCGGACTTTTAAACTACCCAACAATCAATACGAAACGCATATAGCCCTCGAAATACGCAAACGCAGCATGTATCAACATCTAAAGCGCCAGGCAAAAATTATGAAACAGTGGAATGAAGCAGAGCGTGTTGCAATGGAGGAGTTAATCGACCGGTTGTTAGCCGATCTCAAAGATTGACATATATTTTTTCTAAATTGATCAGATCTTCCAAAAAATCTCTCAAAGCTAAAAATCCAATCTGTTAATCTGAACCCCGGAAATTAGAAATACAGAGTCACCAGATTGAGGTTCGATAGGATATGTTCCGGTGAAGTCGCCATATGCCGGAAGAACGGTTTGGTGCTTGCTGATCCATAGGCATGGCAGACAGAGTCGTTGCCTGCCTTTTCCTTCCAGCAAATAACCTGGATGTAAATGTCCACACAAAGCATAGTTCTCAGAGGAGTTGTCGTTGACTTTGAGCGGATGATGTGAAAGAATAAACCCATCAATCGCAAGTTGGCTTTTTACTTCCACTCCAGCATGTCTATAGACTTCTATATCCATTATGTCGTGATTTCCTTCGATGAGGATAAATTCTTTATCATTATGTGTTTTTAAAATGGATTTAAAAGCGTTCCACTCACTGTTGAAGTCGGAATGGAAGAGATCTCCGAGAAACACTATCGAAGAGGGCTGAAGTCTGTAAATCAGCTCCTGAAGTTTTAAAATCTGCTTTTTAGCTGCGGCTATTGGCAAGGATGCTCCTGCCCGACGGAAGTGCGATATTTTTCCAATATGCACATCTGCTAAAATCAGCATTTTGTAAAGTGGCCAGTACAGCGCTTTCTCTGGTAAAAGGTGAAAGGTATGTGATTTAAGTTCAAAGGGATAGTAGTTCAAATTTTGTGTTCGAATCATATAGTACGCTCAGCTCGCAAAGGGGTTAATTGACTTAATTTTCAAAAAATATAAAGCTGTTAGAAGTGCGATCATCGCAGAGAGCAAAAGCGCTACTTGAGCGCTATAATACTGCCAAATTAAACCGGCTACTGAGCTAGCTATAAGAAGAGCAATGCTTTGCAAAGCGGTAAAACTGCCAATAGCGGTACCTAATTCTTCTCTTGTAACAATATCAGAAATCCAAGCTTTTGAAATGCCTTCCGTACAAGCGTAATAGCCTCCATAAAGGATGAAAGGCAACCAAAGATAGCGAGCTGTATTGTAGAACGACATTAGACCGTAAACAAGGGCAAAAAGCAAAAACCCATAAATGGCAATTTTCTTTTTGCCGATGCGATCAGCCACTCTACCCATAGGCCAGGCGAATGCTACATATGAAACATTAAACAAAATGTAAAGCATTATTACACCCCCATCGCTTATACCTAGCTGTTTAGCCCTCATTAGAAGAAACATGTCTGAACTGTTGAAGAGCGCAAAAACCAATAGTCCAAAAGTTACCTTTTTGTACGCAGGTGAGGCTGTAGTGATGTATGTAATGGAAGTGAATGGAGAAGGAATTTTTGTGCCCTCTGATGGAGTGCGTTTTTTTTCAGGAATCAAGAAAGTAAGGCCAACCGAAATGATACCCGGAATAAATGCGAGTATGAATAACCAGAAGTACTGACCAGGAAAGAAGTAGAGATAGCTAAAGGCCAAGATGGGTCCAATCACAGCACCAAGGGTATCCATAGAGCGATGAAATCCAAAGACTGTGGCACGGGTACTAGGAGTAGCCTCTTGCGCCAGGAGTGCATCTCGAGCAGCTGTGCGTATTCCCTTGCCTAGTCGGTCAGCTGTTCGGGCAGTGAATATTCCTAAAGGCTGGGTCCAAAGTACCATAAGAGGACGCGAGATAGCACTTAGAGCATATCCAAACTGCACAAAAGGAAGGCGCCTGCCGAGCAGATCTGACCATCGACCAAAAAATCCCTTACTAAAACCGGCCACGGCCTCAGCTATGCCTTCAAGCAAGCCGATAAAGGCAAACGAATATCCAATGCTCTGCAGATAGACCGGCATAACAGGGTAGAGCATTTCACTGGCCACATCGGTAAATAAGCTCACGAGCGAAAGGATCCAGACAGCTCGGGTGATGTGGTGAATCTTCATAAATTAATTTCCGTTTTGAATGTCTACAACGACATCTTCGTCAGGGCCTGAGCGCTGCTGACTGAAGGGCAGAGGATTGGCTGAGATTTCTGCATGCAGTTCTCGATTACGAAGGATATCAATAGCCAACCACATGGCCTGTTTGAAGCTTGTTTCGTCGGCCACACCCCTGCCTGCTATGTCGTATGCAGGCCCGTGATCGGGCGAGGTGCGCACTACTGGCAGACCTGCAGTATAATTAACGCCTTCGTCGAATGCCAAAAGCTTGAAGGGGATGAGGCCTTGATCGTGATACATGCTGATAATGCCGTCAAACTTTTTAAAAGCACCACTGCCAAAAAATCCGTCGGCCGAAAAAGGACCATACACTAATGTGCCGGCTGAGAAGGCCTTTTCTATTGCCGGAGTTATAAAGGTAACCTCCTCAAGACCAATTAATCCGTTGTCACCGGCGTGAGGGTTCAACCCGAGTACTGCAATTTTTGGTCGGCGAATGCCAAAATCCACTTTTAAACTGCGTTCAAACTGGGCAATAGCATTTAAAAGTCGTTCTTCAGTTACAAGTGATGGCACTTTAGAAAGGGGTACGTGAATGGTAAGCGGGGTGATGCGCATGGTCTCCGAACAGAGGATCATCATGGATTTGCCTCCAAAGTGGTGCTCTAAGAATTCGGTGTGGCCCGGAAAGCGAAATTCTTCGCTCTGGGTAACGTGTTTGTTGATCGGAGCAGTGACCACAGCATCTATGGCGCCAGCTTTAAGCGCCTGTACGGCAGCCATTAGTGATTTTACGGCAAATTTTCCAACATTTGGGTCAGCTTTGCCAAATTCGAGGGTGACCTCCTCCTTCCAAGCATTGATCAGGTTAGGGCGCTTGTGGTTAATTTGTGATAGGTCGTTAATAATGTTAAAACTGAAATCCAGTATGTTAAGAGCCTTGCGGTGATAAGATACCACCTTAGAAGAAGCAAAGAGTACAGGTGTACAAATCTCAGTGATCCGGTTGTCGAGCATGGTTTTAATGATGACTTCCAGACCGATGCCGTTTAAGTCACCGCAGGTAATGCCGATGATGGGCTTATTTGGTGTGCTCATCTATCCAGCGTTTAAAAAATTCTACAAGAAGTCGAACTCCGGTACCGGTAGCTCCTTTGCCGCGATAGGCATTGCCACCGTCTTCGAGGAAGGCAGTAGGAGCTATATCGATGTGAATCCATGGATAATCGGTAAAATGCTCGAGGAACTTTCCTGCTGTAATGGCACCTGCTTCGCGACCTCCAATGTTTTTCAAGTCGGCAATTTGGCTTTTTAGCATGTCGCGGTATTCTTTCCACAGAGGCATTCGAACACAACGTTCGTACACGTGGTAGCCAGCCTCTTCAAGTTTTTTAAAGGTTTGATCGTCAGCTGTTCCCATCACTACGTTGGCGTATTTGCTCACGGCTAACACAGCTGCACCAGTGAGTGTAGCTAAGTCGATGGTCAGGGCTGGCGAATACTTTTTAGCATACGCAAGAGCATCAGCCAGGATTAAACGGCCTTCGGCATCGGTATTGAGCACCTCGACGGTGGTGCCGTCGTACATTCGGATGATGTCGCCTGGGGTAAGAGCATTTTCGCCCGGGCGGTTGTCAGTAGCAGGTATGAGACCCACGAGGTAAAGGGGCATTTTAAGGCTTGCTACGGCTTCGAAAGTACCTAAAACTGCTGCAGCACCGCTCATGTCGCTCTTCATACTGTCCATAGAGCCAGGTGTAGGCTTTAAGCTCAGACCACCAGTGTCAAACATGACACCTTTGCCAACGATCACAATTGGCTTTTCATTGACAGTGTTCTCGGGTTTGTATTCGAGGATGGAAAAAGTAGGTGGATCGATAGAGCCTTTATTTACTCCCAGGAGTCCGCCCATCTTTAGGGCTTCAATTTTTTTCTTTTCCAGTACTTCTACATGGAAGTTTAGCCGTTTTCCCAGTTCCAGCGCATACTCAGCAAGCGCAGTGGCATTGAGGGTAATAACAGGCTCATTTACCAAGTCTCGTGTATTGTACACGGCTTGTACTATGGCATGTAGGTAATAAAGTTCACTATCAGATACTTCAGGTAAGTAGAGTTCTGACAGCTGTTGGTTTGTCTTTTTGCTGAGGTATTTGGTAAACTTATAAGAGCCGAGAGCAATACCTTCGGCCAAGGCTAAGGAATGTTTCGAAGAACCATAAATGACAATCCGACCATCGGTCCAGGTTTCGAGCTCTGAAACCAGTTCAGAGCCCGCTACGCGAAGCCACTCAAGTGCTTCGTATTCAGATAGATTTGTATCAGGACTTTTGACGAACCACGAATTCCCTGATCGAATGGATTTGACAGAATCTTTAGTAAAAACTTGTTTTTCAGATTCAGTTAGTGTATCAGGAAGTGAAGCGACATCAGCAATGCGAATGTTGAAAGAAATGTCTGGATTTTTTTTATTAAAGAATTCCATAACTAGAAAATTTATTCAAATGAAGAGGACAAAAGTACAATGAAATGCCTCGGTGGGGGGGCGTTTAAATGATGGGATTTGACCGAAATGGAAGTAAAAAAGATTGAATTTTTGCTTTCATCAAGATTTAGCAACAAAGGAAGATTGGGTATTTTACAGTGAAAGCTAATGAAAGGAAAGTGTAGAAAAAGTTAGTGGGCTTTTGAATTTTAGAGAACGGCATTAAAAATCCAACAGCGCGCAGCAAAACACAAGTGAAGTGAATTTGCGAAAGTTTAAAAAACTTTATCTGCATCAAAAGACCTGAAGAGCGAAGGAGATGCCTACAGTGCCTAGTGTGGCATTGATGGAATCAACCCCCAGAGTAGTCCAATCCAGACGTAGATGTCCAAGTGATCTTATCTGGACAAGCTGCTAGACAACGCCAATCATCGCTACTTTGTCTATGCATGCTCCGGTAAGGATGACTTGGCTTGTTACACTTGTATGCCTAAATAATGGATTCAAATCAAGGTTGTGAGGTGTAGGCGCAAAAAAAGAAAAATTTAATATTTAAAAAACTCAAAGAGCGACAAGCTGGTCGATGGCCATTTTGATGTTGGCATAGATGTCGCTGATGCGGCCTTCCATCATATAACAGGGAGCTGTTATGATGCGCGCTTTCGGATCGAGGTGTACTTCGCGAAGGGTTTTTTCGACGGGTTTAACGCCGAGAGTAGCCACGGCCTGGTGGGTGCCGGCTATATCATATGGCGAGGGCTCAGCGGTGGAACCGAGAGTAATTTCGGCAGTGAAAGGGCTGCCTTCGAGGGCCTTAGCAACTACGGCCGGAGCTATACAAAGCGCACATATTGGCTTGCCTAGAGCTACAAAATCGAGTAATGTTTTCTTTACATCAGGATCTATCTCACCTTGCGGACCTTCGAAAGCCCACTTGCTCCAGTTTTTAGCAGCGCCAAATCCACCGGGCATTACGAGTCCATCGAATTGTGTGGCGTCGAGTTCTTTAAGATCTTTTATGTTACCGCGAGCGATGCGGGCTGATTCAACGAGCACATTTCGGGTTTCAGGCATCTCCTGGCCGGTTAGGTGATTGATGACGTGATGCTGGTTTTTATTCGGGGCAAAGCATTGGTAATCTGCTCCGTTTTGAGCAATGGAAAGCAGTGCAAAAGTGGCTTCGTGGATTTCTGAACCGTCGTAAACCCCACATCCGGCGAGCAGTACTGCGTATTTTTTCATCTTTAGTAGATTTTGATCGCTACAAAAATAGGGCTTGGTGTTCGTATGCCTTACCTTTACAGCCGGCCTTAAATTAAGGTGATTTAACTCAATAGACGCGATGAAGAAGGAACTTTCATTTGCTGAACAGATTTTACAAGGCATTCCGGAGGAATTGCCGGAGCCAAAGCCATATGATCCGACGGTAAATCATGCCCCGAAACGAAGAAATATTTTGACTGCTCAGGAGAAAGAGCTGGCCCTGCGCAATGCGCTCAGGTACTTTCATCCGAGGCATCACGCGGATCTTGCACATGAGTTTTACGACGAGCTGGAGCGCTATGGTCGCATCTACATGTATCGCTTCAGGCCCGACTATGAGATGTATGCGCGGCCCATAAACGAATATCCGCACAAAAGTTTGCAGGCCGCAGCCATTATGCTGATGATTCAGAACAATTTAGATCCGCGTGTGGCGCAACATCCACATGAGTTGATTACGTATGGTGGAAATGGAGCTGTGTTTCAAAACTGGGCGCAGTACCTGCTCACGATGAAATACCTTGCTACCATGACCGACCGCCAGACGCTGCACATGTATAGTGGGCATCCGATGGGATTGTTTCCGAGCAGTCCTGACGCACCAAGAGTTGTAGTGACCAACGGGATGATGATACCGAACTATTCGACACCTGACGATTATGACCGATACAATGCGCTGGGAGTGACACAGTATGGGCAAATGACGGCAGGCTCGTATATGTACATTGGTTCACAAGGTATCGTGCACGGCACATACATTACGGTGCTCAATGCCTTGCGCAAAGTGTATCCAAAGGATGAAAATCCGGCGGCAGGCCGCTTGTTTGTGACCGCAGGTCTCGGCGGCATGAGTGGGGCCCAGCCTAAAGCGGCTAAAATTGCCGGCTGTGTATCGGTAACTGCAGAAGTGAACCCCAAGCCGCTTTATACCCGCTATCAGCAAGGTTGGGTGGATGAGGTAGTAACAGATATTCACCAGCTTTGTAAGCGCGTGAAGGAGGAGCTGGCCAGGAAGTCGAATACCTCCTTCGCATACCTTGGAAATGTAATAGAAGTGTGGGATGCTTTTTTGAACGAAGGCATCTACGTGGACATAGGCAGCGATCAGACTTCGCTTCACAATCCTTACGCTGGAGGCTACTATCCCTATGGACTCACCTTTGAGGAAGCAAACCAAATGATGGCCGACGATCCGGATCGCTTCCGCGAGGTAGTAAATGAGTCGCTGCGCAGACATGTGGACCTTGTGAATCAACACACAGCAAGAGGCACATATTTCTTTGACTATGGCAATGCCTTTCTGCTGATGGCCTCAAGAGTGGGAGCCGATATTATGGCGCCTGATGGCATCCACTTTCGGTACCCAAGCTATGTGCAAGACATCATGGGGCCAATGTGTTTCGACTTCGGCTTCGGTCCGTTCCGATGGGTGTGCACATCGGCCAAAGACGAGGACTTGCGCTATACGGATGTGCTTGCTTCATCTATTTTGAAAAAGTTGTATCAAAAAGCGCCAGAGGAAATTCGCATGCAGCTGCGCGACAACATACGCTGGATAGAGCAAGCCTGGGACAACAAACTGGTCGTGGGCTCCAAGGCACGCATTCTGTATGCCGACAGTGAAGGGCGTATTGAGATAGCAAAAGCGTTTAACGACGCCATTCGCTGTGGCAAGATTGGGCCGGTGGTGCTCGGTCGCGACCACCACGACGTAAGTGGCACCGACTCACCTTATCGAGAGACATCGAACATCTACGACGGCTCAGCCTTTACTGCTGATATGGCCATTCACAATGTGATAGGCGATAGCTTTCGCGGTGCTACATGGGTGAGCATTCACAACGGCGGAGGCGTCGGTTGGGGAGAAGTGATCAACGGCGGATTCGGAATGTTGCTCGATGGCTCGGAGCAAGCGGCCCGCAATTTGGAGAATATGCTGTTCTTTGATGTAAACAATGGCATCGCTCGAAGAAGCTGGGCGCGAAACCCCAATGCTCTCTTTGCCATACAGCGCGAAATGGAACGCACGCCCGACTTAGTGGTTACAGTGCCTAATTTGGTAGCTGATGTTGTACTCGATACTGTGCTAAAGCAAACTGCCTCAGGAGAGCATGTAGATTAATCCTTCCGAAATCAACTCCGGGTCGATCTGTTGCTGTATTTCATAGCGCCCGGGAGCTGTAATCAGAGGCATGTATATAATGGAGTTCAAGGTCTTCTTGTCCATGTAGATATAGTCAAGTAAGATTTCAACGTCTCCTGTATTGAGTGAGGGACGTTGAATGTATTTGAGTACGAGCTTCTTAAAATTTTCGAGCTCGTTTAAATCAAAATTTTTAAGCCTGTAGGAAATGAATAGTTCGGCAATGAGCCCCCAGGCTATAGCCTCGCCGTGGTAGATTTCGTCTTGCTTGTCTAGGTGGAATGCTTCCATGGCGTGGCCAATGGTGTGACCAGCGTTGAGAATTTGCCGTTCACCCTGGTCTAATGGGTCGTTCACAACGATTGATTGCTTGAGTTTTAGGCATCTTTCCACCCAATCTTCGAGGTGTGTATCAAGTTCATGGGGAAAATTGCTTTTAACTTCTTCCCATAGCTGAGCATCTAAGGCTAATCCGTATTTAAAAATTTCGCCAAAAGCACTGGTAAACTGGCGTTCGTCGAGCGTGGCGGTATATTCAGGGTCGATTAGAATGAATTGAGGAGGGTAGAAGGTACCAATCAAATTTTTTATTCCACCGAAGTCAATGCCGGTTTTACCGCCATAGGCTGCATCTACCATCGAGAGCAGGGTAGTGGGAACGTTGATGTAAGGAATACCGCGTTTGTAGGTAGATGCAACAAATCCACCAAGGTCTGATACGGAACCCCCTCCGAGATTGATGAGCAGGGATTTACGGTCAGCCTGATTTTCAGCCAGTTCACTCCAGAGATGTGTAGCGATTTCGATGGTTTTACACTGCTCGCCAGGTTCGACTTCGATTTCGTGAAAGGGAAGATCAACATTCAATTTGTAAAAGAAATCGTCGCGACAATAGTCCAACGTATTGGTGTCCATCAATAAAAAGAGCTCGCTGTATTCGCCAGAGGTCAATTTTTCACTCAGGTAAGCATAGCCCTCATCGCCTTTTAAAATCAGGGAGTCAAAGTTTGACCTTCTGGGCATATATTTTAATGTTTTGGCTTTCGATTTCGCGTACTATTGTCTGTATTACCTGGAAGAAAGCGGTGAGCTGTTCAGGGGTTAATTTGCTCATTATGTGTGTGTTGAAGGCTTTTACGGCCTGACGGGCCTCCTCTCGCTTTTCCACGCCTTCAGGAGTTAGTTTTATGATTACTACCCTGCGATCAGTAGGGTGAGGTTCTCTGGTAATGAGTCCTTTGGCTTCTAAATTTTTAAGGATTCGGCTGAGGCTGGTAGCTTCCATGCCCATTTTAGGGCCAAGAGCAGTGGCTGGTGTGCCATTTTGCAAATCGATATTCAATAGTACGTTTCCACTTGCCCAGGTAGTATTGTACTTGGCTGCAATATCGTTGTAAAATCGGCTTATATATTGCCAAGCAAATTTGATTTGAAAGTCAATTGTTTCTTCCGGTTTCATATAGCTCTCTCATGCGTTGGACGATCGATGTAAAATTACCCGACATTTATCCCAAAAATCATTTTTATTATGAAACCAAAAGTACGCAATTTTTCTATGCATGCATAAGGAATCTGGTTCACTTACAGAAAGTGAAACTAATGTTTTGTGAACCAGATGCATGTGAATTTTCAAAACTGTTTTAAGTCCTATTTACAGGGAGTTTTTTACACCTGTTTGCGTTCGCGCTCAGTTTCTCGCACGATTTCGTTGGCTTTTTGTATTGCGCGTCTGAGCTTGAAATCGCTCCATGAGTTTTTGTAATACTTGTTTAAAAGCTCGTCTAATTTTCTAATTACAAAAACGTTGTAAGCGCCCTGAATTTTTCCTGGAATTGTGGGCGAGAGTGATCGGAGGCTCAACGAAAAACTACCGTCGAGGTACTGGATGTAGTGCCAGATGCCGCTTGGCATAAATAAGGTGTCGCCGTGATTTATTTCGCATTCGTAACCTTCAGCGTATTTCAGTGCCGGATACTTGCTGAAGTCCACATTCATTAGGTCAGCCGCACTGTGTGTGGTAAAGGGCAGTTTGTACAGGAATTTGGTTTGACTCTGTTCAAAAAGTACAATGCGTTTTGTGCCGCAGAATTGAGTGATGAAGACATTGGAGAGGTCGATGTCGTAGTGCAGGCGCACATCGGAGCCGGCGCAACCGAAGAACATGTAAGGGAAGTCTTTGAGATAATTAGTGGTAATCGGGGTAAACTCAAAATCTTCGAGCAGCTCGGGCACGTGTTTAAAGATGTTGAAAAGAAAAATTCTCAAATCGCTCTGTACCCCTTGCTCGAGCATGTCTAAGTATTCTCCGAAGGGCACTTCCTTTACCGGCGGCATTTCGATGGCTGTTGGATTGTTTTCCAGCCATTTGCCGTAGAGTTTTACTTTTATGTGGCCTGCTTTTTCGCGCAAGTAGGAGTAGGTCCAGCGATCAACGGCTTTCCAGTTTTTTGTGTAATTTTTGAGGATCACTGGCTTCCCGGGCAAGAGGTACTTTTCGTGAAACTCTTCCAGGCTTATGTCATATACTACTTCTACAGGTTTCAGATTGAGCTTGTCCACGGTGTATCAAATTGATTAAGCAAAATTATTGAACACTATGAGAGTGAAAGAATGATATTCAGTATGCGATGCATACATTTTTAGGTTCTGTAAAGAATTCGAGGGCGTAACGTCCGCCTTCGCGGCCCAGTCCACTTGTTTTCATTCCGCCGAAGGGTGTGCGCAGATCGCGCAGCAGCCATGTATTGATCCAGATCACACCGGCATCGATGGAGCGAGCCATGCGATGGGCTGTGTTGAGATTCGTTGTAAAAATGCTGCAGGCCAGTCCATATTCAGTAATATTCGCTATTTGAATGGCTTCTTCTTCTGTGTCGAAGGGCATAAGCGTAACCACCGGGCCAAAAATTTCTTCGGTATTAGTGCGGCATGCAGGTGAAAGTCCGTCAATTACCGTAGGTTGAATGTAGTAGCCGTTTTGATAAGGTACATCTAACGTAACCTGATGGCCACCTGTCAAGATGTTGCCGCCTTCTTCTTTGGCGAGTTGAATGTAAGATAATACCTTTTGCATGTGTTGCTCTGAGACTACTGCTCCTACTTGTGTATTTTCATCGTAGGGATTGCCCACGCGCAGAGAGACCACTTTGTCTAAAAAGTCATTTTTAAATTTTTCGTACAGAGGTCGTTGAATTAATATTCGAGAGCCACAGAGGCATATTTGTCCTTGATTGCTAAAGGAGGCTCTCACTGCAGCGCTCAGAGCTTTCTGATAGTCGCAGTCGGCCATGATGATGGTAGCATTTTTACCTCCCAGCTCGAGGGATAGCTTTTTTAAATGTGGAGCGGCTGCTTGAGCGATTTTCTTGCCTGTGGCAGTGCCTCCCGTAAAGGATATAGCTTTTATTTCCGGATGTTCTGCTATGGCCTGACCAGCCTTGTATCCATAGCCATGCACTATGTTGAGCACTCCAGGGGGCAAACCTGCTTCATGGCAGATTTTGCTCAATAGGTAGGCAGTGTATGGGGTTACTTCACTGGGCTTGGCCACTACGGTACATCCGGATGCTAAGGCAGGTGCTACCTTCCAGGTGAAGAGGTATAGTGGTAAATTCCATGGGCTGATGCAACCAACTACTCCAACAGGTTGCCGAAGGGTGTAGTTGAATCCCGTTTCGCCCATGTCGTGCGTATCGGTAGAGGTGTGCAGAATGGCTGTCGCAAAAAAAGCGAAGTTGTCGCGAGCTCTGGGTATGTCTACTGTTCTGGCCAATTTCAGAGGCTTGCCGTTGTCGCGGCTTTCGGCCAGGGCGAGCTCGTCGAGCTGATCAGCTATGAGATTGGAGATTTTCATCAATATCCGACTGCGCTCTACTGCCGGTGTGGCTGACCATTGTGCAAAAGCCTCTTTGGCAGCCTTTACAGCGGCTTCTATATCGCGCTGGTCACCGTCAGGTATCAGACTGTACACGGCCCCCGTTGCAGGCTCAATGTTTTCGATATAATTTCCACTGATGGGGGATGCCCATTGTCCATTGATGTAGTTTAAAAGAGTTTCCATTCAAAAGAATCTTTTTAGTTTTTCTTCTACTTCTTTAAAATCGTACGTTTTCAAAATGAGTCTCTTATCTATATCGTAGAGCACATAGGCAGGTGTACCGAAGATTTTTAATACACTCGCGTAGCCGTTCCAACCATTTGAGTCGTGTAGGTGTATCCAACCGGAGGGCAATGTTTTAATGTTTTCTTTCCAGAGACCCACATCTGATTCGAGGTGGAGAGCTGTAATGGTCAAACCGTTGTACTTGTAGCGATTGTAGAGATCTATCCAAAAAGGCTTGCTTTCACGGCAATGACTGCATCCGCTGCTCCAGAGAATGAGCAAGTTAGCTTTACTCGACGCAATATCCTTGGGAAATATCTGATCAGAACCATCGGGAGCTTTCAATGCGGCATCCGGCAAGTTGCTACCTTCTTTAAGAGCGTTTATACTTTGTAAAATTTGGTCAATATCAAGTGACTGAGACGGATTGGCGCATACGCCGTCGGTCAAATACTTCTCCTTCAGATATTCAAGTGCGTCAGGATAATTCATTGTTTTATAGGCATTGACCAGATACTGAAAGATGTTTTTCCAAAGCAATTCGTTCGATTTCAAAGGGTCAAGTACCTGGTCGATGAAGGTTTTGTTAAGATTTTTAAAATCTTGAGCTGAATTTTCACTTATTAGGTAGTTGTAATACTGCCCAATTTTTTGGTGGAGGAGCAGATTGCGCACCCAAAGCGTATCGCTGATGTCAATGCCCTGATAAAAGCCTTTTGAAAAGTCGCTTCCTCGGGCATCCCATTGCCGCAACATGGATATGTAACGATTTGCTATTGGAAATCGCGCATCGCGATATCGCTGAAAGACGTTTTTTTTCTCTGATTGAAGCCTAGACAAGTTTTTGGTTATTTCCGACACAAAAGGGTCATTCGATGGATATTTTTTAAATACATCTTCGAGCAAGAAAATTTTGTACTGGACCTGATTGTACTGTTTAGTAAATCGCGCAAAATATTGTTGCTCTTCACCTTTTATAATCGACAGAGAATCAGTAATGTAGGGATAATGTGTCTCTATATAAATATCATCACTCGGCTTAAGGATTAAATCAATGTACTTATCTGGCGATCGATTTTGGCCTTTTTCAATCAGCAACTTATAAAGGCCAATGTATGGTATAGCTGTACTGAGCTGAAAAGATCCATTTGGCATTTGAACGTAGGCCGAATCTATTGGAAATTCTTCCACACCGTAATAGCCCATTAATACTACATATCTTGGATTGAGACCATGAATGGTACCTGATATTCTGACGATTTGACCCAAGGTGTTACCATAGCAAAAGAAAGCGAAGGCCAGGACAAGTTGTTTCATTCGTAGTTTCCTTGCGCAATGTGAGGGTTAAAAATACGATGAATTACCCTCTGAGTTTGTCAAGCAGTTGATTGAGGAAGCGAGCTTCGGATTCTGTAAGGTGGACGATCTGTTTGTGCAGTTCACTCACGGGTTTATCGAGCTCTGCTAATAGTTGAATTCCGGATTTGTTAATAACTACATCCACATGACGGCGGTCAGCGGCATTTTGCTGGCGATCAACGAGCTTTTTAGCCACCAGTTTATCCACCAAACGCGATGCATTAGATGTTTTGTTGAGCATTCGGTCTTGGATGGTATTGATGGTACACGGCTCAGGATAGTGGCCTCGCAGTATTCTCAGCACGTTGTATTGCTCTGGAGTTAGTCCGTATTTTTTCAAAAACCTTTGAATGTTTACATAGACATAGCTGTAAGTAAACAGAATGTTGATAGATGCCTTAGAAAATTCGTTTGGAAAGGTTTTTTGTTTTATTTCATCCTCAAGCTTCATGACAGAGTTTCAAGCGATTATAAAAAATTTTGCGCAAAATTATACAAATGAGAAATGTTTCAAATTGCAATTGTTAAATTTTTCGTGCAATATAGAGCAGTTCGTTGGGCTGAATTCTAAATCGATCGATTTGGTCGGGGGTTAAGTGTTTTTTTACATCAAAAACTTCGACCTTAAAACCTGCTTGTTCTAATCGGTGGGGATAGTCTGTGCCATACACGCGTACGTGGTCGTATTGACCAAAGATGCGTTCGCGCTCAGCGCGATCGGTGATGGTAGGGTCGCTGAAAGTTTCGGAACGGTTTACATCGAGGGGCACTTGCATGATGGCCCAGCTGCCTGGCTTCATGATGCGCCTGATTTCTTGCATGCAGCGAATGTCGTCGTTTACGTGTTCCAGCACATGGTTGCAAAAGACCACGTCGTAGGTATTGTCAGGCAGGGGAATGTCGTGCAGGTCGAAATGCATATCTGCTAAAGGCGATTCGAGATCGGCTGTAGTGTAGTCGAGGTTTTTCATTTTTTTAAAGCGCCCATAGAAGCATTGTTCTGGTGCAATGTGAAGCACCTTGAGTCGAGCGGTGAAAAAGTCGGTTTGTTTCTTCAGGTAGATCCACATGAGGCGATGGCGCTCTAAGCTGAGCGATGCCGGAGCAAGCACATTTGGCCGCTGCCGATCGCCATAGCCATATGGCAGCAAGCTGCGGTATGTGCGCCCATCGATGGGGTCTTCGTATCGGGTGCCGTACATAAAAAGCGCCAAAACATCCTTGGCTAAATAACTGCCTCTGATAAGCCAAGGCCTGGGAATGTATTTAAGTAATAGTCGAAAAATTTGTTTCATCCTGAGAGTTTTAAAAAGGAAATCCCAAACCGGGTTGAAACACCCAGTATTTTACTTCTGTAGGCGAAATCCAGCGGTTGCCGGACTGAAAAGCCGGATTGTAAAGAGGAATTCCTATATCTACCCGAATAATGAAAAAGTCGAAGTCGTAACGCAAGCCAAGGCCAGTACCAAGTGCAAGTGCGCTTAAAAAATTTCGGGTAGTGAGTATTTGGTCCGGATGAAAGTCTTTGACCATTTTATCAGTACCTCTGATAGGCAGGTTTTCGTAGAAAATATTTCCCACATCAAGGAAAAGAGCAGATTTAAAAGCTTTGTACACGGTAAAGCGGTATTCGATGGACGATAAGAGCTTGATGGGAGCCGTATTGATGGGTAGAGAAGCAGGCGAGGTGCCTGGGCCGATCGAAAAAGCCCGAAATGCCCTCAGATCGTTGGCTCCACCGATGAAGTACCTCTTTTCAAAAGGAGCTTGAAATGCATAAGTTGTGTCAAACGAATTTCCATATGGGCGCGTATAGCCGGCAAAGAGGCGAATAGCCAGGCTGTTGTTTTTGTTGAAGTAATAATACCGTCGAATGTCAGCTTCAAACTTTACGTACTGAGCGTAAGCTACGCCAAAGAGTTTGCTCACGTTGTTGGCATCTGTCGGAAGGTCGAAGAGCGCATCGATCAGAGGGAGAATTCCGGTCCCAGCCAATTCTATCAATCCTCTAAAAAACAGTGCTTTAGGTTGATAGGTGGGTTTCTGGCTGTTGTATGTGTAGGCATATCGTGAGGCAGCGATGAAATTGTCGCGAAAGCCAAACAGCAAAAAGGCACTTTGGGCAAAATCGGGGTCTATTTTAAATAGGCGGATGTAGTTCAGCTCCAACAGATCGATTTGATGTGTTTTTTGAGAAGTTTCTCTCCATTGGTAATTTAGACCAGCTCGGTACACCACGCGGTCGAATTGAAAACGCTGCTGGCGAATGATACCTGTGGAAAGTTTACTGCGAGGTTCCAATCTTTTGGGCAGCAGACCTTCGGTGTTAAAAGGCAAGAGAAATCTCGGAAAAGTAACGGCAGCCTCTGCACCGATTTCCAACGTGTTAAATCCACCTGTTTGTCCTTGAGACAGTTGCACTTCGAGTAGTCCGGTAAGCGATAGAGAGAAGATTTCGCCTTTGCCAAAAGTGTTTCTGTTGAGCCAGCTTACACTGCCACTTACACCGCGCTGTCCTGATGATATGCTGCCCTCGGCACTAAGACTGATTCCTTGTCGGCTTTCGGGCGATAGTCTTACTTCTGCTGTAAGTAAGTCGCTCAAAGGGTCTTTAGGTCTGAAATTGATTTCTGTTCCTGTAAACAGCTTCAGGTTGTTTAAATGTCTAAAGGTTTCGCGCACGCGGTTTTCGGAATAGTACTGCCCGGGTTGAAATTCAATGGCATCCGTAAAAACCCTTGGATGGAAGATATTTTCTTGATAAATAAACAAATCGTACCCGCGATGTTTGATCTCCATAGGTGCAGTACGCAGCTCTGCACGCCGTGGTGTAAGATGTATTTGTACGCTTTGGATTTTGTAAGGATACAGCGATACATAGCGCACCGAATCGCCATCTTTTACCGGCTTGGGCAAAATGTTCATCCTGAGCGATGCCTGCCGAGGTGGTGTAGTGATGGTGTCGATATCAAATGTGATAAATTCTTTTGTAAAGTCGTAAAACCCATTGTTTCGAAAGTCTCTGGCAATTTTTTCCCTCAACTGGTCTAAATAGTTGAAATCGAGTAAAGTGCCAGGCTTAATGGTGGGATATCCCACAACATTTGCAAACATGGAGTCGATCGCCACAGACGCATTGTTGATTGAGAAATCGTACACGGTAAAAGGTTCGTTGAGCGTCACACGGTAGTAGACTTCCACTTTATTTTGTCGCTTGTTTTTAAATTTCTTTTCATGAACGACTTGAGCTGAAAAATAGCCTTTATTAAAAAGGTAAAGTTGCATCTGTTGGCTTGAGCGATAGGCTTCGGATTCATTGTAAAGTACAGGGGCCTCTCCTATTTTTTTGAAAAAACCACCCCAATTGTATATATACAAAGAAAGCGGAAGCAGGAGCAAGCGAGTATTCGGTTGTTGTTTTAGGATGGGTTCCAGTTCGGCGGCTTCTATTCCTTTATCCTTGATCAGTATGGTGTTTTTCTTTAAAAGGGCTTGTCCTTCAGGCACATATCGCGTGGTGGAACAGCTCCAGCTACTTATGGCCGCTGTAAAAATCAATAAATGGAAAAATCTGTATGTGCTCTGCTTTATGCCTCTCACTCTAAGTGATAGTATTGCCAGTAAAAACCTTTTTTCTTCCTAAACTTTTTAATGGTCAATTTTTTAATGGCTATACCGGCTGGAATACCGATAAAAGCAGCTATCAGATAATCGCGATCCCACGCCGGAAGGTTATTTATCGTATTGTTAATCGGTGGAATGACCAGTGCAAATACCCCGGCAGCCATTACAGCATCTCCAAACAGGCGATGAAGTTGATTTTGATAGTGAATTTCATCGACCAGTCGCAAAGGAATGTGAAACTGACTCACATCTATGTACTGGCTATCGATCTGACCGACTAAACCTCTGATTGTGGTGCTGTCGCGATATTGAATGACAGAAATCTCCATTCCAGGTTTGATGCGCAGTTGAGGAGCTTTCTGAGGGTGCATTACGTAGAGAACACCCTGACCGGCCAGAAGTTTTACAATTAGTAAAGCAACTGCCGTAAAGATGTATTTACTTGAGCGGTTTGGTGTAATAGTAAGTAATATGGCGGAATCTGATGTCGGATATGCTGGTTTCGTACTCAGCTGGAGCCTCTGGGAACAGCTTGATGAAAGTAGGTTTTTTTTTGGAAAAGCCCTCAATAGGTGAGGAATAGTAGGGTTCATGATGGCGAAAATACAAAGCTAAGATAAAACCTGTAAAACCACCTGCTAAATGGGATTCCCAGGAAATGTGCGGATGAATAGGAAAAATGCCCCAAAACAATCCACCGTATAAGAAGGCCACAAGCAAGGATATGGCCAGCAGATGGACTTTGCCTTTAATTAACCCACTGAAAAAGACAAAAGAAGCAAAAGCATACACTTGTCCACTTGCCCCTATGTGGTAATGGTCGCGAGCGATTATCCACACCAGAATTCCAGTAATGATGTATCCGGAGAGAATGATTTTGCGCGAAATAGATGAATAAAAATAGTTGATCGAAAGTAATAGCAAAAACAGAGGCAAAAGATTGTTGAGCAGATGCGATAAACTGCTGTGTACGAAGGGTGTAATGAAAATACCAATCAAACCTTCAAACGTTCGGGGCAACAACCCGAATCTGTAGAGATCGAGATAGAAATAATCGTCGAGCCAAAAGACAAATACGATGGCTATGGCAATAAGGAGGGGTAACTTCCAGAATCGCTCTTTAAATGCTGGTTCTGAAGGATGCTCTCCAGCCGTAAATTTTGGAATCAGTAGGGCCTGTGATGTAGTATTGTATTTCAATTCAGCTGAGTTTCTATTTCTTTTTAAAGTCAATAGCCACTGAGTTGATGCAATAGCGTAGCCCTGTTTCGGTCGGCCCGTCGTCGAATACATGTCCGAGATGACCTCCACATTTTGCACACAGCACCTCTGTGCGTATCATGCCATAGGAGTAATCGGGCTTTTCTACGATGCTTCGGCTGCTGATTGTACGGTCGTAGCTCGGCCAGCCACAGTGACTGTCGAATTTGCTCTCTGACGAAAAAAGCTCATTTCCACAACCTTTACACACATAAATGCCAGGCTCGAAGTGTTTGTAAAACTTACCAGTAAAGGGTCTTTCCGTTCCCTTCTGCCGTAGAATGTAAAATTCTTCGGGTGTAAGGCGTTTTTTCCACTCCTCCTCGCTCAGTTTTATTTCGAAGTTTTCATTGTTGTTTGAAGTCACTTTTTGCGTTTTTTGGGTTTGACATTGAACATTCAAAGACACAAGAAGCACTAAAAGATGAAAAGATAATTCCTTCATTTTGTTCAAAAATTCATAGCATAATACAAATATATTTTTATTTTTACCGCGATACCATATTTTTTGAGCGCTGCTATGAATAGAAGGCGCGTTTATTACATATGTTTTTTTTCCATTTTCTATATAGCATCGGCCTTTGCTAGTAGAGTAGTAAATATATCGCCTGGAATTGATCGTCTATTCGAAAAATCCATATCTAAATATTTGAATGTATACATCGATAGCAGCCAATCATTAACGATAGAAAGCCTTCCCTTGTACATAGATCGATTTGAGCGCTGGAATAAGGATAATATTCATCTGGGTACTAACCAAAATCCAGTTTGGTTTCACGCTGATATCAACAACCAGTCAAATGAGGATGTCATTTTGCATATCGGATATCCGATTTTAGATACCATAAGTTTTTACCTTGTTCGCAATGGAGTAGTTGTAAAAGAATTTACTACCGGCTCAAATTTTGAATTTGAAAAGCGTGAAATTCTTGGAAATTATTTCAAATTTATCATTCCGCCAGGGCAATACCAGATGTTTTTTAGAGTCCGTAGTTTTTACAATGTTCAGTTCCCTGCTACACTATATACCTGGAAGTCACTTAACTATGAAAACACAAAAGAGGCTATTTTGCAAGGCATTTACATTGGTTTTGTAGTCCTAATTGTGCTTTACAACCTTTTCTTTTATTTGAGCATCCGCGACGGAATCTACGTTTGGTACATTTTGCATGTATTAGCTACGGCTCTTATTACACTACATCTCAACGGTTACACGTTCTGGTATTTATGGCCCAGGTTTCCTGTCATCAATCAAAATGAGCCAATCATCTACGGCCTGGGTATTTTCACTATGTTGTTTTCAATTAAATTTTTGCATCCTGAGTCCTTTTCACGGTTCTGGAACGGGGTGCTTTGGGGAATTTTTTGGGTAAATGTTCCGGTTTTTTTCTTGCCCTTTATTGGAGAGAAACTTCTGGCGAATGTTCTTGTTCAGTTGGTCGGATCAATTGGATGTTTTTTGATGCTTGTGGCTGGTATTGTGCTGATGCTCAGGGGCTACAGACCTGCAGTGTTCTATGTTATAGCCTTTTCGTTTTTGCTGATTGGAGTGATTGTATCGATCATGGCACGGATGAATGTATTGCCCAACATTCCGCTTTTCGTGCATGCTTCACAGATAGGTTCGGGCTTCGATATGGTGCTGCTATCTCTGGCGGTGGCCGATCGAGTCAATGAAGGTCTGAAGGAGCGCAAAAAACTAAAAAACCAACTTTTAAAAGAGGCAATAGAAAAAGAAAACATCATCCGCCAGCAGAATCTGATGCTCAGAGACGCGGTAGATCGGCAGACAAGCGATCTGAAAAAAGCCAATGCTGCACTTGAAAAAGCCGCTTCAGAGCTTAAAGCAAAAAACGAGTATCAAAACAAATTGCTCACAATAATAGGTCATGATTTAAAAGGCAGCCTTTCAAATGTTATCGGCCTGTTAGAAATTAATAAAGAAAAAGGTGAAAATATTGACAATTCAACGATCGATTTAATCTACAACTCAGCTGTCAATACATTTTCAATCCTTCAGAATTTACTTGTATTTGCACAAATAAAAAATTCAGACCTCCGACCTCGAAAGTCTTTTTTTAATATTTACGCACTTATTGAGAGGGTTTTAACTCAGATTAAGCCTCAGGCAACCAGCAAAAAAATACACATAACTGTAGACTGTTCACCTGGCGAGACTATTCTGGCCGATGAATTTTATTTGGAAGTTGTACTCCGAAATCTTCTGGTCAATGCAGTGAAATTTACGCCAATAGGCGGCAGCCTAACTATTAAAGTAAAAGAACTTCCCGATAACAAAAGTCAAATTACAGTAAGCGACAATGGTGTAGGCATGAGCGAAGAACGCGTCCGGACTTTTTTTCAAAAAAATGGTGATTCGACCACGGTAGGAACTATGGGTGAAAAAGGAACTGGTATAGGTCGAATTTTAATAAAAGAGCTCGTCGATGCAATGAAGGGTAGCATCAGCATTACATCTGAGCTCGGTAAGGGCACTACGTTCACTCTTACCTTTGACCATACGATTCCAGAATAATGAACAACCCTCCATTGGCTGAACGCCTGCGCCCGAAATCGCTTCAGGAATTTGTGGGTCAGGAGCATCTTACTGCACCAGGAAAGCCCATCGAATACATGGTTCGCACCGGTCAGCCGGTTTCGATGCTTTTATGGGGGCCACCAGGTTCAGGCAAGACGACATTGGCAGAGATACTTGCCCGAGCATGTCAACGCACTTTTTTCTCCATCTCAGCTGTTTCAGCCGGCCTTCGCGATGTGCGCGAAATTCTGGATCGAGCAACCCGAGAAAGTGGTTTACTATCAAAAGGTGCTCCTATCCTTTTCATTGACGAAATTCACCGCTTCAACAAAACTCAGCAAGACGGATTGCTCCATGCTGTGGAGCGCGGCCATATTGTACTCATTGGAGCTACAACAGAAAATCCATCGTTTGAAATCAATAAAGCATTGCTCTCTCGCATGCACGTGTATGTGCTCCATGCACTTGGGCCTGATCACATGAAAAAATTGCTCGCCCGGGCACTTGGGCAAGACGAAAAAATTGCATCGCTTGGTTTGAAAATATCTGATCCGGAGATGCTGGTGCGCATGGCCGACGGCGATGGAAGAAAGCTCCTGAGCTTAATCGAGATTCTGGCGATGAATGCATTGCCCGGCGAAACGCTAACAACGGAGCGCTGCCTTGAAATCTTACAGCGCAAAACCCCCTATCACGACAAGGCGGGTGAAGATCATTACAACTTGATATCAGCCTTCATTAAAAGCGTGCGAAACAGTGATGCCAATGCAGCAGTGTATTACTTGGCCCGAATGCTCGATGCAGGTGAAGACCCTCTGTACATCGCCCGTAGGTTGATCATCCTTGCTGCTGAAGATATCGGGCTTGCTAATCCTACTGGTTTGGTAATGGCCAATTCTACGTTTGAAGCAGTTGAAAAAATAGGGATGCCGGAGGCCCGAATTCCGCTGTCAATGTGTACCATTTATCTGGCGCAGTCGCCCAAGAGCAATTCTGCCTACGCAGCCATAGATGCTGCTCTGGCTGAAGTGGCGCAGTCGGGTCAGCTTCCTGTGCCATTTCATCTGAGAAATGCACCTACACAATTGATGAAAGACTTAGGCTACGGCAAAGAATACAAATATTCACACAATTATGAGGGCAATATAGCCGACCAGGAATGTTTACCTGATCAGCTCATCGGAAAAAAATTTTATACGCCTGGCAATAATGAACGCGAGGAACAAAGTGCTTCTCGAATAGAGCATTTAAAAGTTGCCTTGCGAGAAAAGAAAAAATAAAATCTTTTGCTCCCTCAAAAATCACATCTTACATACATTGACTTATAAATTACCACAAATGATGTAGTTCAAAATCTATTGAAAGTTAGCCCTTTTGCAGAGCAAACCCAATCTGAAAGAAAGATGAAAACCCAATTTCTAGCTCTTGCAATTGGCTTTAGCTTCACCCTTTACAGCCAGTCGGGAGACAAATTCATGAAAAAGGGCGATTACCGCTCAGCTGCTTACGCTTACGAAAACGAAGTATTGCTCAAGCCATCAAAATATTTTGATATGGCCAAAGCTTACTTTATGATGCGCGACTTTGATAAGGCCATTATCGCTTTAGAAAATTACAAACAAAAGGACCCAAAAGCCAACATGGAAACGGCAGATTGGTGGCTAAGCATGCTGCGAAGGGCCGATGAACCAGTAAAGTCCGTAAACCTGGGCGACAGCATTAACACTTCAGTTGCTGAGCTAATGCCTCTAATCTCACGCGATGGCAAGCGAATGTATTTCGCGGCTCGCAAACGCACAGGGGGCAGCGGTGGGTACGACATCTGGTATAGCGACCGCCGTGAAGATGGCACCTGGAGCACTCCGAAGCTGATAGAGGCTCTCAGCACACAAAAAGACGAAGTGCTGTGGAGCTTATCGCCTGATGCTCAGGTCGCCTTGCTGGGCGGCAAACACGCTGGCCGTTTTGGCAAGGATGACATTTACTATTCCGTGCGCAATGCCGAAGGCCGAGACTGGAGCCAGCCGTGCAATTTGGGGGCCGCTATCAATACTAAAGCCTACGAAGGTCAGGCTTGTATGGCAGCTGACGGGCAGACTATCCTTTTTGTAAGCAACCGCCCTGGCGGGTCCGGTAAGATGGATATTTATATGAGCCGACTCACTCCCGCTGGCTGGAGCGTACCTGTAAATCTGGGTAGTACCATCAACACTGCCGGCAACGAAATGTATCCCAAACTCAGTGCCGATGGCAAAACACTTTATTTCACATCCAACGGACACCGTGGTTTTGGCGGATATGACATCTTCATGGCCCGGAGACTCGACGACAGCTATACTCAGTGGAGCTCACCCGTCAATATGGGTCCCTACATCAACACAATTTTAGATGAATACGACTTCTCTATCACTACCGAAGGCAATCTGGCTTATTTCTTCCGAAGAAGTAGCACAAAAAAAACAAACACCGACATTTACCGAACGATCATACCTATTCTGCTCAGACCGGAAAAAACCGTAAACATCACGGGCGCTGTGCTTCATGAAAGGGATTCAGCTGCTCTACTGAACATCAAGTACACAGATCTAAGCACCGGTCGGGAAGTAGCCCGCGTAGCAACCAATGCTGCCAGTGGAGCGTATTTTACACAACTTACTCTGGGTAGAAAGTATCTGGCAGAAATCAATACCCGCGGATTTCTCTACCTATCCGACACTCTTGACTTATCAGACATTCGCAGACTTATCCCGCGCGACAGCTTCAAAAAACGTCTTCGTGATGAACTTGAAGCCATTCGCCGTCAAAGGGCTTTGCTCGAAGAGCGCCTGAAAGAAATCGATACCCGTATGGCTTCAGAAAGTGACCGCATAAAAGAAGAATACGAAGCCCTGCTCAAAGCCCTTGCACAAAGCGAATTGCACCTGCGCGCTATGGCCGCTGAAGTAGAAAACTCCCGCGACCGCTGGCTGCTCGAAGATGTGGTAATCCCCGATATCGTACGCAATTACAAGGTGCAGCGCAGCACCGTAGGTGCAAGCTTTGAACTGAAGGACATCTACTTCGACCTCGGCAAAGCTACCCTTACACCTCAATCGCGCACCTCGCTCGATGCCTTGTACGAAATCCTGGCCAAAAACGACATTTACATTGAGCTGGGAGGGCATACCGACTCCATTGGCAGCGACGAAAAAAACCTTCGCCTTTCTCAGGAACGCGTAAATGCCGTAAAAGACTATCTGGTAAATAAGGGCATCAATCCACAACGGATCAAAGCTGTCGGATATGGGGAAACTCGTCCGGTAGCTGATAACCGCACCGAAGAGGGTCGACGCAAAAACCGCAGGGTGGAAGTAACCATCATCGATCGCAGAGCAGCACTCTCGGGCACAGACGATCTGATAGAAGAAAAGCCTGCAGAACAGACTCCTTTAGCCACCTTTGAAATCACAGATTATTATTCGACGCTGAAAGCTGCTGCCAACCTTGCTGGTTTACCGAAAGGCAGCCCATGTGCCAACGAAACTTCTAAAGTGAAAACAAAAACCACAAAAGTCCCGAAAGAGAAAAAGGTGCGCGAACGCAAGCAAAAAGAACGCAAAGTCAAACCAATAGATACCGACGACACCATCATCATCACTGATGCAAAACCTCGAAAAAAGAAAAAGCGCAGAAGAGGTGGAGATGTCGTCATCATTGATGGAAATGGATCAGGGGGAAATGTGCAAGGTGGCACATCTGATAAAAGCTCAAGAAGGTCGAGAGGAGATATAATCCCTGACGGACATTACATATACAAGACACTTAATTTGTCATACATGAACATGGAAATAATGCCAAATAGTTTACTTCAAATAGGTAATTTTACAGGAGTACAGCTCAACTTGTCAGCTGGTTCTTTCCTTGAAACACATCTGACGTATTATTTAGGCGGTGGCAATGTAGACTGGGGAGCCAATCTTTCGCAGTTGTTTAAAATAAATATTGGTAAAATTGTTCGGCTACCGCTACAGGCTATGGCTGGCTACAGATTAGACTATTTTAATCTTGCCGACGTTGCACCACTTTCAGAAGATAAATCACATCAAGGATTTATTAGCTTTCCGGTTGGCCTTCGTTACAATCTCGCTTTCAATGAAAATTTTGTAATAGCTCCAGAGTATACTATTAATTTAAATGGTTACACATTCGATGAAATTGGTACTTCTAGATTCACAAGCCTTGGCGTACAAGCGCGATGGAGGTTTCTGCACGGCGGCTTTTTTATAAATCGGGGAACGACAATCAATTTCAACGGTTTTAAAGTCGGCATATCGTTTTAAGTTCAGGTTGGGTTATTTGAGGTAATCTGCAATAAGAGGAAAGGGCGCCTTTTCGGGTGCCCTTTCTGATTTTTGAATGGTTTAAAATCCTTCACATTTAGCACAAAGAGGTACTTCGGCATTTCGACCTTTAGCAATTTTATCGAGCATCCACATGCGTTTGACACTTAGATATAGTCCCGCCAGTGATACATCAGGAAATTTTCCAATGATTCCTTTGCCATTCAAGTCGGTACAACACACTGTGGCATGTCCATCTGCCAGAAGCACTAAGCTGTGAAGTAGCAATCTACAGCCGCGCTTGTGCAGGGGCAGCGGATTGGGCAATGAAGCGAATTCTTGCCCGAGCTGGCCACCCCAGTCGTGGGCAAAACGCACCTCATAGTCATCAGCCAGTTGCAGCAGCTCTGCGAATTCTTTGTTATGATGAACTGTTTTAGGAAGTTGGTTATTGGCAAGTAAAGTAATAAACTCTACTTGTGGTGGCCGCTGTGACAAACGCGCAGCCAGCATATACGAAAGCACCGTTTCGCGAAAGGTCTTCCAATGAGATCTATTTCGAATGTACTCATACATCTCAGGTGAACCACCATCCATGCTAAAGCGCAATAAGTCCAAGGCCCGGGTATTTTTAAGTGCATCGGCCAGCTTGGGCCTGTACACTGTGCCGTTAGACAGCAGACTTACCTTAGGAAAAGGTTTATTAAGTTCTGCCGCTTTCTTCTTAGCCTCGTCGATTAAATATAGTATTTCATCTAATTGCGGATGCAAAGTGCTCTCTCCTCCGTTGTGTAAGTGAATCCATTGCAGTGCGGTAAGCCTTCGATCTGTTAAAATTTCATTTAAAAGCTCTTCAAATACAACAAGATCAAAGCGACGCTTTGGTTTCGAATGGTCAAGTGCACAGAATCGACAGCGTAGATTGCAATAGCTTACCGGCTCAATGTAGAGTTCACGAAAGTTGTTTAGTGGGTTACCAAATTTTTGAAAGCGTAAGTATCGGTACTGAAATAAGGCAGTAGAGGCTACCCGCGCCATTGGCCATACTATGGAATTCGCATCTACACGCTTGCTAATGAAGTTTTTAACTCTTCTCAATTTTCCATCGCATTAATGGTGCAAAAAGAGTGTGGATGCTGAAAAGCATTCATGATTTTCGTTAGAATTAAACTTTACTTACATTCATTGCCTTTTTAATTCTCTACCTTTGCAGCTCATTATCACTAACTATGAATACATGGGATAAAAACAAAGGCGAACGCTCTGGAAAGCCTTTGGCCCGGGAGGGTAAACCCAACAACAGAGACAACAACAAAAAATCCTCCTCCATGTCGAACTTACAAAGAAAAGGTTCTTATCAGGAGAAGAAACAAGACTACCGCAAAAAGGAATTCACTTCAGATTTTAAAAGTCGGGGAAAGAATTTCGAGCACTCATCGAACTTCAAGGGCGGGTTCAAAAGATTCTATAAAAATCCGCAGGAAATACAACAGCACACTACAGAGCCAAAAGATAATCGCCTAAGACTCAATAAGTTTCTTGCTAACGCAGGTATCTGTTCACGCCGTGAAGCCGATGAACTCATCCGTCAGGGATTAGTAGAGGTCAATGGCAAAATAGTAACCGAAATGGGCGTCCGCGTTGACCCTGAGAAAGATGTGGTGAAATATGGCGGAAGCACCATAAAGGGCGAAAAAAAAGTGTACATCTTGCTAAATAAACCTAAGGGTTATATCACGACGACCAAAGACGAAAAAGCACGCAAAAACGTAATGGAACTCGTAGCTGGGGCTTGTAAAGAGCGCATCTACCCCGTAGGCAGACTCGACCGCCAAACTACCGGCTTGCTATTACTGACGAATGACGGCGAATTGGCCAAAAAACTTACACACCCTTCGCACGGAGCACCTAAGCTTTATCACGTAGTACTTGACAAAAATGTTTCAACCGGCGATATGGAAAAAATTCGCCGTGGCGTGGTGCTCGACGATGGCCCAGCACCCGTGGATGAAATCGAATACGTCGAAGGCAAGGATCGCAATCAAGTGGGTATCAAGTTGCACATTGGTCGCAATCGCATCGTTCGCCGAATCTTCGAACATCTTGGCTATCAAGTCGTAGCGCTTGATCGCACCATGTTTGCTGGCCTCACCAAAAAAAACTTACCAAGAGGGCATTACAGGTTTTTGACCGATAAAGAAATAGCTTATCTAAAAATGCTATAATCCTTCGCAATTCATTTCTTTTGTGCGAAATGAATTGGATTAAAAAAGCTTTCAAAGCTGTTTTTTGGATTGGTATTGCCTTCATACTGCTTACAGGTGTAGTGTCCTTGTACTTTTATTACCAAAAAGACAAGGTAATTCAAGAAGTTATTCGCCAATTGAATGATCACCTTGCTGTACCCATCGAAGTTTACAAAGTAGATGTAAGTTTTAAACACTTCCCTCGCTTAGCTGTGGTCTTCAGGCAGGTGCGCTGTACCGAATCGACCGTCGAAAACCCTGAATTGCTATTAAAAGTCGATAATTTGTACATAAAATTTTCATTGCTCGATGTGGTGTATGGTCGATATTACATCAATGAAATCGGCCTCGAAAATGGTTACACGCATATTAAATTTTTTGAAGATGGAAGAAATAATTTCACCATTTTCAAAGCAGATACAGCATCTAATTCTTCACCTATTGATATTGAAAAATTACATCTTACCAATCTTCAAGTTACTTTTAGCAATTTCAGAGATAAAATATTTACCTCGCAGCAAATTTTTTCATCAGAGCTTTCAACGAGCTATAGAGACAGCGTGCGCATAAAAGGACATTGGAATGCGCGAAACATTTATGTGCGTACACCAGACATTTCGTTTGAAGAAAAAATTTCACACTCAGCTGCTTGTGATATAATAAATGGTCAAAAGTTCATTTTACTCAAACTTGAGAATGCTGAAATTGACAGGTCAAAATTTGACTTGATTTTCACAAGAGAAAATTCGAAAGATGAATTTTTTATAGAGTGTAAAAATCAAAAGATTTTTTCCAACCCATCAATACAAAAAATACTGTATAAATACCTTTCTGACTTTAGAATAAAAAAAGATAATATTTCAGCAATTATTCATGCAAAAAGATCAGCGGAAAAATGGTCAATTGCTTCTACTTTCAATGGCAGTTTTCAAAAAGTCTTATGGGCAAAAAGCGATATACAGATTGACGAATTAAAAGCAAAAGGATCGGCTCATTACGAAAATAATGTTTTTGAAATTAATATTAGCGAACTCGCTGGTCGCAGCGCAAGCACTGAAGTGTCAGGAACACTTGCCATTCAAAAACAAAAATCTGCACTCATTGAGGGAAACTTGGCAGTTAAGGGTGAGCCAGACGGTTTAGCTAAATTGACGGGTTTTGGTCAATCTGTAAGCGGGCAAGGCGCTGTAACAGCCCAGGTGCAGTTCAGATACCGCATGGACGATACTCCCGGAAAGAAAAAAAACATTGTTCTTCCCGAAAAATTTGAATGTTTGTTGCGTTCGGAGCACCTTAACCTTAAAATAGAAAACAACAGCGTATCAATACCGGCGTTAAATCTTTCGATCGACAAACAAGGATTTAACTTTCAGCAGAGGTTAGCGGTAAACGATCGAAATGTAAATGCTGATCTGCAAATAAAAGGTTTAGCCGAGTGGTTGGTTGACTCTACAGCTTTTGTTGAGATCAGAGGTGTTTTCGATATTGATGCATATGATGAAAATTTTTGGAAATCATCTACCACATCTTCCATTTCACCCTTGTCAGCCCTCGATCGCACGCGATTAGATGTGCAAATCGAAATCGGCACCTACACTGTAAAACAGTTAAAGTGCACGGATATTAAAGCTAAAGTTCTAAAGCCAGATAAAAACTTGGAATTTCGCCCTCTTACCATGAATCTTTTCGGGGGCACTTTGGAGTTTGAAGGAAATTTAAATAGCACGGCAGTTGGCTATGCGATAAATGGTAAAACCCAACTACGCCGAATAGACCTAAGTCAGCTAATGATCGGATTTAACAATTTCGAGCAGCAGACACTTACTCATAAAAATTTACAAGGAAAGCTCTCGGGCACGGTGCAGTTTAGCCTTCCTCTCGCAGCTGACCTCGACCCTGATGTAAGACGGATTTCGGCAGAAATGGAACTGAAGGTGCAAAATGGCCGGCTGATCGATTTTGAACCTATGGAAGCTCTCGGCCGCTTTGCCGATGTGGATGAGTTGAAAGACATTCGGTTTGACGAACTCACCAACAGACTTAAGATTGAAAATCAGCTCATTCAAATCCCGCAGTTTGAAATCCGTTCAAATGCGTTGAATTTGATTTTAGAAGGCACACATAGTTTTGAAAACGCGATCGACTACAAGGTTGGCCTGAGTTTGAGCGATGTGCTCTACCAGAAGCGAAAACACAGCCGTTCGCTTAACGATGTGGTCTTTGAAGAAGACGAAAACGGTGCCCGCATCTGGATTCGCATATCGGGCACTACTGATCAGCCGAAAATCACACCCATTAAAGCCGAACTCATTCGCTCTCGAAATCAGCTTTTTAATAAACAAAAAGAAGAATCCACGGACACCGTCCAGCCTTCAAAACCCTCTAAGAGCCCGTATAAATTTGAATGGGATGAAAAGTAAAAAAAGCTAACGACTCCCGCTTTGTCAATCATTAAAGTATCTCAAAGGCCTTCTTCCTGAAGAAAAACGATTGATGTTCAGACAAATCTCGGATCAGCCTCCATCGTATGACCACAGGCATCGCAGGTGCGGAGAGCTTCAGAGCCATAAAATTCCCTGAAGTGAGGCAGAAAGTCTTTTTCAATGTCCTGAAGTTCAAAATAAACTTCGTGGAGTTTGTGGTTGCATTTTTCGCAAAACCACAGTAAACCGTCCTGGTAGCCTTTACCTACTCTGACGCGCTCAATGACCAGACCCACTGACCCCTCTGTGCGCATGGGTGAGTGTGGTACGCCCGCTGGCAGAAGAAACATATCGCCGGGGCCCAGGTGAATATCGACCGGTTTTCCGTCTTGCTGGATGCGAACGGTGATGTTTCCCTCAAGCTGGTAAAAGAGTTCTTCGGTTTCGTTGTAGTGGAAGTCTTTGCGCGCATTGGGGCCTCCGACCACCATCACGATGTAGTCCGTTCCCTCGGGGTAGAGGTTTTTGTTGGCCACCGGTGGTTTGAGCAGATGTTTGTTTTCTGCAATCCAGGCATTCAGGTTAAAGGGTTTACGGATTTCCATGATATTCAGAATTTTAAGTAGCGTTCGCCGATTATGTTAAGGTGGTGATATTCATGACCTGTGATGATGAAAGCAATATCATTAGCACAGGTATCAAAGTTATTGGCACGGCCACGGAAGAAGAGTTCCTCTTTTGTCATCCGGCTAAAGATGTTGATGCTCAAGTTGCGAATCAATAAGTAATCTCTCAGTAAGGCATTTGGCGATAAGAGTTGAGCATTGAGGGCGGTGCTGTCAGCCCAGTGATTTTCGTCGAAGGAAGGTAATTCTGTGCTATCTCTGCGGCTCATGGTAAGGGCACGATACAAGAAAACCGTTTCAGCATCAATTACGTGTCGGATCACTTGGGCCAGTGTCCACTTTCCTGCTTGGTAGGTTGTTTCAAAGTCCTCTGGATCCATAGAGCTCAGCATGTCAGTCATGCGCTTTTTGCCGAGCTCCATCAGATTGAGTACGTGTCCGTCGGGCAATGAGGCGATGTATCCCTGGTAAAAAGCCGGGACATCTGTAGGTTGCGGTTTTTTAAAATGCATTACCAGTCAGGATTATGCTTCTTTTACCAACTTTTTGTACCGGAATCGCTTTGGAGTAGTATCGCCCAGTCGCTTGCGCTTGTTTTCTTCGTATTCTGAGAAGGAACCTTCGAAGTAATACACTTTGGCATCGCCCTCAAAAGCCAAGATATGTGTACACACTCGATCGAGAAACCAGCGGTCGTGCGAGATGATAACGGCACAACCGGCAAAGTTTTCAAGCGCTTCTTCAAGGGCTCGAAGGGTATTGACATCCAGATCGTTGGTGGGCTCGTCGAGCAGCAGCACATTGCCGCCTTCTTTTAGTGCCATAGCCAGGTGCAGTCGGTTTCGCTCTCCGCCTGAGAGCATGCCGACCTTTTTATTTTGGTCCTGACCTGAAAAGTTAAATCGGCCGAGATAAGCTCGTGTATTGACCCGTCGACCTCCGAGGTCAAATTCATCCTGGCCGTCGGCCATGATTTCAAAAATGGTCTTGTCTGGGTGCATTTTTTCGTGCGACTGGTCCACATAAGCGATCTTAACTGTGTCGCCGATAATAAATTCACCGGAATCGGGTTTTTCCTGTCCCATGATCATACGGAAAATGGTGGTTTTACCAGCACCATTTGGCCCGATGATTCCAACGATTCCTGCCGGCGGAAGTGCAAAATTCAAATCTTCATACAGTATTTTATCGCCATAGGCTTTCGATACGTGTCGGGCTTCGATCACCTGTGTGCCTAAGCGTGGCCCCGGCGGTATATAGATTTCGAGTTTTTCTTCTTTCTCTTTTTGCTCTTCGTTCAGCATTTTTTCATAGTTGGCTAGACGAGCCTTTGCCTTAGCTTGGCGGCCTTTGGGGTTCATTCGCACCCATTCGAGCTCGCGTTCCAGCGTTTTGCGACGCTTTGAGGCTTGTTTTTCTTCCTGCTCAAGGCGTTTGGTCTTTTGCTCTAGCCAGCTGGAGTAGTTGCCCTTCCAGGGAATGCCTTCGCCACGGTCGAGTTCCAGGATCCAGCCGGCTACATTGTCTAGAAAGTAGCGGTCGTGCGTTACGGCGATAACTGTGCCCGGATATTGTTGAAGGTGGTGTTCGAGCCATAACACGCTCTCGGCATCGAGGTGGTTAGTGGGCTCGTCGAGCAGCAGCACATCGGGCTGCTTGAGTAAAAGACGGCAGAGAGCTACTCGGCGTTTTTCACCACCAGAGAGCACAGAAATAGGCTTATCAGGCTCCGGACACTGAAGGGCATCCATGGCGCGTTCGAGTTTAGTGTCAATTTCCCAGGCGTTTAGCGCATCGATTTTATCTTGTAGCTCGGCTTGGCGGGCCATAAGCTTCTCCATTTTTTCAGGGTCTTCATATACCTCTGGCAGGCCAAACTGGTCGTTAATGCGGTTGAATTCGTCGAGCAGCGCCATGGTTTCGGCCACGCCCTCGCGTACGACTTCGATAACTGTCTTGTTGGGATCTAACTGCGGTTCTTGTTCTAGATAGCCTACCGTATAACCTGGAGACCATACCACATTGCCCTGATAGTTCTTCTCTACGCCAGCTATGATTTTCAGTAAAGTACTCTTTCCAGAGCCATTGAGACCGAGAATACCGATTTTAGCCCCGTAAAAAAAACTGAGATAAATATCTTTGAGCACTGTTTTGTTGGTAGATGAGTAGGTCTTAGTGACGCCACTCATGGAAAAAATGACCTTCTTATCGTCTGACATGGTTGAAATTTTCGTTTGTATTAAAGGTAATTATTGATAATTCTTGGAACTCCATCGAAAAATCGACTACAGAGCTCAAGGCGATTTCAGATGCGAATATCTGAAATGCCGGCTAATGTGGCTGTTTATTTTTTCACTTCTTACTGGTGTGATGGGTTTTGCCCAGACATTTGCTGTGCGCGGATTTATTTACAACGATAGCCGCACACCGCTGCCTCTTGAGAACTTGCACATTCTAAACACCCGTTCCGGCAAAGGAACCATTTCGCTATCTAATGGTTATTTTCAGATAAATGCACAAGTGGGAGACACGCTCAGGATTACGGGACTGGGCTATAAAAACCATTACCTCTGTATTGACGACACCTATCGGGCTGAAATTGTAAAAGTAATGCTCACTGAAAAAGCTACTGAACTTGCTCAGGTAGATGTGACCGGCTATCGCCTTACCACCAATAATCCGAGGGCTATGGAAATAAAACAACCGCTGCTTCCTGCTGATAAAGACATTCGCACACCGGGCCGTAGCCGGGCTACTCTGGCCAGTCCGATTGATTATTTATACCAAATGTTCAGTTCCCGCCATCGCCAACTCGAAGAGCTCGATCGTCTCGCGGAACGAGATGAATTTATCGATCGCCTTGACATTAAAAAAAATCGAGAAATCCTGCTCGAACTCACCGGATTAGACCAAGAGGGGCTGCGTATGCTCATCTTTTACTGTCAGATGAGCGAAGAAAAAATTTATTCCTCCAGCGATTACGACCTCATCGTTTCAATGATGGAATGTTATCGCAGCTTCAAGCTCCGAAGAATGTTTATGGATAAGAAATAACACTTAATGTCGCTCAAAATCATTATCCTCGGCAGTTCGAGTGCTACTCCTACGTCAAATCTCTTCCCCACGGCTCAATGGTTGGAAATTGGCAACAAACGCTTTCTGATCGATTGTGGGGAAGGTACTCAGATGCAAATCCGGAAAAACAAACTTTCATTTGCCAGGCTTGATGCCATCTTCATTTCCCATGCTCATGGCGATCATTGTTTTGGTTTGTTAGGGCTTCTGAGCAGTCTCGACCTGATGAAGCGCCAGAAGGAGCTCTTTTTGTTTGCCCCACCGCAGATTGTCGAGCTGGTCGATTTCTTTTTCTATCGCCACAGTGAGCAGCCTTTTTCTTATCTGCTGCACAGGATTCCGGTTAAAATGGGGGAAAAATATCTGCTTCATTCCACTGCCTTTGCAAATGTTTACACCTTTCCACTTAAGCACACGATTGACTGCCAAGGGTTTGTGTTTGAAGAGGTGTTTCCGTTAAAAAATGTAAATCCTATAAAAATCAAAGAATATCGGATTCCTGCTTGTGATATCCCCAACATCAAAAAAGGATTTGACTGGTCTTCCGATGAGGGTCATACGATACCTAATGAAGAATTGACCTTGCCCCTGCCAAGAGCTTTGCGATATGCCTATTGTACCGATACCATATATTTGGAAAACCTATCGGAGCTTGCAGGGAGTGCAGATATACTCTATCACGAAGCTACCTACAGCTCATCGGAGTCAGCGATTGCTCCACTTACCGGACATTCCACGGCTGTGGAGGCAGCAAAAGCGGCTCTTCAGATTGGTGCGAAATACCTGCTTATTGGCCATTTATCTGTTCGGTATAAAGATTCTTCACAGCTGGTGAACGAGGCAAGACAAATCTTTCCGAATACGTACTTTGCCCGGCAGAACAGTCGGTTTATACTCGACCGGAAGCTGATGAATCTCTTAATAGAAGACCCCAAAGAGACGGTACATGCCCAGAGTTGATTCCAGAGCCAATCCCAAAGGGGCTCTAACTGTATTGTTTATCACGGTATTTCTCGATTTAATGGGTTTCGGGCTTATCATCCCGATTTTGCCGATTTTCGCGAAAGAATTGGGGGCCAATGGGTTAGTGATTGGTGTAGTTGCCAGTAGCTACTCCTTTATGCAATTTATGTTTTCGGGTTTCTGGGGTTCGCTCAGCGACCGAATCGGGCGTCGGCCGGTCATACTGATTAGCATCGTAATCATGGTAGTTGCATACATTGTCTTTGCCAATGCAGGTTCAATCGCTGTTTTATTGATTTCAAGACTGTTGTCAGGGCTGGGTGCAGCTAATCTCTCGGCTGCTCAGGCCTTTATCAGCGATGTATCTACTCCGGATAAAAAAGCTAAGAATTTTGGACTGATCGGCGCTGCTTTTGGTCTTGGATTTATTGTCGGGCCGCCTTTGGGCGGATGGCTCAAAGACTCCTTCGGCATCGAATGGGTTGGTTACACGGCAGCGATATTTTCAGTCGCAAATTTTCTTCTGGCGTATTTCATTCTGCCCGAAAGTTTACTTACAAAAAACAGCACCTCTTCACTTTGGCAGAACCCATTTGGCAATATGGTGAAAGTGCTTCGGCAGTCGGCGGTCAACCAGTTTTTCATCATTAACATTATTTTTATTACAGCTTTTTCAATGATGCAGATTACCGCGGCCATCCTCTGGCATGAGAAGTTTAGGCTATCGGATGCTGAAGTTGGCTACACTTTTGCCTTTATTGGAGCTTTAGCTGTGGTGATTCAGGGATCGCTCCTGGGCAAGTTTACTGCGCGTTTCAGTGAAAAGTCTCTCCTTGCCACTGGTAACCTGCTTATGGCTGTCGGTCTTTTGGCTATGCCGTATATACCCGTCGAATGGTTCGTGCCGCTCGAACTACTAGCTCTCGCACTTATAGGATTCGGAAATGCATTTATCAATCCTATGCTCAGCTCTCTGCTCAGCACCGAAGTGAGTGCACTGCAGCAGGGCTTTTACCTTGGCATTCTGCAATCTTCGGGTTCATTGGCACGGCTGATCGGGCCGGTCATCGGTGGTTCACTTTACGATGTGCATTACACCATGCCATACGTGGCCAGTTTTGGGCTGATGCTGATGAGTTTTTATTTTTCATTGAAATTAAGTAAAAAGCACTAAGTCAGACAAAGCGAAATTCCACAGTCCTGGTCACATTTGTAGGCCTCCAGGGAATTTTCTGAAAAAGTACAGAAGTTTCTTAATGTTAATTTAATTCTAAGTGGGCTTACTGTTAGCTATTTTTGACAGTATAATTCAATTTAATAAATAGCGAAAAATCTGTATTTATTTTTATTTCTTCTTTCGGCTTCTTGTAGTTATCACCGTGGACTTGTGCTTGATCAAAGACCTGCATTTGCTGAAAAGCGGGAATACAAATCATCATTTTTAACCTACAACAAAATCAATTATTACTTCGGAATTGCTGAAAGAAATACACTTTTCTTCACTACTCCGGCCAAGAAGGAATTGCATAATTCGCTGCTTCTCGAGTCTGGCGATGTGATCGAAAACATCTCTCAGGATGTTCGTTACACCTGGTTTTTATTCTGGCTTCGCAAGGAAGTGACGATTTCGGCCGATATTTATCACTATCCATCTCTTGTAAACCAGTTTTCAGTAGATAGCATTCGCCGTTTTTGATAGAGGTTTCTTACCTCTTCAGCGTTTTTACATTGTCAATCATACCAACAAAAAAATATTTGAGAAAATCCACGGCTTTAGTCAAAGTGAACAAGAAGATTTATCTTTAAATAAATTTATAAATTCAGATGAATACGGCTACACAATTAAAAGAGTCATTGGACGAAGGGTAAGTTCTAATGCTGCTAACATCACTTCCGATAAAAATGTACGAATAACAACGCTCTTATATGGAATGAATGTATTCGATACTTACAAGATGGTATCACTGACAGAATATGTAAAAATTGAAAATAAGCGCGTGCTAAATCGCGTCGATGTAAATGATACCAAAGAAGTAACACTTCTGGGAATGAACTTTAAAAAATGTCTGTTTAAGACAGATGACGGCCGGTATGAAATCAAATACTCCGATCGTTTGATATTTTAAGTAGTAAAATTTGAAAACATAGTTCAAAATAGCTTAAACTTCGTAACAATTATTTCGCAAATACTTCAATTAGCCTACATAATTACATAACAGATGTGGGGGTGGTTTGCATTGCATAAAAACCTCAAACCCAAATGAAAAAAGTTGTACTTAGTGCATGCATCATGGCTTCATTTTTTCAAATGAAAGCCCAAGGCTATCAACCTTTTACGCCCCTCAACAATGTGGATACTGCTGGTTCAGTGCAGGTACGCGTTGGTTCATCTCTTCAGATGAAGGTAGTATTCCGCGAAGGGTCAAATTTCGTACGTGTAAACCGCGCTGACGGAGTCACTGCTACAGTACCTGCACCACGTGAGCACGATTTTATGGCCTACATTCCTGATGCCCAAAATCCCAACACAAAAGGCACGCTGGTCATCAATCACGAGAGACGTACCATTTTAAATGAGCGTCCACAACTCGGATGGGGTGGTGCTATGTCGGTGGTACCCGTGATCAAGGATCCACAGCAAGGTTGGATCATTGACCAAACCCGTACTGCCGGTGGCGACACATGTTGGGCTGTGGACTTCTCTACAGTGGGATGGACAACGACCAACTGCGGTGGTGCCCTGTTGCCAAACGGCATGGTACTGACTGGTGAAGAGATTTTTGCCAACTACACTTCAAACTTCCAAATCCGAAACTGGCACGATACGGCTGCTACTACTAATGGTTATGATGGACAAGGAAACTACACTATTCCTACTAACGTACCAGAGTTCGGAGGTCAAAAGATTAAGGCTTGGCAAAACTTCGGCTGGCTTACCATGATCGATCCTAACACTAAGAAGGCTGTTCGCAAACTCTACCACGCCGGACGCATGTCGTTTGAAGGTACGATTGCTATGCCTGACAATCGCACACTGATTCATGGTAACGACTTTGTACCGGCCTCTAACCTTCCTCACGGTGCCTTCATCTGGAAATATGTGGCTGACTCTACCGGAGATTACACAAAAGGTAACCTCTATGTTTTCAAACAAAATCCCGGCTCATACAAAGGTCAATGGATTCAAATTCCCCGCCACATCGACTCATTGATCAATGCACCTGCCATCGCTACACGCCTGGGTGCTACGGCCTTCCAGCGCATTGAGTGGACGGAAGTAGATCCTACTACCGGAAAGGTCTATCTCGCCGAAACCGGCCGCGACAACCAGCCTATGGGTCCTTCCATCAGAGCCGGTGTTACTATTCCTCGCCATTGGATTGACAACAATTTCTTTTCTTTCACAGACTCTGTGTGCCGTCATCCTTTCGGTGCAGTACTCGTACTCGAAGATGCCCTTACCAATGAACCCTCAGTGAAGCCATATCTACTTGGAGGCCCTGAGGTACCTGGTAAACCTGCAGAGAGCCGCTTTGTATTCAACTCTGTGGACGGTATTGAATTCGTACAATTTGGCAACAAGCGTTATCTGCTCCTCCAGGAAGACAACATCGGTACAAGCCTTGGCCGTATCGTGCCCAACTTCTTCGGTTCATTCCCCTATGAAATTCCAAAGGCCTTCCTGCTTGACCTCGATATCCCCAATCCTACACCGGCTAACCTCCTCTTTCTGATGACCGGTACCCGTGATGCTGAATTTACTGGTGGTGTTTTCACACCTGATGGATCAACGCTCTTTATCAACAACCAGCACCCGGATGGTACAGGCGGTTCGCTGGCCAACGATCAGGCTACTTCTTCTATGGGCAATGTGTATCCATTCCAGAGAGCTACTACCATCGCTGTGACAGGATTTAAAAATCAAGGTACCATCAACATACCGGAAATCGAAAGTGCAGATGCACCCTTCCGCATGCATCCCAATCCGACCTTCAATGCCGTTCACTTCAATAAAATCGTTGATTTCGAACTACTCGATGCCACAGGTCGTGTAATTATGGTACGTGAAAACATGTCACACATCAACCTCTATGGTCTGAAACCAGGTATGTATTTCCTCCGCCTGAAGGATGGCTCTGTACACAAAATTCAACTCATTCAGTAATTTGTATAAACATCAATCAAACAGGCCTTTGGTTTGCCGAAGGCCTGTTTTTTCATATAAAAAATGATAGATGATCTATGAAAAGAAAAATTCAACTTTCCTTTGTGATAGCATCTTTAATAATCGTATTATATTCCTTCACAACCACCACTAATTCCTGGGATGCCAATGTGGACAAGCCTCTGAAAGAATGGCTCGATGACCACTTCACTCTGCTCGATCGTCAGCTTGCCGACCTGGAAGCCGGTGTGGCTCGCATGAAAAACAACAAAGCAATCCCCGCTCTGATACGTCAATTCAAAAAATCAAGATACACCTACAAAAAACTGGAAGTAATCTCCGCCACAGTCGATTCTTACAACGCTAAATGGATCAACGGCCCCAATCTCCCGAAAGTCGAATACGAAAAAACCATGGCCGCCGTGAGCGAGCCTGAAGGCTTTCAGGTGATTGAAGAAGAACTGTACGGCGACGAAGTACTCGAAAACAAAGACTTTATCTTGAAAAAGATTCAAAAACTCCGGTTTTATCTGAAAGAATCACATCAGTATATTCAATCTCAGACCCTTTACGACTGGCTGGTGTTCCACAGCCTTAGAATGGCTGCCGTCAGGTTAGCCACCTTGGGAATTACGGGTTTCGACTGCCCTGTATCGCTCGACGCCATAGAAGAAGCCAGACATACTCTCAGGGGCATCTGGGAAGTGACAGAGCTTTTCAACACCCTGCTCTACGACGATCGGGAAGGTTACGTAATGGTACGAAATGCCGTAAATAACGGGGATATCATTCTTAACTCAGTAAAAAATTTTGATGCACTCGACCGGGCTCGCTTCATCAAGGAATGTACGGATCCAATATTCAGAGGAGTAACATGGATGCAAGAGAGCTTGGGAACGGATTTTCCCGAAGAGCGCATCGTTGGCCTCTCGGTGGTCAACCCGTTCAGCAAAGGTCTTTTTTACGATGACTTCCTGAAGGTCAACGAATTTTTCCCCCAGAAAACCAATAAAAAGCCCAATGCTGACCTCGTAGCTCTGGGAAAAACCCTCTTTTACGACCCTGTGCTCAGCGACGATCACAGCCGCTCCTGTGCCAGCTGCCATCAGCCGGGCAAGGGTTTTACGGATGGTCTAAAGACTCCAATGTCTCTCGACGGAAAACCTCTGAAACGCAACACACCTACCCTGCTCAACGTCGTCTATCAAAACGCCTTTCAATGGGACGGCCACCTGACCTCACTCAGCCAGCAGTTTACCGAAGTCACGCTGAATCGCCATGAAATGAATAAGGACGCTCTCGAACTCACTCGCCAGCTCAACAGCAGCGAAGAATACCGCCAGATGTTCAAAAAAGCATTAGGCAGTGAAGTAATCGACTTTCCCATGGTCATTGCAGCGTTGGAGGCCTACATGATGAGCCTCAAAAGCCTTAACAGTCCCTTCGACCTGTATATGACCGACCGAGGACAAGTGTCAGCAGATGTAATTCAAGGTTTTAACGTCTTTATGGGTAAGGCTAAGTGCGCTACCTGCCACTTTGCTCCTGTATTTAATGGCTCTGTGCCTCCCTTCTTTCGCGAGACGGAGTTTGAAGTGCTCGGAGTGCCGTCCGAAGCTGTTTGGCAAAAAGCAACAGTTGATCCCGACGAAGGCCGCTACACCCTCGCTCATGCCGAGCCGCACAAATTTGCCTTCAAAACCATGACCGTCCGCAATGCCGCACTGACCGCCCCCTACATGCACAACGGTGTATATCAGACACTTGACGAGGTGATTCGCTTCTATGATCTCGGCGGAGGTCACGGCATCGGCATCCAACTGCCCAATCAAACTCTACCACCTGACCCTCTTAAGCTCACCGAAAAAGAAAAGAAAGCTCTCGTGGCCTTCATGTCAGCACTCACCGATACGACAGGCCTCACTACACCTCCGGCCCGATTACCCAGATTATCAGGAGAATACAGCTGGCTGAATGCCCGGAGAAATTGATGGTCAGACACAGCTCATTCTTCGCCCGCTTGCGGATTGTAGTAAAACTTGTGATTGCCGAAGGCTATAAAATCACCGTTTTCCTTAAAAAAGATAAAAAGTGTTTTATTTCGGCCAAGCGAGAGTAAGTGGGCTTCCCTGATTTCAGAAAATGAGCCTGTACACGCACATGAAACCATAAAACCTGAATGTCCTGATGACAATTCGTCCCGGCGATGAATCATAAATCGGGTTTCCTTGCCCTTTTCATTCGTGTAGATAATTTCAGAAGCCGTAATAGCCACCTGCTGCGCATTGGCCTTTTTACCTCGAAGTATACCACCCGACTGACCTACATCGATGTATTCGAAGGTAAATCGCTGACCATGGCCTGCTACTGATCCAAAAATTAGGAGGATGAATACGATGAATTTTATCATGCCACGAATTTGCATTGGCGCTCGTCAACCTGTTTTACTGCATATGGCGTATAAGGAGATGTCCCATTATTGAATTTTGAATTTTTTGATTTTGCATTTTTTGTTTTATTTGGGCGTACCCCCTGACGAAGGCGCCATAGGCGCCTTCGTCAGGGGTCGGGCTATCCGCTCATATTCGCCTTGCGGTATGTGGGTGGCGCATCGGGCTGCGGTGGCTTCTACAGTCGCCTCCTCGCCCTGTGTGCCACATCCCCATCCGCTGCAGCTCATATCCGCTCCTATCCCTTACGCGGGAATTGCATAACACGATTGATGGTCCTGAAATCCTCGCTTATCTTAACCTTATCAGTGCAATATTTCCCCGCACAGAATTCAGTTCTGATTCCTCTTTTTTACCATGGTAAGTATTGTGGCTACAGCTACCGATTCGCCCGTTTCGTCATACACATCCACATAAAACTTCACAATACCTCGAGCTATGTCTTCAGGTGAGCGCTTTTCCTGGCTGATTTTTTCCTTCACGGTGAGTTTTACGCCGATGGTGGTACCTGGATAAACCGGCTTGGTGAATCGGCACTCTTCGATGCCGTAGTTCAGCAGCACAGGGCCTTTTTTGGGATCGACAAAGAGGCCGGCGGCTTTTGAGAGAATGAAGTAGCCGTGAGCCACCCTTCGTTCGAAGAGCGTACCCTCCAGCGATGTGGCATCCATGTGGGCGTAGAAATTATCGCCACTCACGTTGGCAAAGTTTACGATATCCGCCTCCGTCACAGTATGCTTGTGAGTATAAACAGTATCTCCTACTTTGAGGTCTTCGAAGTACTGACGGAAGAGGTGCGGCTCAGCTTCAGGACGGCTGGCACCGGGCTGGTAGATTTGGGTAATTTCGGTGATGGTATCGGGGTGGCCTTGTATAGCTGTGCGCTGCAGATAGTGCATCACACCTCGCACACCGCCCATCTCTTCGCCACCGCCGGCGCGCCCCGGACCGCCGTGTGTGAGCATGGGCATGGGTGAGCCGTGTCCGGTGCTTTCCTTAGCGCATCTGCGATTCAGCACCAGAATCCGACCATTCAGATGAGCTGCCTCCAGTGTAAACCGGGTTGCTTCCCGGTCATCGTTTGTGATAATGGAGGTCACCAGCGATCCCTTTCCCAATCCCACCAGGGCTACAGCTTCTTCCAGCGTTTTATACGGCATGATGGTCGATACCGGTCCGAAGGGTTCTACCTCGTGTACAGAGGTATTTTTGAAGGGATTTGAATTGCGGAAAATAATCGGTTGCACAAAGGCACCACGGCTGGGGTCGGCTTCCACGAGTTCGAGTTCTTTTGAGCCGTCGAAGACCACTTCTTGCTCGCGGGCGAGGATTTCGAGGTTTTTCTTTAGGCGATCGACTTGAATGTGTGCAGCCAGGGCTCCCATTCGCACACCTTCTGCTCTGGGATTGCCGATGCGCGTATTGCGGAGTCTTTCGGCCAGGGCACGTTCTACGGCCTCAACCAAGTGTTCCGGCACGATGATCCGGCGCACGGCCGTACATTTTTGACCGGCTTTTACAGTTATTTCCCTGTGAATCTCCTTGATGAAAATGTCAAATTCAGGATCCTCAGGTTGTACAGTCATGCCTAAAACAGATGCATTCAGCGAATCAGCTTCGAGATTGAAAGGCACGGATTCTTCAATGATGTTCGGAAGAGCTTTTAGCTTCTTGCCTGTCGCTGCCGACCCGGTGAAGGTGACTACATCCTGATTGTGCACGTGATCGAGAATGCCGCGACCAAGCCCTGTGACCAACTGCAGTGAACCTTCCGGCAAGATGGATGATTCCACTATATGCCTCACTACTAATTCGGTGAGGTAGCTGGTGTATTCACTGGGCTTCACTACAGCCGGCACACCAGCTAAGAGATTCACAGCTATTTTCTCCAGCATTCCCCACACCGGAAAGTTAAATGCATTGATGTGCACAGCTACTCCTCTTCGTGGCACCATAATGTGATGGCCAATGAAGGTGCCACCTTTAGAGAGATTGACTGTCTGCCCATCTACATGGTATGGCTTGTCAGGGAACTGACGGCGAAGACTGGCGTATGAAAACAGATTGCCGATACCGCCTTCGATGTCTATCCACGAATCTGCTCTGGTAGCACCGGTGGCATAGCTTAGCTCGTAGAAGATTTCTTTTCTTTCGGTAAGATATAGAGCAAGGTTTTTCAGCATCTGACCGCGCTCTCTAAAGGTCATTGACCTCAATGCGGGGCCACCTACTCTGCGACCGTATTCGAGTATTTCAGCATAGTCGAGTCCGGCTGAAGACACCTCTCCGATCACCTCACCGGTTACGGCATTGCGGGCCACGAATTCTACACCATCACCCTCTATCCATTGACCCATTACGTAGTTTTCTATTTTTCTCATCCCGTTGGTTTTGGCCGGTGAAGTTAATCTACCCGGCTATAAAGACGAAAAGAAAGTACCTTTGTGGCGTGGAGATCGTCAACAAGGCACAGGGAGATTGGTTTTTTTACACGATAGTATTATGCATTTTTTTGCTCGTTTTACAAAAGAACATATGGGCAAAAAATGTACATTTTTATTTAAAAATTCTGTGGACATTTAACCTAAAAAAGGTAGAAGATGAACTTGAGAATGTGAAGTTTTTTAACTATTTTCCGCTGTATATTAATTACATTTTTGTGCTGACTTTAGCCATTTTGCTTTTTTTTAATTTTGTAATCAAGTCTGGTGGATTAGTCCTTAACCATTTGGTTTTTTTTAAATTATTGCTGGGTTTAAGCGTTTTTTTACTCACAAAAAGTTTTATCCAACAATTTGTTCTTTCTTTTTTTATTCAGGGGTCTGATTCTGAATTTTTAAACAGAAATTTTGATCTAGGAAATTCTTTTATTGGGATTTTGGGAATACCCTTTTTATTTATAAGCTTTTATACATTAAAACAATCCCTTGTTTTTTTGTGGATTACGCTATTTGTTGGTTTAGCGCTTTACCTCTACAATCTTGGGAAAATAGCCTGGTACATGTACAAATTTGAAAGCTTGTCACCGTTGTTTATTTTGGTGTACCTTTGCAGCGCCGAAATTCTTCCTGTGTTTTGGATTACAGGTTGGATGAGCGGTAAGTTGTAAAGAAGGTATAAAATTTCATAGGGCTTTGAAAATTAAGAGCATACTCATTTCACAGCCGGATCCCGGCAATGAACCTTCACCTTTTAAAGATTTAGCTGAAAAATATAAACTTAAGGTCGATTTTAGACCTTTCATTGAGGTGAAGGGCGTAGATATAACCGAGTTTAGAAAGTCTAAAGTAAACCTTGCTGAATATCCTTCGGTAATCTTCACTAGCAAAAATGCAGTAGATCACTTTTTCAGAATTGCTGAAGAGTGCAGATATTCCATACCTGACGATCTAAAATATTTTTGCTTAACTGAGAGTATTGCACTCTACTTGCAGAAATACGTCGTATATCGCAAGCGCAAGATTTACTTCGGCAAAAACTCAATCGGCGATTTACTGCCAATGATGAAAAAGCACAAAGACGATAAGTTTTTGTTGCCTTCATCAGATATTTTGAAACCTGAAATTCCTACAATTCTCGATGGAGCTAAAATTAACTACAAGAGGGCAATACTCTACAAAACAGTCTCAGCCGACCTATCAGACCTCAGAGACGTAACCTATGATGTACTTGTGTTCTTTTCACCACAGGGAATTCAGTCGCTTTTTGACAACTTCCCCGATTTTGTGCAAAACGACAAAAAAATAGCCGGCTTTGGTAGCACCACACAAAAAGCCATTCTAGACAGAGGTTTGCGCCTTGATATCCCTGCTCCTACACCAGAGCACCCCAGTATGGCTATGGCTCTTGAAGATTTTATTAAAAAAACCAACAAGGGAAAATAACTCTCATGCAATCTTATGTTCGAACTACGATTAAAGAGCGGATAGCCGAGGTAGAGTTTTTTCATCAGGCAGGAAATTCGCTCCCGTCAAACATGCTCAAAGAGGTGGCCGATGCTTTTAAAAAGCTTTCTGGCATGGCTGATGTATCGGTCATTGTATTGCGCAGCGGTGGCGACAAGGCCTTCTGTGGAGGAGCAAGTTTTGATGAACTTATTCAAATAGAGAATTTAGAACAAGGAAAAGCTTTCTTTTCTGGTTTTGCAAATGTGATCAACGCCATGCGCAAGGCCCCACAAATTGTCATTGGGCGTATCCATGGAAAGGCTGTGGGCGGTGGGATTGGCTTGGCTTGTTCGTGCGATTACACCTTTGGAACTATACATTCACACATTAAACTATCAGAATTAGCGGTTGGTATAGGTCCCTTTGTGGTAGGACCAGCTATAGAGCGCAAAGCCGGTAAGGCTGCATTCAGCGAAATGGCACTCGAGCCGGCTGTTTGGAAGTCGGCTGAATGGGCACATCAAAAAGGCATATATCAGTATTTGGCAAAGGATCAAACCGAGCTAGAAGAAAAAACGATGGCGTTAGCCATGCAGCTCACCGAGTACAATCCACAAGCCCTTTTTGAGCTTAAGAAAATATTTTGGCAGAATACGGAAAATTGGGACGATCTTCTCCTACAACGTGCTGAAATTAGTGGAAAGCTTGTTTTGAGTGACTTCACAAAGTCATTTATTAAAAAATTTAAGAACAAATAATTCGTATGGGTAGAGTATTCACGGTGGGAGCTTTGCTTCTACTCGAGGTTACTTCATTTTCTCAAAATTTAGAAGACACATTTAAAAGTTTAGAAAAGAAAGGCAGAGCTGAAAATGCTACCGAGCAGTGGACGATTGATGGCATATACAATCTCGCAGTTGCTCAAACTACTTTAACAAACTGGGCTGCCGGCGGAAACAATAACCTTAACATCTCAGGAGTACTTCGCCAAAGAGCCGTAAAGGCCTTTAATGGGTGGAGTTGGTTTAATTTACTTGAGGCGAATTTGGGGTACAACTTCCAGCAGGATATCACCGTGAAAACAGACGATCGCCTTGAGTTCACTACCAGACTCGATCGCGCGATTGGGGAATCAAAGTGGAATACTTCGATTTTTGGCAATATTCGAACGCAGTTTGCCGATGGATTCCGCAATCCAGCAGATACAGTGCGTATATCGACCTTCATGGCTCCGGCCTATTTGTCGTACGGACTAGGTCTCACCAATACAAGTATTAAAGATTTGGCTATATACATCTCTCCCATACAAGTTAAACAAACGGTTGTGCTCGACGATTCTCTTTTTGAAAAAGATCAATTTTTTAAAAAAGAAATTCCTAATGTTTCGCGATTCTCAAAAGGAGGTATGCGTACGGAAATGGGTGCATTCGTTGAATTAATTTACAAGAAAAAACTTCAAAACAACGTGGATATTTTTTCCAGAATTAATTTATTTTCAAATTATCTTGATCGTCCTCAAAATATTGATGTAAACTGGGACAATATTATTGTTTTCAAGTTGTATAAATACTTGTCAGTAAGTTTTCAGCTTCAGATGATTTACGACGATGATGTTTTGGTAAAAGACACGAATGGCGACGGTAAAGTCAATGCGCCAGGCTTACAAATAAGACAGATTCTTGGCTTAGGTTTTACTTATACATTCACTAACAAAAAATCGTGATATGATAAGAGAAAAGCTTCGCAAAAAATGGCTAATACATGCTGTAATTGGTCTCTTGTTGAATGGTTTTGGTCTTAGCCTACTCGGAGAAGCTATAATCTTGAAATCGCAAGGCCAGAGCAAATTTTGGATTATAGTGGGTACCCTAGCTCTTATTTTTATAAATGCAGGAATAAGTGTAGTAGGAACAGCAATAAAATACAGGGTACATTTGGACAATGCAATACAATACAAAAAATCGCAAAAACTCAGAAGACCTCAGAGGAAAAAGGAGGCAGAATAAAATTCTTTTTTTTTCATTTTTATATATAACTTTTGGTTTTTTATCAACCTCTCAAGACATTTATAAATGGATTGAACTTCGTTACGCTTTTGAGCCGCCTTCAACGATCCCAGAAAATTATTATGAAGTATCCAATCTTGTAAAAGAGGTAACACCTATTGCAAAGGCTATTAAGAACGAACATGTTTTAAATTTTTTGCGTAAACACTCTTTAAGACAGGTTTTTGGAATATCCTACTTCAAAGCTCTTTACCCTGAAGTGAGTGATTCTGCTTTAGCATTGGCTGCGCTGCTTACAGGTTTGCAAGAAAACTATTTGGATAAAATCGAACAAGCTGGAGCTGCAAAACTCTCGGTTTTTCAGGGTTTAATGTGTGGTTTTCGGATAGATTCTTATATCGACGAGCGTTTTAATCTCTACGAAAGTTTATTGTGTCTTCAGCATTGGATGCGGTTGTTGCGTTGGGATATTCAGTCTCAACTACAACAAAATAGCCCTGATAACCCTTTGGCTATGTGGAAGCAAGTCTTTAATCTGTTAATATTATATTTTCAGTCAATTGTACCTGCAGATAAATTTCAACTTAATTCTTCTTACACTGTTGTAAAGCATGGCTTCGATGTTTCTCTTGGCCAATGGATTGTGTCGAGAAATGACATTCGGCTAACGCAATCGCTTAATCCTGCCTTGCGCACAGAAGTAGTACCCAAGAATTATCCTATAAAAATCTCTTCAAAAATTAATGAATTTAACGAGCCAAAACCTTGGGCGGCATACATGAGTAAAATTCCTTTTGAACAGGAGAAAAGTCCTCGAAAAATGTATTACACTGTAAGAAAAGGAGATACACTTACATCAATAGCGCGTCGATTTGGCACAAGTGTACAAGCAATTAAAGCTGAAAATCACTTAAAGTCAGATTTGATAGCCCCTGGTCAGCGAATTGTGATTCCTGCAGAGAAATAATTTAAGAAAGTTATTTCAAAACCACCCCCGGCGTAGCCGCTGCTGAATGGCGTTGAAATCGGGGTTGATGAGAAAACGAATGGTGGGCGCATAGCCTGGAGGCATTGAAGGTCGGGTGTGTGATGTGTAGAGTGGTAAATACAGCTCTAAAAAATCGGTGATAAAAGCCAATCTAATGCCTGCTCCATGGGCAAATACTCCATCGCTGAATCCGGCATCTCCATAAAAACCAAAAAATTTCCAAACAGGTACGCTAAGATTGGCTGTGGCCATCCATCGCTGGGCAAACAATCCCGTGGCTGCTCTAAACCCTCCGTCGGTCACAAACATCTGCTGGCTCCAGATGCCTGTGCTGTCACTTCGACCATAGAAGAGATAGTCAAAATTGTAGTCCAGTGTGCCCGACATGCCAAAGTTGTAAAAAGCATTGGCTGCCGGGATGTCATTCCTCAGAAAACGACCATAGAATACACGGGCAATCAGCCATTTCCTATTTGGAAGCATCCATCTCTGATCCCACTCGCCGAATATTTTTGTGAAAGCAGAGGCGTTCTCGATATTTATCTTTACAATAGCTGGATGCAGTATGGATGTGTATTCCAATGTGTGGTTCAGGCTTACTACACCATAGCTTGCATTAGTGATGGATACAGGCAGCTCCTGAAAGTCAGGCGGCAGTTCCCGCTTTACGTCCACATATCGCAAGCGTGTTATGTGAAAAGTCTTAGAGCGCGGATTTGACTTACGCCACCACAGGCGCACGGTAGGTGACCAGCGGCTGAAGGCCAGGTTGCGGTCGTAATGAAAGTATTTGTAATACATCCCGGCGCGAATCATGTGAATAGGCCCGCTATGTAGCCCATAGTTGGCAGTAAAACTCGCTGCACCTGTGAGCTTGCCGGTACCGGTCGAAAACTGCGGACTGACCATGTATTCATACTTTTTGAGCAGCAGTCCGTTGTTATAGAGCGAAAGGCCGAGCAATATCTGGTCGTAGGCATTGTAGTTGATCATCGGAAACCAGTAGAGCTGATTGCGCAGAGGCTCTTCCAGGCCGGTGTAAAATTGAAATCTTACAGGTTCGAATCGCCGAAACAATCCTTTGGTGCGGATCTGATTGTTGTGATGGTTGATTTCAGGTGTTATGAGTTGTGCATCGATGATGATGCGTTCAAACTCCTCCGTGTGAATGGGAATTCTCTTTGTACCTCTGTGCCCCTCAAACCACTGGGTAATGAGGATTTTATCGTCCTTAATTCCCGAAATAGGAATAGGTGCCGCTACAGAGCCACGATTTTTAACGGTGACCACCTGCGTATAGTTACACCTTTGAGAGTGCAACATCGAATAGTCCAACACCTTGTTTTTCTGATAAATATCCACTGTAAACCATTCGAGTGATCTGTGGTGACTGTCAGACAGCAGTTGATGAAATGTTTCCGGTGAAGCTGCCGCACCGGTAGAAAGTGCCTCATGAATCCATCTGCGAAATTTGTAATCTCCAAGATATCCTTTCAGGTGAAACAGTGAGGTCACATACTTGGCTGCTCCAGCACCATCGAGGTGAAGACGCGAAGCATTTGAATACTCATCAGATAAGGGTAGTGCTAATCCCTGCCGCTCGGTGAAGAGGTAGATCAACTGATTCTGATAATGGTAAGGCAAGTCCTGAAGGCCGAAAAGTGACCCTAACCACGTGCTGGCCAGAGGTCCGGCCAGGCGAATTTCAGGGTGATGCTTTCGGATGTATTCGTATTTAAAAAAATCGGCTATCGAACTGTAAAAAACCGGATATTTCCAGCGATTGCCATAAATATGGCGTGCGCAAAAACCCTCAAAATACGCACCTGCCAGGGTAGCCGGCAGATAATCAGGTACTACCGGCATCCTGACAGGCAGCCAATATCCATTGGGAAAGATTCGGTTTTCAAATCCCGATGCATCTACGACCTGAATGGGGGTTAGATCGCGGTATCGGTACTCATCTTCCAGATATTTTGACATTCCTGTTATTTCCTGCACAGCTGTGGAAAGTTTAGATAAATGCTCTGGCCTTGCGTAAACAGTGATATGCTCGTTTCCTCTCACCGAAGGCATACGGATGAGTTCATGCGTCAATATTAGGTTGATATGTTGCAGACTGTCAGCTTCTACCTTCCAGCGTACGGCAGTATCGAGATATTCTGAAGTTATCCGTCCGGGTGCTATTAAAGTGTAGCTCACATCTGCATCTATCTCCAAAAAATATCGGGCACGTGGCAAATTCAGGTATAGATGTGCATTAAAAGGGGTAATGTGCCCTTGGTCGGCCCACTGTGGATAAAAAAACTGCAGCAGCACATCGCCCCCCGGCAGAAGAGCTGATACCGGAAACGGATGTCGGATCAGGGGTATCGTGTAGGTAAATGAAACCGAATCATTCGCCCTTAAAAGGCCAAAGACCTCTGTTGACGTCGAATGCCTTAGAAGTTTGTGATCTTCCTTAAATTCAGGTAGTTGAAAAGCTCTTTTTTCCCTGAAAAAATAAAGTCCTGGATTTTGATATTCGTCCTGCTCACGACTGTAGTAAGACTTTTCGTCAGCCAGAGCTTGTGGCATGTAATAAAACCAAAGGGTATCGACGGAAGGAAGGTTTTTCCACACAGCTTTTACATGCAGCTGACTTTGCCTGTGATCGATCGATGCATGAATACTACACGTTGGCAGAGATTGGGTGTATGCCCAATCCGAAAGCATCCAGACAAAGAAGAACTTTGCTAATTTAAGTAATCGATGTATTGTCATGGATGTAAGCCGTCAGGTTTTGGCATCAGGCCTTTTCCAGAATGACGGCATAGCCCTGTCCTACGCCTATACACATGGTCACCAGGGCATAGCGACTGCCAGTGAGCGAAAGTTGAAGCGCAGCTGAGTAGAGAATTCGCGCACCTGACATGCCAAGAGGATGACCAAGTGCTATAGCCCCACCGTTTGGATTGATACGAGGGTCGTCGTCGGCAAGGCCCATCAGCCTAGTACACGCAAGCACCTGAGCAGCAAAAGCTTCATTTATTTCGATGATATCCATTTGATCGAGCGTAAGGCCTGATTTCTTCAGGGCTATTTCTGAGGCTTTCACAGGTCCGATGCCCATGATGCGTGGTTCTACGCCGGCCACACCCATGCTTACCATTCGGGCCAGCGGATGTAATTGGCGATCACGCACATACTCTTCTGAGGCGATGAGTAAAGCAGCAGCACCATCATTCAGGCCTGATGCGTTGCCGGCCGTTACCGTTCCGTTTTTTCGGAATGCAGGTCTCAGCCCGGCCAACACTTCGGGCGTCGTATCCGGTTTGAGAAATTCATCTTTGTCCACTCGTATCGGGTTTCCTATTTTCTGAGGGATTTCTACTGGTGCAATTTCCCTGGCCAATCGACCATTTCTTTGAGCCTCAGCTGCTTTCATCTGGCTTCGGTAGGCAAAGAGATCCTGGTCTTCACGCGAGATACCGTACATCTCCACCAGATTCTCAGCCGTCTCACCCATAGCCTCTGTGCCATACATCTGCTGCATCCGGGGGTTGATGAATCGCCATCCAAACGAACTGTCGTACATCTGGCTGTCGGTGCCATAGGCCTTTGATGGCTTGCTGATTACATAAGGTGCTCGGGTCATATGTTCTACACCACCGGCTATCATCACTTGGGCATCGCCCGCGCGAATGGCGCGCATGGCGTGCACGGCAGCCGCTAGTCCACTGGCGCAGAGCCTGTTTACGGTTTCGCCGGGCACGGTCACAGGCAATCCGGCCAGCAGCAGCGCCATGCGCGCCACATTGCGGTTGTCCTCGCCGGCCTGATTGGCACAGCCCATGACCACGTCATCTATTTCATGGGGTTGTATGGATGGCTGTCGTTTCAATACCTCTGCGATCACATGCGCTGCCAGGTCATCAGCGCGCACATCGGCGAGCGCCCCGCCGAATTTTCCGATCGGCGTACGCACTCCGTCGATTATAAAAGCTTGCTTCATTTGAGATTATGCAAATTCCAGTTGTCGTATTTCGTTTAATATTTCCAGCACTTCATCCTGAGAGTCACTGGTGAGCAGGCGCACTTTCACGGGTTTGAAGTTGGGTATCCCCTTGAAGTAATTCGAATAATGACTGCGCATCTCTATCAGTCCCAGCCTTGGCCCCTTCCATCGAAGGCTGAATTCCAAGTGCTGCAGGCAGGCATCTACGCGCTCTTCGATTGTGGGTGGAGGCAATAATTCACCCGTGGCGATGTAGTGCTTTACTTCTCTGAAAATGAACGGATATCCAATCGCTGCCCGCCCGATCATGATGCCGTCCACACCATAGCGGTTTTTGTAATCCAGTGCCTTCTGCGGAGAGTCTATGTCCCCATTTCCGAAGATCGGTATGTGAATTCTCGGATTTTCTTTCACCCGCGCGATGAGTGTCCAGTCGGCCTCGCCCTTGTACATCTGTACGCGCGTACGTCCGTGGATGGTCAGCGCCTTAATGCCCACATCCTGAAGGCGTTCAGCCACTTCTTCGATGTTTTTGCTCGATTCATCCCAGCCCAGCCGCGTCTTCACCGTCACTGGCAGCGAGGTACTTCTCACCACTGCTCTGGTCAGGCGCTCCATCAGCGGTATATCTTTTAGCACGGCTGCGCCGGCGCCTTTACACACTACTTTCTTTACAGGGCATCCGAAATTGATATCCACCAGATCCGGCCCCGTCGCATCGACGATCTCGGTAGCCATAGCCATAGCCTCTTCGTCACCACCGAATATTTGAATGCCGATAGGCCGCTCGTAATCAAAAATATCCAGTTTAGTCCGGCTCTTGATCGCATTGCGAATCAAGCCCTCCGAACTGATAAATTCCGTGTACATCAGGTCGGCCCCATACATTTTGCACACCTTTCTGAACGGCGGATCACTCACATCCTCCATCGGTGCCAGCAGTATCGGAAAGTCGCCAAGCTCTATGTTACCGATTTTTACCATATGCCGTCTGATGGCGCAAAGATAGGAATACATAGCCAGCCTGAAGTCATTGGCAAACAGACTATTAAGAATAGTTAGACAGATTTTCCCTCCCTCAGAGCCTTTGCACCTTTCACAGAATTAATTTTTTTTAATTTTTTTTCAGGGCGTGCCCCAGACAAGAGCGCTCAGGCGCGCTCTGTCTGGGTCGGGCTACTCGAATGGGGTCGAAGATGCTGACAAAACAAAAAGTTTTCGTCAGCATACGCTTCGCTTCCGTGCTTCAGCAGCACGTTGTGCTGCTTTCGCACCGCGCTGTCGCGCGCCCGCCGTATCCCTCACGCGACCCTCTCAGATTCCCGCGTAATAAACATTGTATTCCCTGATTTTGATTTAAAATCTGCGATTACATCCGCAAAATCATCAAAGAATTTGCGGATACATTCGCAAAAGTCAAAAAATTTGAAATATGTAAGAAAAATATCCAACAAAATGTGAGTTAAAAATCAGAAATACAGATAGTAAAAATTTATGCGTTGAAATAAAAAAATTTTCAAAAAATGCCAAAATCCACTCAAAAAACCTATTAATCCAAAAAAAAGACTTTTTTTATCGATATAATGCTCACAAAATCAATAATATGAGTAAAAAGAGTATAAATTTGCGAATGCATTCGCAAAATCTTTAAAGAATTTGCGAAAGTATATGTGATTTCACCTCATAAGTATATGATTAACAGGATTATAAAAGAGCAAATAGAAAAAAAACTCGACGACCATAAAGCCATCATCCTCTTCGGGCCACGTCAGGTGGGTAAAACGACCTTGGTCGAAAACCTGCTCGACGGCCGCGATGATGTACTCCGTCTGAACGGCGACGAAGCCGATGCCCGCGAATTGCTCTCTGCACCCAACGTAACCTTGCTTCGTACCCTGCTCGGTGACAAAAAAATCCTATTCATCGACGAAGCTCAGCGCATCAAAGACATAGGTCTGGTCATCAAAATGGTAGTCGATCACATCAAAGGCGCAAAAGTCATAGCCACAGGTTCGTCTTCCTTTGACCTATCAAATCAGGTAAATGAACCCATAACCGGCCGCAAATGGGAGTACCTGATGACCCCCCTAAGCTACGAAGAACTCGTAATCCATCACGGAGCACTCGAGGAGAAGCGTCTGCTCACCCACCGGATGCTCTATGGCTACTACCCGGAAGTGGTTTCAAATCCCGGCAACGAACGGGAAATCCTCTTCGAACTGGCCAACAGCTACCTCTACCGCGACATCCTCACCTGGGAGCGCATCCAAAAGCCCGACCGGATGGAAAGGCTTGTCATGGCTCTTGCCTTCCAGATAGGCAGTCCTGTTTCATACAACGAGTTAGGACAAATCTGTGGTCTCGACAACGAAACCGTAGAACATTACATCGATTTACTTGAAAAAGCCTTTATCATCTTCAGGCTTTACCCATTCAGCCGCAACCTTCGCAATGAGCTGAAAAAATCCCGGAAAATTTACTTTTACGACAATGGCATCCGAAACGCAGTAATCAAGCAATTCCAACCCATCGACATGCGCAATGATGTAGGCGCACTGTGGGAAAATTTCCTTGTAAGTGAACGCATGAAGCTGCTGAAAAATCATCGCATGTTTGCCAATTCTTACTTCTGGCGCAACCATGCCAGGCAGGAAGTCGATTATGTGGAAGAATCAGATGGTGTCATCTCGGCCTATGAATTCAAATGGTCAGCCCGCAAATCTTCAGCGCGCATTCCCACAGCCTTTCAGGAGCAGTATAATCCTGAAATCATGAAAGTTATACACCAAAAAAACTTCTTTCCGTTTCTTACAAATCACTAAAATCTACGAATACATCCGCAAAATCTTTAAAGATTTTGCGGATGTATTCGCAAAATTCACAATATTTGAATTTTTGTAAGAAATGCATGTATAAAATCGTGAGCTAAGCGACTGTAAATCAAATAGTAAAAATTTCAGCATTGTAATATAAAAAATTTCCAAAAAAGCTGAAATCCGCTGAAAAACACATCAAATCAAAAAAACAGACTTTTTTAATATACATAACACGCACAAAATCAAGTATATATGTAAAAAGTGTCTAAAATTGCGAATGTATTCGCAAAATCTTTAAAGAATTTGCGAATATATTCGCAAAAGTTTAGGCTTTAAGCGTTAAAAAAAGTACAGATTATGCTGTGCAAAGGGCTAATTATCAACAAGTAATGTCGTAAAAGTTCTGTTTTATCCGAGTGATTTTAGACCTCTAAAGTGCGAAGCACCTTTACGCGTGAGGTGGCCGGAAGTCGCGCGCCAGCGCGGTGCGTAGCGCAGCGAAGCACGTAAGCGAAGCGGACACTGTAGGACACCGACCTCTGACGAAGGCGCTCAAGGCGCCTTCGTCAGAGGGCACGCCCAAAAAGTTGAAAAAAATTCTACGATGCTGTGATTGCAGGAATAAATAACTCGGAAAAAATCAACGGTCTACCATATGTAGAAAGAATCGGCAGAAGGGGAGTAGAGGATATACACGAAGTGCATAAATTAAAAAAGCCGCGATAAGATGCGGCAATCTTCTGGTAGCGGGGGCAGGATGCTGACGAAGCCCGAAGGTCTTGTCAGCACCCAGACAATTGAAGCAGCAGCTTCAATTCGTCTGGGCTCGAAATACCTTCGGAATGGCGAAGCATAAAAGAGATTTTTCGCTTTCGGCTGAGATTTTTGAGCCTAAGTTCAAGCCGGACAGCTTCTTCACGAGTATTTTTAGGTGTTGACCAGAGGAGGAGCCATGGGGCAAATCTTTTGGTAGAGGGTTCGATTCTGGCATTGTGTCTTCTAAAGCGCTCGGGTAGGTCGACAGTTTGCCCCACGTAGAAAGAATCGGCAGAAGGGGAGTAGAGGATATACACGAAGTGCATAAATTAAAAAAGCCGCGATAAGATGCGGCAATCTTCTGGTAGCGGGGGCAGGACTCGAACCTGCGGCCTTCGGGTTATGAGCCCGACGAGCTACCAACTGCTCCACCCCGCGGTATCAAAATTGGGCTGCAAAGATAAGTTTACAAGTTTGTTTCTACCAAATTTTTTGTTAGAATTTTTAATGCTTCGTCTTCTATTTCTTTTGCTAAAAAGGGCTGCCCTTTAACCTTATGTAATTCAAAGGGTTTAATTCCTAATTCTGCTTTTAGATAAAAGGCTAACTGCCCCATATTTAATTCTGGGATAAGAATATTTGAAAATCCTTTAACAAGGTTCCTAACGTTTTTCTGCAGAGGATAGAGATATTTTAAATGCAGTTGTGAGACTCTATGCCCTTTCTTTCTCAAATTCTGAACAGCTACTTTGATAGCTCCGTAGGTTGATCCCCAGCCGATAATCAGCAAGTCACCAATCTCTTCACCTTCATCAAGTTTTGCATCGGGTAGGTAGTTGGCGATGTTTAAGATCTTTTGAAGGCGGATATTCACCATTTTTTGGTGATTATCAGGATCATACGAAACAGCTCCGGTAATATCTTCTTTTTCCAGTCCACCGATTCGATGCATCATTCCCGGAGTGCCGGGTATTGCCCAACCCCTTACAAAGTCATTATCGCGCTTATAAGGCATGAAAACTTCGCTTTCCGGGGCGGGGTGTTTCACAGTGATTTCGGGTAGTTGCTCAGCTGAAGGATAAAGCCAGGGTTCAGCCCCATTGGCTATGTAGCCGTCTGATAAGAGAATGACAGGAGTCATGTGCTCGATAGCAAGGCGACATGCTTCAAAAGTCATTTCAAAACAATCAGCAGGAGTAGAAGCCGCTAACACTGGAAGAGGTGCCTCGCCGTTTCGGCCGTGAATAGCTTGAAATAGATCGGCTTGTTCTGTTTTTGTAGGTAGTCCTGTAGAGGGGCCTCCGCGCTGAACATTTACAATTACCAGTGGTACTTCAAGCATTACGGCTAAGCCAATAGCTTCCGTTTTTAATGCCATTCCTGGTCCTGAGGTACCTGTAGCTGCCAGATTTCCACCATAGGAGGCCCCAATTGCCGAGCCTATAGCTGCAATTTCGTCTTCTGCCTGTAATGTGTACACATCATAGGCTTTGTATCCAGATAACAGGTGTAATATGTCGGAAGCAGGAGTGATGGGGTATGAGCCGTAAAAGAGCTTTAAACCAGCCTTTTGAGCAGCAGCTACCAATCCTATAGCAATGGCTTCATTACCTGTAATGCTTCGATAGCTCCCTGCCGGAAGTTGGGCTTTTTCAACCACAAAACGTTCGGCTGTAGCTTCAATAGTCTCGCCGAAGTGATATCCCGCCCTTAAAGCAATGATGTTAGCCTCTTGTATAATAGGCTGTTGAGAAAATTTCTGTTGAAAAAATTTAATAGTGGGCTCGAGGTCGCGAGTGTAAAGCCAATACACAAGCCCAAGCATAAACATGTTTCGGCTGCGATCCATGTCGCGGGTGCTGAGGCCAAGGTGTTTTAAAGCTTCGCGAGTAAGACGCGTGCACTCTACCTCAATGAGATTATAACTGGTAAGGCTTCCGTCAGTAAGAGGGTTTTTATCCGGTGGAATGTTTGCGAGCTCAAGGCTGCGCTTATCGAAGCCATTAGTGTTTGCTACGATTAATCCACCAGGCTTAAGTAGTGGCAGATTTTTTCTCAAAGCAGCAGCATTCATCACCACCAGGGTATCTACCTGGCCGCCCGGTGTGTATATTTCAGTAGATCCGAAATTTATCTTGAATCCGCTAACGCCTGATACAGTGCCTGCTGGTGCCCTGATTTCAGCCGGAAAATCGGGAAATGTACTAAGGTCATTTCCTTTTATGGCCGTCGTCATCGAAAATTGCATGCCGGCCAGTTGAATGCCATCTCCTGAATCTCCGGCAAATAAAACTGTGGCTTTTTCTATCGTTTTTACATTTCCCATTTTATGCAGTAATACTAGGTAAAGTACGGTGGATATGCGCTATATTTAGAATAAATCTGCCAAGAATTTATGCCACTTGTATCACTTCTTTAACATCAGGTACGTACTTTTTGATGGTAGTTTCTACACCTGCTTTTAGGGTAATTTGATTTACATTACATCCTACACAAGTACCATGAAGACGAATTTTTACAGTCAAATCGTCACTGATTTCAACTAAAGAAACATCCCCTCCATCAGTCTGTAGAAACGGTCTGACTTCAGATAATGCTTGCTCGACTTTTTGCAATATTTCTGGATTCATCAAAATTTATAACCTCATTATTTTGAAACTAATGGCAAAAATACTTTTAAAATATAGCACTTAAAACGAAGTCTATCACTTTAATGACATCTGTGAGCATCGCTATCGCTTTCTCTTGGTGCTGTACAGCAGCCACCCGGTGTTTCATCAGGTTTAATGGCAGCCTCTTTGACTTTAAGTGCTTCGTATTTAGGGCTGATAAATCGAATTCCCAGATCGGCTCCTCTTAAAACAAAAAGCAAACCCACAATGATGGTAATAGAAGAAATAACCTTACTGGCATTAAAACCTTTTAATGACATAGCATATCTCCCTCCCACGCTTAGAAGATATAAGGCCGGCAAGGTTCCTAAGCCAAAAACAAACATGAAAGCAGCTCCCATCATCGGATTTCCTGTGCCAAGTGCACCGGCGAGGGCTACATAAACGAGTCCACATGGCAAAAGCCCATTAAGGCTTCCGAGCAACACGATGAAGATTGGATTTCTGGGCTTTTGCAGTAATTTACTTCGTAACGAATTAATTTTGAGTCGATAAAAAACTTTAGTAAAAAACTTTTCAAAGGCCGACTGAAAAAATGGGATTATTCCCATGACTATCATTACCACTCCGGCAGCGATAGAAACCCAGGACTGCATTCCAGCAAGTGAAAAAGATTTGCCCAAAGCTCCAAATATCAACCCAAAAATGGCATAAGTAAAAGCTCTTCCTAAGTGATAAAGAAAAGCACTAAACCATTTATTCACCTTTCTGACATACATATTTGGTACTGCCACAGCTAAAGGACCGCACATACCCACGCAGTGCAGTGAGCCGGCTAATCCCAATATAAAACCTGCCCCAATCATAAGAAAATTATCTCTTCAAATAAGTACTTTTTGCCCTCGTAAGTCACAAGACATTTGAGATTCCACTTTCCTGGTTTTAAATCAGAGCGAGGCAGTACAACTAAGGTATCAGTAGTGGTATATGACCTGTCGAAAATCTTTCGTTCAGGATGTATAAAATTGATTTCAGCTTCAAAAGAAGCTTCAAAAGGTAATCGAATATATACATTTTGGGCATCGTAACGAATATTCAGAAATCTTTTTTCGTCGATGACCCTCTGCTTTTCTTCCATTCGCTCTTGATACAACAACTCTTCATTGTAATAATTTTCTGTAATTAAGTCTGTGTTTTCACGCATCATTCCGATCACATGGTATATTACAAATGCAGCAAATCCTACCAGAGCAAACACTATGTACCAACCCCAATTAAGTCTCATGTCTCAATCACTTTTTTATAGGTGCATAAAAGGATAATTTTACTTCGTCAAGCAATTCGTCTCCATTAAATACTCCGATTTTTATGGTATTTTTACCTGAAGAGAGCTTTTCCTTTGGAATGTATACAAACATGGCTCCTTTCTTAATGTCTTGAACTGTAAGCTCAAAGGTTAAGTCTTCTTTTCCAGGAAGCATGATACGTGCTTCAGTCGGTTCTATCATGCGCAGTTCGGCTTTTATGGGCATGGAGGTTTTATTAATCAGCTGGTAGTTGTATACATTGCTGATGGTGCCGTCTTCATAAGCCTGGTAGAGTTGTCCAGGAGTTCGAAGAATGGTGGCTTCAACTTTTACGCGGTTGAAAATCAGGAAGCCCATCAGGCCAAGTAGCAAAGTCAGTACGACGGTGTAAAAAGCCAGACGGCCGGTGAATCTCCACTTTTCGCCGTTAGCGATCTGATTTTCGGAAGCATATTTTATTAAGCCTCTGGGTTTGTTGATTTTGTCCATTACGGCATCGCAGGCATCTATGCAGGCGGTGCAATTCACACATTCGAGCTGCGTACCATTGCGAATGTCGATTCCCGTTGGACACACATCTACACACTGTCCGCAGTCGATGCAGTCGCCCTTGCCGGCTGATGAGCGATCCTCGTTTTTTCGAAACTTAGCTCTTGGTTCACCTCTTAACCGGTCGTAAGCAATCACGATGGAATTTCGATCAAGCAGTACGCCTTGCAATCGGCCATACGGACAAACCACGATACAGGCTTGCTCTCTAAACCAGGCAAATACGAAGAAGAATACACCGCTGAAAATAATCATAGCCGTAAGACCACCGATGTGCTTCGATGGGTCGTCGGTCACCAGTTTGATCCATGCTTCCGAACCGATGATGTACATCAAAAACACATTGCCAATGATGAAGGATATCAAGTAGAAAATTCCATTTTTAAGAAGGCGTTTGCGGATTTTTTCTGCATTCCATGGCATGGAGGCGAGGCGAAGCTGCTGTCCGCGGTCGCCGTCAATCCAATACTCAATTTTTCGGAAAAGCATTTCCATAAAAATCGTTTGCGGACATACCCACCCACAAAAAAGTCGACCATAGGCTACTGTAAATAGTATGATAAATACAACGCCTGTTACAAATGTAAGTGCCACTAAATGAAAGTCTTGAGGCCAAAATACCTGACCTAAAATCACAAACTTGCGCTCAAGGATGTTGAGCATCAAAAACGGCTGGCCGTTGATGCGCAAAAAAGGACCTGTGAACAAAATCGTTAAAAGCACATAGCTGAGCCAGGTGCGATATTTATAAAATTTACCTGAAGGCTTTTTAGGATAAATAAACTTTCTCTTGCCGTCTTCGGTGATAAATCCAACTCGATCTCTGAAAGATTCATCTGACAAATAGTCTTCGCTTGAGCTCATTTTACGCTTCCTTTTACAGGTAATCAAAGGTAGTTTGATGACATTTGGTACCATTATGACATTTATCAATTCTACTCGTAATGTCGATTACTATTAAAACCAAAGTCTGCATATTTTGTAATGATTTAACACAATGTTCAGTTGCATCAATGCTTAAGTTTCACATTACTGAAAATATTCAGAGAAATCTATAGCAATCAAAATGACAGCCTATTGATGTACTTTTTCGGATTTTTGTCCAAAATTTTTTTCAGTGAATAAAACTTTGCGAATAGGTACTCGCGACAGTCGATTAGCTCTTTGGCAAGCCGAATTTGTTGCAAAATCTCTTCAAAACATTGGTATACTGACTGAAATTATTCCAGTTAAAAGCGAAGGAGATTTAAATCTCACAACTCCTCTCTATGAAATGGGAATTCAGGGAATTTTCACTAAAACGCTCGATGTGGCTTTATTGGAAAAGAAGATCGATATTGCTGTCCACTCCTTCAAGGACGTTCCCACATCTCTGCCAAAAGGGCTTGTAGTAGCAGCAGTTCCAAAACGCGGGATCTATACCGATACTCTGGTATCTCGTAAGCCAATAGATCTGATTTCTTTATCTGAAGTCACTTGTACCATAGCAACCGGTAGTGTACGTCGCAAGGCTCAGTGGCTTCATAAATATCCACAGCATGTAGTTGTGCCTTTGAGAGGAAATGTGTTGACTCGACTTCAGAAGCTGGAAACACACGTCTGGGACGGTGCCATCTTTGCCTCTGCGGGTCTTCAAAGGCTTGAAATTACAGGATATTACACCTACGAATTACCTTTCCTACCCGCTCCCGGGCAGGGAGCCTTGGCAATAGTGGCTCGGGAAGAAGATGAAAAAATCCTTCAAACCCTTCATATATTGCACCATTCAGATTCAGGACTCTGCGTTTCGCTCGAGAAAACATTTCTAAAAACGCTTGAGGGTGGCTGCTCGGCTCCGATAGCTTGCTTAGCGACTCTTGAGGGTCAAAGAGGCTACTTTAGGGGTGAGCTATACGATATTGAAGATTTTTCGAAAGTGTATTCAACAGAGTTCCATTTTTCTTTAGATGAAGATGCTCATCAGATTGTTAAAAATGAAGCCATTAAACTTTTAGAAAAGAAAAAAAAATATGATTAAAAATTTCTTTATATTTGGACTGAATCACCCGATCCATGAAAAAAGCGCTACTCTGTGTAATTCTGAGTTCTCTTGTTTTAATTTCAGAGGCTCAAAGAGATTCATGGACTGCGCGCTTCATTATTGCGGTTGATCCTACTTTTTCCGATACTCGTCAAAAAGATACGCTCGGAAAACTGCTTCAATTAGCAGCTGACGAGCACATAAAAGAAGCCTTGCCATTGTATTACAATGCTTTGGCAGCTTATTATTATCAAGTGGAAAAGCCAGAGTCGATGCTAACGTATCTCTACAAAGCCATCGAACTCAATCGGGAACAAGACAACAAAACCCTGCTCTCTACCAACTACAATTTGCTTTCAATCTATCATCAAGACCAACAGAACTACGACAAAGCCCTTGAGGCAATACAACAGGCTATTATTTACCTAGATACCGTTAAACAAACAACCATTCACAAAATTTACCTGAGCAACTTAGCAGCTATTTATTTCATGAAAGGCGATTATAAAAATGCTATCAATATTTATGAAAAAAATGTCGACTTCTATCTCGCTGAGCGCGACACTACATCCTATTTAAGTGATTTGTACAACCTTGCCTTTAGTTTTTACAAGCTCAAAGACTTTGAAAAGTCCAAAAAAACAATCGAAAAATTTTTAAAAACACATTTTCTCTTGACAGATAAAAGTGAAGTTCAAGAACTCCTTGCCAATATTTATGGCATTTTGGAAAAAATTAGTTTTGATGAAGGAAGATATGCATCAGCCTTGTTTTATCAAGGTAAAAAGCTCGAAATTGCAAAAGCAATCAATCACTTTGGAATGCTTTCGGAAGTTTATGAAAGGCAATCAGTAACTTATGAACACCTCGGGCAGTTTCCAGAAGCACTGCGAACCTACAAGCTTGCGGCCTATTACAAAGACTCGCTGCTGAACGAAACCCGGCTGAAGGCTCTCGCTGAAATGGAATCGAAATACGAAACACGAATTAAATCTCTAGAGCTACAAGACGCTAAAAATAAGATATCAATCGAACAGCGGAGAAAAAAGCAATACCTGGCTCTTAGCTTATTAATAGCTACCGTTCTCATAGGCGGTTCAGTAGTGGTGTATCAGAAAATAAAACTCAACAAAAAAGAACTGATGCTCTACGACGAGAGAATAAATAAGCTTCTGAAAGACCACGAATTGGAAACGGCGAATGCTCTGCTGCGCGGTCAAGACATGGAGCGGGAACACTTAGCAACCGAATTGCACGATCGTATGGGCAGTATGATGGGAAACATCAAACTTCAATTACAAATGCTGTCTAAAAAGTTGTCTTTTGACGACCGTTTAAGCCAGGAACTTCAGTCAATCGCATCATCGGTCAGAGAAGTGGCAGATGAAATTCGTCGAATTTCACACAATTTGTCAACAGGTATTGTACAGCGATATGGACTGAAAGCTGCCGTTGAAGAATTCTGCGCTCAGATATCGAAATCCGGGATAATTCAAATCGAGGTAGAATTTACGCCTGATGATTTTCCTCGTCTGGATAGAGATCTGGAAACTCATATCTACCGAATCATTCAAGAGTTTACTTCTAACACCCTCAAACACGCGAAAGCCACGTTTATTCAGCTATTCATCACGTATTTAAAGGATGAAATTCACATCCTCTTCGAAGATAATGGAAGCGGTTTTGAATGGAATAAAAGAGGTAAAGGCATTGGAATTATAAATGTAGAGAATCGAATTTCAAAAGTCAATGGCTCGATGGAAATAGATTCGAAACCAGGCAGAGGAACAGCCATATCGATTACTATTCCGATAAAGAAAATTTCCGTCGCATGATTCGCGTCCTCATAGCTGAAGATCAAAGACTTTTTATCAATGCTCTTCAAAAAGTATTGGAAGAAGAAAATGATATTGAAATTGCCGGCTATTGCGATAGTGGTGATGAGGTATTAAGCAGTGTACTAAAGCATGAGCCTGACGTTTTACTGCTCGATATAAATATGCCTGGTATGGATGGCGTATTAGTGGCTGAGCAGTTGAAAAAGTCAGAAGTAAATGTGCGAATATTGATAGTTACATCTTTTTCGTCTAAGTTACTGGTAAATGAATTGTATGCTTTGGGGGTTGATGGATTCATTCTGAAGTCTGACGACATTCAGGTGTTGTTTGTGGCTATTCGTACCGTTTACAGAGGGGAACGTTATTTTTCTGAAGAAATAAGAGATGTGTTAAAGAAGAATTCTGATCCTAGAAGTCACCCAACGTTATCGAGTCGAGAGATTCAAATCATTAAATACATCTGTCAAGGCTTCTCATCAAACGAAATAGCAGAACAATTGCACATTAGTCCTCTCACAGTAGATACTCACCGCAAAAAGATCAATCAAAAACTGAACATTAAACACACCAGTGAACTTATTAAATACGCTGTGCAGCGCGGATTGACGTGAAAATTCAATTAGATTGTTTTACGAAGGTTACAATCATGTCAATTGGCAGAGCTCCTAATAAGGGTGACTGAAAAGGATATGTAGTACGCCATACTTGCACGTTGAATTCATTGGTAAGTACCTTGAAGTCGAGCTTAGAGCCATTGCTCTGGGTGAGGGTTACAGTCTTTTCGTCGTTTGAAATAGAATACGTACCTGTAACATTGATGTTTACCGGTATGGGGATAGGAAAGCCAAAACCCAAATCGACAGTAGCCGTAAACTGCAGCTGGAAATTCATATTCTTGGGCTCTCTTTCAGCTGTCATACTGCCATTGGGATTTTCTGTAATTCCCGATACTGTAACAGGCGGCAAACCTTGGCTGCTTAAGTCTATCTGTGTAGAATAGGTAACAAAAGAAGGCTTCCAATTTCCAGGCAACCTATCAGCCAGAGCTTTAGGAGGCTCCATGTAAACATATTCTATGCGCTTGCGGCAGGCTGTAGCGAAAAGTAGAAAGCCGATAAACAGAAAAAGGTAGGATTTTTTCATGGCAGAGCAGGAGTATTAAATGTCTTTAATCGAAATTTTAACGCCTAACGAAATCAAGGGATTTTGTAGCAAATGTATAATTCTTTTTGAAACCAAATAGGGATCGTTTAAAATATTATTTTCATATGCAGCTTTGAATCGCTCAACCTCTGGAAAATCGTTTAAGCTTTTACTCCGAATTAGAGTTTGCATAGGTGTATCGACCATACCTGGAGCAAGAGAATACACTCTGTAAGTGGGATATTCTAAGGCAATGCACTCGCTCAGCATGTCCAAGGCTGCCTTTGTGGAGCAATAGGCACTCCAGTGGGTAATAGGGTAGCGTCCGGCTCCCGAGCTTATGTTTATTATTATCTTAGGTGCTTTCTTATTGAGTGTGCACCGAATAAACCAACCTGATAAGAGGTGAACGGAAAGAATATTAATTCTGTAAATTTTTTCAATAGACTCGGCATCTATAGTATGTGCCGGGGATATGGGCTCGATTATGGCAGCATTGTTAATTAAGACATATTCACTGGCTTTAGGCAATTGATCAGGAAGAGAGCCAAGAAAGTCAGTTTTTGAAAGATCTGTGTGAAAAAAGGTAAAGTTTGAATGCTCTATTTGATTTTTTCTTGATAAGCCCCAAACTTTAAAAGTAGGATTTTCTAAAAATGTTTCGGCTAAAGCGCGACCGAGCCCCTGATGCGTACCTGTAATTATCGCCAGTTTAAGCATAAACCGTTTAGTAAATTTCTACAGTGTCGCCATTAAAGGCTCCCAGCTCAGCCAACTCGCGCAGGTTGAATTCGTACAACTGCGCTGGTTTATGCAAGACGCCCCGCTGCTTTTCAGGAAGAGGTATAAGGATGTTTTCCCGCATGATTTTTTTTCGAAAATTTCTTTTATCAAACTTTTTGTCTGTTATGATTTCATAAAGGCGCTGCAACTGGCTAAGGGTAAATTTTTTGGGCAGCAATTCAAAACCAATCCGATGTGCCTCAAATTCACGGCGAAGGGTCATCAAGCCCTCGACCACAATCTGATTGTGATCAAAGGCCAGAGGCGGAACATTGTGCACATCGCACCAATATACTTTGTCGGCGAACGAGCTTGCTTCTGGTGAAAAGTCATGCATTTTTACCAGTGCATAATATGCTACTGTAATCACCCGTGCTTGAGGATATTCGCGATACGTCTGAAGCCAGGCAAGGTCTTTAACATCGCGTACGCGCTGCGGATCGCCAAATGCTTTAAACTGGCGCAGATAAATGCCTTTCAGGCCTGTGAGTTCCATAAGTACCCGATTGGCGGCCTGATCGAGGCTCTCGTCTTCCATCACAAGGTCGCCGGGCAGCGCGCTCTGAGGTTTTATGGAAGCATTTAAAGGCTTTTGTTCGATCAGCAGCACATTTAGCCTTTCATTGTCAAATCCAAACACCACACAGTCAACGGATACGTTTGGATTTAAATTTTTAAAAGTCATAGTGTGTAGGTGTGGTAGGTGAAATGTTGTTTTTAATCGAAAGTTCGGTCATATAAGTCGATAGCTTCTTTTAATATTTGAAGCGCTATATTAACATCAAGAAACTCTTCAACTTTTACCGACTTGTTCTCCAACTTTTTATAATCTTCGAAAAAGGCGCGTAACTCAGCGATCATATGAGGTGGCAGTTCGTTGATGCTCTTAATATGGCTGACTGACGGGTCGCCTGCAGCTACTGCAATGAGCTTGTCGTCGGCTTCACCTTGATCCAGCATACGCATTACGCCGATCACGCGTGCCTCTACTATGCACAGGGGTACGGTTTCGACTTGAGAGATAACAAGTATGTCGAGCGGGTCGTTGTCGTCGCAAAAGGTCTGAGGAATAAATCCGTAATTAGCTGGATAATAGACAGATGAATATAACACTCTGTCGAGCGTAATCAGGCCGGTTTCTTTGTCTAATTCGTACTTAGCCCGAGATCCTTTTGGTATTTCAATGATTGCATTAACCGTTGATTTTATGAAATCAGCCTGATTATCAACAAAATGCCAAGGGTTGTTTTGCTTTGATGACATGGATTTTTTGTGTTTTGCCTACAAAAGTATCTTTTTTGCTTAAGACGAAACATAACGAACATCATTTAATAATATGTTTAAAGGAACTGTTTAGGGGAGCTTTAGGCCCTTGCGGGTGAGTAGTCCTACTTCTGGATAGCCGTATTACGTTTATTTTGCAGCGTGTATTAATGTGAAAACTTTTGTGTTCATGAAATTTTTTCTGCAAGCCGTTTTAAGTATTTCTTTCTTTTTAAGTTATGCACAAAACTTTCGATCACCTGTAAACTGGCGCTACAAGATTCAATATCTTCCAAACAACGAAGCTGAGCTGATTTTTACGGCACGTATTGAGGGCGATTGGCATCTCTACTCTTCTGATATGCCATTAGGAAATGGACCCATACCTACTTCTTTCAATTTTGAAGAAAGTAGAGATTTTAAGCTAGTTGGTAAGATTAAAGAAGGCACTGCTAAAGAGGAGTTTGACCCGAATTTTAATATGAAGGTCAAATACTTCTCGAAATTTGCTGAGTTTCGCCAACGAATCACCCTGCTTACCAATAAGCCCTTTATAGCCAAAGGGTATTTGGAATTTATGGTTTGTAATGACGAAACGTGTTTGCCACCTACGGCAGTAGATTTTCAATTTGACATAGTACCACCACCCACGGTAAAGGAAGAATCTTCAGTACCGGCAGAGAAAAATCCTATCGATTACTCGGCGAGCGTTGGCGATTCTTCCACTGTAGCGAGCAAGACTTCATCTACTTCAGCTGAAGAAAATTCCATAGAAAAGACGGAAGAAGAACCTACACAGGAAGTAGATGCAACGAAAATATCTGAAAACAATGAGGAAACTTCCTTCACCGGATTGTTTATTTTTAGCTTCTTAGGGGGGTTAGCTGCATTGCTGACACCTTGTGTATTTCCCATGATCCCGCTTACGGTAAGTTATTTTACCAAACAAAGTAAAAATCGGGCTCAGGGTATCAGCAATGCAATTATTTACGGCTTGAGTATCATGGTGCTCTACGTGGGAGTCACTTATACCATTACACGCATTGCAGGTCCGGCGGCCATGAATGCCTTTTCAACCAATCCATATGTGAATCTGGTGTTTTTTGCTCTATTAGTGATTTTTGCTATCTCATTTTTCGGAGCATTTGAGATTACACTGCCGTCGTCGTGGATCAACAAGGCTGATAGCGCCAGCGAGCGCGGTGGGGTTGTCGGCATTTTTTTCATGGCTTTTACGTTAGCGCTGGTTAGTTTCAGTTGTACTGGTCCCATCATTGGTACGCTGCTGTTTGAGGCTTTTAGCGGAGGTATCAAAGGACCTTTAATTGGAATGACGGGTTTTTCCCTAGCCTTGGCGATTCCCTTTACTCTGTTTGCCGCTTTTCCGGGATGGCTTAATTCCTTGCCGCGCTCGGGCGGATGGCTCAACAGCGTGAAGGTGGTTTTAGGATTTGTAGAACTTGCTCTTGCCTTTAAGTTTCTTTCAACTGCTGATTTGGTATGGCAGTCTGGCATATTGCTGCGCGAGTACTTTGTTATGATCTGGATAGCCATCGGCTTACTGCTCACCATTTATTTGTTAGGCTTTTACAGGCTTCCGCACGATTCTAAAACAGAAAAAATCAGTGTTGGTCGTTTGCTTTTAGCAGTTTTGTCGCTCTCTTTTACAATATATTTGATTCCAGGTCTCTGGGGTGCACCTCTAAAACTGATCAGCGGACTTACACCTCCGATGTGGTATACCGAAGCTCCTCTTGGAAAAGCCACCTCTGACACCCATGCCAGATCGACCGAATACATCGAAGGTGCACACCCTGAGAGCTGTCCTCACGGATTAAATTGCTTTCATGACTTCGAACTCGGCCTTGCGTATGCCAAAAAAGTCAACAAACCCATCTTGCTCGATTTTACGGGTTGGGGCTGCGTAAATTGCCGAAAAATGGAAGAGAAAGTGTGGAGCGACCCAAGAGTGCTCCAGAAACTTCAAAACGACTTTGTACTGATCTCGCTGTATGTAGATGAGCGCACGCCTTTACCGGCCGATAAACAGTATTATTCTGAAATTTTGGGACAGAAAATCAGAAATATAGGAAATTACTGGGCTGAATTCCAAGCCAAACACTTTGGCACAAACAGCCAGCCATATTACGTAATTGTGGGTCATGAAAGCCTCAAGCCTCTCATTAAACCGGAAGCATACAATACGAATATCGAAGCCTACTTGCAATGGATGGAAGAGGGCATTCGAAACTTTAGGAAGAAGGCATCGAAATAGCTCATTTCTAAGGGCAGTGACGATATATTTGCTTATGTAAATCTGCCCTACGATGAAAAAACTTTTTCCCTTCGTCGTCTTTATTGCCATTACTGCTGGCTGTAGTCGCGATGAGCAGCCGATTTTGCCTCCGCGTCCTGAACAGGCTGGCATTGTGTCGCTGGCCACGCAAATTTTCGGCATACCCAAAACGCTCTTCTTTCGCTTCGAACAGACGAGTACTTATAAGGCCTATATCGACAATAAATATTTGACCGATCGCTTAAATACCGAATTTTTTGCTTATAACTTTAAAAATCAACATTTAGGTGATCTGACCTGGCACAATGTGCCTTTAGCTTTTAGAGCCAACCATTATTATGGTCGGTCCACTCGCTCTGATAGTTTATTAGGTCGTTCTCGAAATCTGGTCCATGAATCCAACAGCCTCGACTTGCCTTCGTTTGTGTACTCGCTTTACACACCTAAACCCATGTTTTTTGTCATCGATGGCTTAACTCTCGACAACAAAGTGGATACTATGAAAGGCTTTACAGTGAAATGGCCGGTTGATAGTACCCTTCCTCAGAACAATCCAGTACTGCTCTATGCAGAGTACGATGTGCAGGGGCAGCCGACCACTTTTGCCGATACACTTGCTGAGTGGGATGGGCAGTATGATTACTCACCCTTGCTGCTTTCTCAAAATCAGAGGAAAAAATTAAAGCTTTATATGGCACGCGGCACTACCTATCGAGATACGATAGGCACACGCACAGCTGGCTTCAGCTTTATCCATTACGGCGAAATCGAGTTGGATATTAAGTAAAATTTCAAAAAGACGTTTCAATACATGCAGCAATATCACGACCTGATGCGCATCATCTTAGAGCGAGGTGTGCGGAAACACGACCGTACAGGCACTGGTACTATTAGCATCTTTGGCTATCAAATGCGTTTTGACCTGAGCGAAGGTTTTCCTTTGGTCACAACCAAAAAACTACACCTGCGCTCGATTATACACGAACTGCTATGGTTTTTGAAGGGAGATACCAACATAGCTTACCTGCGCGAAAACAAGGTAACAATTTGGGACGAATGGGCAGATGAGAATGGCGACCTTGGTCCAGTTTATGGCTACCAATGGCGCAGCTGGCCAGCCCCTGATGGCCGTAAAATTGATCAAATTTCAAATGTAATAAACCAGATTCGCCGTAATCCCGATTCTCGTCGCCTAATCGTTAGTGCGTGGAATGTAGCTGATATCGACAGCATGCGGCTCCCGCCATGCCATATACTCTTTCAGTTCTATGTGGCTGAGGGGAAATTGAGCTGCCAACTCTATCAGCGCAGTGCTGATGTTTTTTTAGGTGTGCCTTTCAATATTGCTTCCTATGCTCTGTTGACAATGATGGTAGCACAGGTTACCGGCCTTCAGCCAGGCGAATTCATTCACACCTTTGGCGATGCTCATTTATATCTCAACCACTTAGAACAAGCTCGCCTCCAGCTCAGCCGTGAACCTCGGCCTTTGCCTAAAATGTTACTTAATCCGGAAGTAAAGTCAATTTTTGATTTCAAATACGAGGATTTTACCCTGGTGGGGTATGACCCTCACCCACATATTAAAGCTGAGGTTGCTGTATGATGCAGACTGAAAATGAGCGAGTGCTCGAAATCCTGAGCCAGGTGACTGACCCGGAGATCCCTGTGCTAACCATTCAAGACATGGGAATACTCAGGCACACCGATATTCACCCCGACGGAACAGTTGAGGTAGTCATTACGCCTACGTACTCCGGTTGCCCTGCCATGCACACCATCGAAAAAGAAATCATAAGTGCCCTGCAAAAGGCAGGTTATAATAAAGTAAAAGTAACTGAACAACTCTCTCCCCCCTGGACTACCGATTGGATGACCGACGAGGGACGTCGGAAACTTGAAGCCTACGGCATAGCTCCACCTGAGAAGGGAACAGCCGATAAGCGCCGGATACTTTTTGGAAAAACTCCCGTAGTGAGATGCCCTCACTGCAAATCGACAAATACCGTTATGCTTTCACAGTTTGGCTCTACTGCTTGCAAAGCACTCTACCGCTGCAACGACTGTTTAGAGCCCTTTGACTATTTTAAGTGCATTTGATCAATGTTCTTCGCGCATTAAAACTCTGAGAGCTTCTGTTTGGTCTTTTTCTAATTGATTTCTAAGCGCTGTAAGGTCTTTAAATTTTTGTTCTGCCCTTAATCGGCTCACAAATTCAATTTTAAGGATTTGACCATAGATGTTTCCGTGAAAGTCAAAAATGTGTACTTCTATGGACTTAAAACCCCCTGTACTCACTGTAGGGCGATAGCCAATGTTACACATGCCCATACGTCGTTCGGTAGGGTCTGAAAGGAATGTCACCCACACGGCATAAACTCCGTCGCCGGGTATAATTTTGTGGGGATTGTTGTTTAAAATATTCGCTGTTGGAAATCCGATCGATTCACCGATCTGATTCCCTTTGATAACAGTGCCAGTGAGTGAATAGTAATGTCCTAACAAGCGGTTAGCCCGGTCTACATCGCCTTCCAGAAGTGCTTTTCGGATTTTGGTAGAACTCACAACCGTGTTATCAACCACTTGTGGCACCATTTGCTCGACTTCAAAGTTGTATAGCCTGCCGAGCTCTACCAGGTGCTCATAGCTGCCTTCCCTGTTGCGGCCGAAGTGGTGGTCATGACCAACTACAATTTTTTTTACTTGAATTTTGTGCACCAAAATGTTGCGCACAAAATCGGCACTGGAAGTTTTGGCAAATTCTAACGAGAAGGGATGAAAAATCAAATGATTGAGCCCGGCTGCGCGGAGCAGTTCGATTTTTTCGTCTTCGTCGTTGAGCAGCTTAATGTCAGCCTCAGGTTGTAAAATATGTCTGGGGTGGGGTTTAAACGTTAGAAGGATGCTTTCGCCACCTGTGTGCGCTCTTGCGATTTCATTTAATCGATCTATAATTGCTTGGTGGCCCTTATGCACACCGTCGAAGGTGCCAAGGGTTACCACTGAATAGGCTGGTGCCGAAAATTCATCGATGGAGTAATAAACTTTCAAAATGAGAGAAATATTACTTAAACAATCCGAATAGCTCTGCGTTTACGCGCTCAATGATTTCACCAAGATGCTCCTGATTTTCAGCAAATTTATTCTTATCTACATCGATGATGAGCAATTTGCCCTTGTTATAGCTGCTGATCCAGGCTTCGTATCGCTCGTTAAGCCGGCTTAAATAGTCGATGCGAATATTGGTTTCATACTCCCGGCCTCTTTTGTGAATCTGCTCCACAAGGGTTGAGATAGATGCTCGCAAATAAATCAATAAATCTGGCGGGCTGAGAAATTCTTCCATCAGCTGGAAGAGCGACATGTAATTATCGAAATCGCGTTTGGGCATTAGGCCCATAGCGTGCAAGTTAGGCGCGAAAATGTAAGCGTCTTCGTATATCGTGCGGTCTTGAATCACGTTTTTACCGCTCTTTCGGATGTTAAGCACCTGGCGAAAGCGGCTGTTGAGAAAGTAAATCTGCAGGTTAAACGACCAGCGCTGCATTTCGGTGTAGAAATCTTCCAGATAAGGATTGTCTTCTACATCTTCGTAATGAGCTTCCCACTTAAAGCTTTTGCTCAATAAGTGAGTAAGTGTAGTTTTTCCAGAGCCAATGTTTCCTGCAATTGCAATGTGCATATAGACGTGTTTTTCCCGATGCACAAACCTACTTCATTTCGCCAAATCGAAGTCTTTATAAGAAGTTTTAAAACCAAATTTTGAGAAATCATTGCTGATTTTGCAGTTGAATTTGCCTGACTCTTTGAATCATGTTGTCGATTTCAGCTCTGAAAAAGCTGTCGTTGGTCATTTGCCTGGCCAGATTGAGCTGTTGTACAGCTTGGTCAAATTCTTTGGCCAGCGTCAGCGCTCCAGCAAGTCCTATTCGTGCATTCATATCGTCTTTAATGGCGATAGCTTCTCGTAGAATTTTTACTGTGATGTTGGCCCAGGGTAGAGTAGTGCGCGTTTCCATCAGTTCGTTGGCCGTTTGAATATAGTCCCTTCTTTTGCTTTCGGCACTTGAGTCAGCGTACTCCTCCTCGAGTGTCTGATAGAATTTTTCGGCATTGTAAGTATCGTAGTAAAAGAGCTTTTTCGTTTTAAAGCCGAGTTTGCGCTCCTGTATGGAGTCTTTTGCTATTAGCGGCAGAAGGCGAACTACAATGTTTGACAAATGCATTTCTGAGGAGTCTTGTACAGCTTTTCGCAAGTTTAAGTTAAGCGAGGCATTTAAAAAATCTTCATATCGAAAAGTTTTTTCAGCCTTATATAAACTTGATTTTTTTATAATTTCTGTAAAAAGAGAGTCATCTAGGTCAAGTCCGAAGGTCGAAATCCAGCGCAGTCCGTTGCTATCGGTTAGTAGTTGGTTTCCAAATTTCTTTTTGTACTCTTCGAAAATGGGTCTAGAGGCTTCAATGCCGTTATTGTCGGTTTCGATCTGTAAGAGCTCATTAAAACCTTTCATCGACAGACTACCGGCTATAAAGCCGCTCTGCAGTTGTGGATAGAGCGTGATGAGAACCGATGCTCTTCGTACACTGGCTAACATGGTTTCGCGATCTTGTGCGCCATTTAGCCTAATAAGGATGTTTTCCTTCGCATTCATAAAAAGGTGCACAGGATAGCCCGGCAGTGCGTAATATTTGATCCACAGCTGTCCGAAATCGGAGTCTCCATCAATCTGCACCGGAATAAAGCGCTTGTTTATTTCTGTAACAAGCTGCCTGTCGCGAAGAACGATGTTGTTCATATTCATGCAGATCTGGCTCCATTCACTACATACCTGTACGAAGATGCCCATTTGTGTATTACCAGCCATTCCAAGCACGCGCTCCCAATCGTTTATACTGCGGGCGCGAATCCAAGTGATGCGCTGGGCGGTTCCCTCCCAACCGATGATGAGCATCAAAAAAATTAAAAGATATTTTGAGAACTTCATTGCAAGCGAATACGATCTTTAAAAAACTCAAGTGGAGGCTTTTCTGAAAAGCGGATTTTAAAATTTTTCAGGCGTATATCTTCTTCATTTTCCTTGCCCAAAGGTATTAATCGAGCTTCTGGTTTAGTGATAAATTTTATTTCTTTCACTTTGTTTTTTTCAAAGTCGATCAGAATGTTGCTACAATCAGCCCGGTTTACGCCTACATAGGTGCCGTCGTCTTCCTTGGCGTAGTACACAGTTTGTCCGTTTCCTTTCACAAGTATTTGATGAAGTTTTCGGTTGATGAATTTTCCTTTCATATCCCTTCCTTTGATTTGATTATAGAAGGTATCGTTTTCTGAAATGAGTATGAAAGCATTGTCGAGCACAAAGAGGGAGTCTGGTTCGTTGCTCCGTAGAGTGAGCACAATGAGGCGACCCGTGATTTGCATTGTATCGCTCCATAGCACCGGATCGCCAATGAGGTAAAAAGCACTGTCCACGGTTGTATATCTTAGCGAATCGGCTCGCCCTTGCACATCGCTTCGATAGAGCTTGGTATTCGGATACACATACATATCGCGATGACCTGTGCTATCGGGTCGAATGCTGCGAATAGTATCGCCCGAAATATAGAGAGTATCCTGATCGGCGTAACTTATAAAAAGCGCTTGTTTTGTTACAAGCATGCGTTCGCTCGGTTCTCCAAAGTATTCGCCGTATTGGCCAATGATGGTATATTTTTCTGATGTATCGGTAAGTCGAATATTGCCAAACGACCTGCCGAAATCTTTACGTTGGTTGTAATAGAGTGAATCTCCGCGCATTTCAATATTTTTTTTCTTTACGATAGCGTTGCGGTTAAAAGCAGCTTCGTCGGTTACTGTATTGTAGTGGCCAATTTCGCAGTAGATGTATCCACTGTCGGAGTAAATATGAGTGGGGCCCTTGAAATGGGCTATTCGGGAAGTAGTGTAATACTGAAGCGTATCGCATTCCATGCGATAGCGGGGATTGAGCAAGCGCACGTTTTTTTTAAAGGAAAACATCTTGATTCCGGCGTAATACATGCCGATTTGTGAGGTTAAGGTATTTTCATCGTTTGTAATGATGCCCGAGGTGGTGTAGTAGGCCGTGTTGGTGTTTCGATTGAGCTCAATGGTTTGTGTTTGCAGGGTCATTTCGCGGTCGCGAAGCACTACATCGCCTCGGGCTTTAGCTATGCGCGTATTGCCGTTGTATTCCATAGCCTTAGCCGACATGAAGAGGCTGTCGCCCTGATTGAGTTGAATGTTTCCAAACGTTTGAATGATGTTTCGCTGTAGGTAACGTACAGCACTGTCGCAATACATGCGGGCTCCTTCGTGTTCAAATATGACATTGCCGGCCAGGTAGCTCACATCGCGCGATCCAGTTGCGCGGTCAGAATTCAAAATTCGAATCAGCTTGCTGCTTTGGCCGTGTGCAGGATATAAAGAAGTTAAAACACAAGCCAAGATAAAACCTGCAAGATGCTGAAAAGAGTCAACTTTGAGAAATCGAGCTAAACGCATGCGCCACCTTAAAAAATTCGGAAATGAACGCCCAGCTCTACCAATAAGCCTCTGAGCCGTGCATGAGTTATTTCATTGCCAAAGGGATTATCTGTCTTCACAAAACTGCGAAACGGATATGGAGATAAGTTGTAAGAAATATCAAAAGTGATACGTATGTCGTCGAGGTTATATCCGATACCGATGTAAGGCGAATACATTGGTATCAAAGGCCTAAAGAGGTCTTCCATAAAAAACACCAGATTGTCTTTTTGGTAAAAAAGTTCGCCATTCATAGGCCGTTGGTGACCGGCTGTGCCGTTGGTCGTCCACACACGTGTTTCAGCATCTCCCTTTGGCGTAAAGAGCCAAGTAATCTGAAAGCCTGTACGTAGGTGCCAGGCTGAGAATTCGTAACCATAGCCCACGCGCATCGGTAAGGCAAAAAACTTAGTGCGTGCGGTTAGCTCCACACGCTCACTTCCTCCACTGCCAAAGTCGGCTCTGTATCCTATAAAACGTTCGCCTAGACCAAGAATACCTTCCAGAAAGCCAAAATTCAACCGATGATAGCGCAACCCAACCTCGAGCGAGTAGGCCAGTGTACGTGACACCGGCTCAGTGTAGCTCTGCGCCACTACAGGCTGAAACTCTGTGAAAAAATCAGGTCGGCCTGACATTGTGCCTGGTTCTAGTCCATTATGCATATTCCAGAAATTGCCGAAACTAAATCCCACGTACTTCTCGGTGAGCGACTTCTGTGCGTGTACAGCAATGGAGTATAATGCGAAGATGAACAAAAAATCTCTACTTCTGAGCATGTAAGATTTCTGTTGATAAATCACAACTACATAAAACGTCAGCAAAGGTAGCTCCGTATGTGCCACAAGTTTTTTTTTCGATTATTTGACCCTTGGAGATGCCGCGTTTCAGGCTTATACCCTTCTGTGCCCTCATTTTTAATTGACCCTTAAATACCTTTACTAAACTATTTGATGACGAACTTCGTTGGCTCAAAAACATCAGAAAAATCCATGCCGGTAATTGCTTTAAAAGAAGTTTATAAAATATATCAGATGGGTGAGGTAGAGGTACGTGCTCTCGACGGAGTAAGCCTCACCATAGAACCGGGTGAGTTCACCGCCATTATAGGTCCATCGGGATCAGGCAAAACAACCTTGCTAAACCTCATAGGCGGCCTCGATCGCCCTAGCAAAGGCTCCGTGATCATTCGCGATACCGATCTGAGCACCCTCTCCGAAGATGAGCTCATTGACTTTCGCCTTTTTAACATCGGATTCGTCTTTCAGTCGTACAATCTCGTGCCAGTACTCACCGCCCTCGAGAATGTGGCATTCATCATGCAGCTTCAGGGACGTTCTCCAAAAGAGTACATCCGAGAGGCCGAGGAGATCTTGACGCGAGTAGGCCTTGCCCAAAAAATGCACCAGCGCCCTTCGCAGCTCTCCGGCGGCCAGCAGCAGCGCGTGGCTGTAGCTCGAGCACTCGTTTCAAAACCCGCATTTGTGCTGGCCGATGAGCCCACGGCTAATCTCGACAGCCATACTGCCCGCCAGCTGCTCGACCTAATGGCTGAGCTCAATCGCGACTTAGGTGTAACGTTCGTCTTCAGCACACACGACCACCGCGTGATCGAGGCGGCTCGCCGTGTCATCACCCTCGAAGATGGCCAGATTGCCAGTGATTCTGGCCACGCTGCTTAAAAGTGATACAGGTAACACGCCTCGATGATCTGGGAGAGTACCTTTGCAACCAATTCCCTTGACACATGATAGGTCTGATAATCAACATTATACGCATGCGTTGTCCGCGCTGCCGAAAAGCACCCCTCTACACACAACCCAATCCGTACAAATTCTCACGTCTCTTTGAAATGCACGAGCAGTGTCCTCACTGTGGTCAGCCATATGAAATTGAACCCAACTTTTATTACGGTGCTATGTATGCCAGTTATGCGCTCGCTGTGGCCCTCTTTGTTGCCGTGCTGGTCATCCTTACCATCATAGGTCACAATGAGGTAGAAGTACTTCTGCCTACCTATTTCATAAGCCTGGTAGTGCTTTCACCGGTGCTCTTTCGGTTGTCGCGCTCCCTCTGGATTCATTTCTTCGTAAAGTACGACCCTGAATTGGCCGAGAAAAAGTAGTATTTAAGAATTTTAATTTGTGGTGAGATGCCCCTTGCAGATTGCCTGTTGGGCTTCTACTTAGGTCGGGTTTACTTAAACAGGGTAGCACCGGCTGATTTCTTCTGGAGCAGCCAGCCGGTTACTGTGGACTGCATGGCACCACCGCTGCGGTTTATATCTGCTTCTATCTCCCACGCGGCAGCGGCCTCTCGGCCACATTACAAACGGAAGAAAACGCATCTTAAAAATCTCTTCATCATTCCCAATTGTGATTACTATTTGAAGTTTCACACCATTGTAAATCTCCTCTAAAAGACGTTTGCTGCACGATTCTCACAAATGCAGCACACGAGGCTTCCGTATGCTTAAAAACATTTGTTTAAAAGTTCAATAAGAGCTTGATGTGTTGATGAAATTGAAACTTTATTTCATTTCTTTTTTATGTGATGAGCATGTAAAAACAAGTAGAAAAATCTGAAAAAGAGCTGTGTATTTTCGTGCGCAGAAATTTGTTCCTGAAATGCTTGGAAAAATTGAACACCTTGGTATAGCCGTAAAAAATCTGGAAGAGGCCGAAAAGCGCTATATACAACTTCTCGGCGTTCCACCCTACAAGCGCGAAACGGTAGAGTCAGAGCATGTGATTACGTCGTTTTTTGTGGCCGGGCCAAATAAAATTGAGCTGCTACAAGCCACTTCACCTGAGAGTGCTATTGCCAAGTTTATCGAAAAACGCGGTGAAGGCATTCACCACGTAGCATATGAGGTTGATGATATTCAGGCTGAAATGGAAAGACTACGCCAACAGGGCTTTACCTTGCTGAACGAGGCCCCTAAGCATGGGGCAGATGATAAGCTCATTTGCTTTGTGCACCCGCGCGATGCGCATGGAGCTTTGGTAGAGCTGTGTCAAAGTATTTAAGACTTTCGTCGCTGGTGTAGAGCAGTACGTGCATGCCGAGCGATGAGGCGGTGTCGATGTTGTGCTCGTTGTCGTCAACCAGCAGGGTTTCGCTGGCCAGCCAGCCCATCTGGTCGATGATTAGGTTAAAAAATTCAGGCTCGGGTTTGCGCAAGTTGTATTCGTAGCTGAGGTAGAGCTGCTGAAAGGCTTTTTTGAAGCGTTGAGAGGTGTAGGGTCCGTGACTTTGCCAAATGTGGCGTATGTGGGTGGGATTGGTATTAGAGCAAAGTACCTGGGCATAGCCGGCTTTTCGGATCTGGTGGAGCAGTTTGATTTTTTTCTCTGGAATGTGGCCGAGCATGGAGTTCCATATAGCTTTAATAGTGGGGTAACTGACCCAGCGCGGAAAAAGCAGCTTGGCTTCGCGAAAAAACTCATGCTCGCTAATGAGGCCTTTTTCGTAAATATGAGAAAAGTGGGTTGATAGAATGTTGATATCTGACTTGATACCGTATGCCAGGCACTGCTGGCGGAAGTGCTCTATGTTGAGATCGATGAGCACAGTGCCAAAGTCCCAGATGATGTTTTTAATCTCTCTCATTCGATGATGGATATTGGGGTGGCGAGCATTGGGTCACGATGCTCTGAGATTTTGATCGGCTTAAGGCTGAAGTTGAGCGTGCGGCAGTGATAATCGAGTGTAAACATGCAGCCCGATAAAGGGTCAACGATGAGCATGCCAACTGGGGCAAATGCCGGTATCAATAGATTGGCAAAATACCAGCCATCGATATGAAAAGTCACAGGCATTTGTGCACTTTCGAAATCTGGATCGTTGATGAGTACGGTGTAGCGTTGGCGAATGAAGGGCAGGTACGAAGCTGGTAAATAGATAGTTTCAGGTGTTGTACCGGTGTAGATGCGGTTTTTGTAACGATCAAAAACCTCAAAACGCACATTTTGAGAGGTGGAGTGTACAGCCACAGGATAGATCGATTTGGAAAATAAGGTGGCGCAGCTCTGAAGCGCCACACAAATTACCCCAATAATTACTACTTTCAATTGGCTATACCTCATACGTTGAGGAGGGTTTCTTTCTTTTCGTACTTCGGCCAAATGAAGTGGAAGGTAGAGCCTACGCCTGGTGTTGATTCGAGCCAGATGCGTCCGCCTTTGTCTTCGATGATCTTCTTTACGATGGCCAGACCTACACCTGTGCTCTCTACCTCATCGCGAGCTTTCAGGGTTTGGAACATGAGGAAGATTTTTTCGTGGAAGTCGGGGTGGATTCCCTCGCCGTTGTCTTTTACGATGAATTCAACTTCCTTGCCGTGGTCGAGCCAGCTTACTTCGATCACCGGTATATCTTTATCGTTGTACTTTATGCCGTTTTGAATAAGGTGGCCAAGTACTTTTTCAAGGGCGGCACGCTCAGAATAAAACGACATTTCGGTTTTTTGAATTTTGAGCTCTGCCTGGGGCGGTAGATTGAGTCGCTCGATGAGCTCTGAAAGCATCTTGGTGATTTCGAAACTTTCAATCCGTGATTTGATACGGCCCACGCGGGAGTATTCGAGTATGCCGTTGATGAGGTTTTCTAAGCGACGCACCCGTCCACGCAGCAGTTTAAACTGTTCTTTAGTTTCGCCTTCGAGCTTATCGCCTATGTCTTCTTCGATCCATTCGCTCAGATTATTTATGGCCCTTAATGGAGCTTTCAGGTCATGACTTACGATATAGGCAAAGCGGTTGAGCTCGTTGTTGATCTTTTCAAGCGAACTGTTGTAGCGGTAGATTTTTTCGTCGGTCCATTTGCGGTCAATGCTCACGGCGAGTAGGTCGCCGAAGATGCGAAGCAGTTTGATGTCTTCTTCGCTCCACACACGTTTGAAGCGAACGGCATCGAAGCCTGCAAATCCCACGAGCCTCTCTTTTACTACCATTGGTACAACTACAAGCGATTGAATGCCCTGGGGCTCAAGAATTTCTTTTACAGTCTGCCAATCTTCGGGTAACTTTTGAACGTCAGGTATATGGATGATCTCCAGGCGCTGGAGTTTTTCGTTCCACTGCGGAATGATGTCAGCAGGAATCATCTGAAGGTTGTCTTTTTCAGGGGTAATGCCTTCGGCACACCACTCGTGGGTGTTGCTCATTACTTTGCCCGGCTCGTCGTATTGGAATACATATACACGGTCGGCCTCGCAGAAGCGCCCTACTCGCTCAAGAGCCTTGTTGATTTTTTCATCGAGCTCGCCTTGTACTGAGTTTATAAAGCTTGCCGACAGTTCAACAAGGAGCATTTCGAAGTCGGCTCGATATTTTAGGTCACGGATGAGCTCTTTGATCTGGCTGATGTCGCGGCTGATGCCTACCAAACCATATACCTGGCCGTTGTCGTCGGTAAGCGGCACTTTTGACATCTGCAGCCAGTAGGCATTTCCTTTTTTATTAATCAGGAAATGTTCGCGGTTTATTACTGGGATACCTTCTTGGAGCACAATGTAGTCATCGTTGGTAAAGACATCAGCGTGCTCTGGCAGGAAGATTTCGGCATTCGTTTTACCAATGATTTCGTCGCTTGACTCGGCACCGGCAAATTCGACGTCTTTTTTGTTAGAGATGATTCGGCGGCCTTCTTTGTCTTTTACAAATACAGCATCAGGTATGATTTCTATAACGGTGCGAAGTAAGTTGCTCTCGCGTTTGAGGTCCTCTTGAAGTTCATATACCCTTGAGACATCGTACGCTTCGAGTAAGACGGTCGTTGAACTGCTCTCTTCAAAGTGAAGTGGAGTGATGCTCACTTCGAAATGGTAATTTTTGCCATTGAAGAAGGAGTTGATGTGAAGGTGTTGTTTTTTCCTTTTTTCTAAAGCTTCTGAGATAGATTTTATAAGGAGTTTTTTTTCAGTCTTTGAGTTGATAAAATCAACCTTATCTATCAGTGTGTTGGCTAATAAATGGCGGGCATCGCCAGCCAGTATTTTGAATCGCTCGTTGCAGTCGAGTATTCTGCCTTCGCTGTCTATCAGGGCGGTTACAGCATTCGATGATTGAAAGAGAGCTTCAAACTTCTTGCGCTCCATGTCGAGCTCTTCAAACAGCTCGCAGTTTTTGCACGCAAGGGCGAGTTTTTGAAGAGGTATAGAGAGCGATTTGGCAAAGCTTTCGGAGTAGTTCAGTACGTCAGCATACAGCAGCAGGAAGCCAAAGTCCTTTAGCGGCCATATGGCGGTACTTCTGTTGATGTCACCTGGTCGGGTAGGTAAATGGCTGTCAATGGTTTCGCGATCTTTTTTGAGAAGTGATGCTAGCCAGTCAAGAGCTTCGCTTATTTCTGTAATTCCTTCATATTCCTTTATGCTGTAAACGACTGAGAGTGATGAATCAGATGAATAGTGTTTGATTACGAGTATATTTTTGAGCTTCAGTGACTTCATCAAAGGCACGAGGCTCTCTTGCAGCATAGGGATGAGGTGATGCGAATTCCCAATGCTGTTTGAAAATTCGAAGGCAGAATGCAAATCCCACAAAAAATCAATTTCACTTGACATATCAGTCGACCTATTTTCTTCTTATGCAAATATTGAATATTTCTGACGTTGAGTTGCAAAGGCTTGGTAACTTAAAAAATAATTTTTTTGTAACAAATTAAAAACCGGTAATAACGTATGTAGTTACATACTTTTGCTGTCAAATTTTAAAGTTTTGTAATGCAAGTAGATATATTGGCCATTGGCGCACATCCTGACGATGTGGAGCTCGGCGCAGGAGGTACCTTGGCCAAACATGTAGATTTGGGTTATAAAGTGGCTATTCTCGATCTTACTCAAGGCGAAATGGCCACTCGCGGAACACCCGAAATCAGAATGCAAGAATCACAGAAAGCCGCTGAAATTCTCAAAGCATCAGCCCGATTAAATTGCTATTTAGCGGACGGATGGATATCTGCGGATGAAAAGTCGGTGATAGAAGTAGTGAAGGTAATTCGCCATTGCAGGCCTCGTATTGTAATAGCCAACGCCCCTCATGATCGCCACCCCGATCACGGAGCTGCTGCTCAGTTGGTAGCTAAGGCATTTTTCTCCGCCGGATTTACCAGGCTTAAAACCAGTTGGGAAGGTGTTCCTCAGGACCCCTGGAGGCCACAACTGCTAATGCACTACATTCAGTTTATCAATTTGCAGCCCGACATTATTGTTGATATTTCCGGATATTTTCAGCAGAAGTTAGATTCCTGCCTTGCTCATAAGTCACAACTTTACAATCCGGAGAGTAAAGAGCCTGAAACAGTGATTAGCTCAAAAGAATTTTTAGAAAGCATCGAATACAGGGCCCGCGATATGGGACGCCTTATCGGTACACAGCACGGCGAAGGCTTTATTTTTTCACGCATTCCGGGTATCAGAAGCCTCGCAGAGTTACTTTGATTCAGTAATTGATTCCTTTTCTGAGAGTTCATCGTCCGTTTGATCATCAGGATCAACGACCGATAGCGGTGGGTTTTCAAAATCTTCATCAGCCAGGTGCTTGTGAAGAGCTAAGGCAAATGACGGAAGTAAAAACAGATTGGTTAGCATTGCTATCAGTAAGGTGAGCGATACCAATAATCCCAGGGCCACAGTACCTCCGAAACTCGAAAAAATAAAGATAATAAAGCCACAGAAAAGGATCACTGATGTATAAAACATACTGATACCTGTCTCGTGAATGGCTAAACGAATGCTTTCGGGTATATTCCAGTTGGTTTTTTGTAATTCCTGACGGTATTTGGCCAGAAAATGTATGGTATCGTCCACTGATATTCCGAAAGCAATACCGAATACCAGAAGGGTTGATGGCTTTAGAGGCACACCGGCAAATCCCATGACCCCAGCAGTGAAAATAAGTGGAATCAAATTGGTAATCAGGCTGATGAGTACCATTTTCCACGATTTAAACAAGTAATACATCAGTATTGCAATAAGAGCAATGGCTATGCTGAGGCTTTGAAGAAGGTTTTTAACCAGGTACTCCGTTCCTTCTAAAAAGAGCACTCCGGCACCGGTTATAAAACCGGTAAGTCCTCTGTCAATCAGCACATTAGAAAGCATAGCTGAAAGCTTTTGCTTGAGCTTTTTCATCTCAAGTGTAGTAAGATCTTTTACTTGAAAGTGGATGCGCAGATAGCGCTCTGAGGAGTCGTAAAGCGTTCCAGCAATTTGGGCGTTATTGGCTTCTACATTTTTTAAAAAGCGCGCCATAAAACGACTTTCATGCCGTGTAGGGATGCGGTACATAGCGCTGTTGCCATTGTAAAATGCTTGTGTTGCAAAAGAGGCAGCATCGGCCAGCGACAGGCTGCGCGATATCCCAAAGGCTTTTAGCGAATCCTGAATTTCGTTTAAAAGCTGTAAGCTGCTGTACTGTTTTGCGCCAAATTTTTTACCGGTATCAATGATGATTTCTACGGGTTCGATGCCATTGAATTTTTCTTCAATAAACTTTAGATCAGTAAATGTTTTGCTTTTACGACTAAGATCATCGGTGATGCGCCCAGAGGTTTCAATACGAACTAAACCGATAATTGATACAATTACAATTAAAATATTTACCCCAAAGACCCAACCTCTGTAATTAAAGACAACCTTCCGGAGCATTCCAGTCCATTTGTTTACCCATCGACGGTCGAAATGCTGCATGTGTCGCTCCTTTGGGACAGGTGCATATAAGAAATAGAGCGTTATAACTATCAGTGAATGAATAAAAATCAAAACGATGCTGATAGAGGCTACAAGTCCAAATTCAACCAGGGTAGCACTTTTAGTAAAAGCCAGTGCGAAGAATCCAAGAGCGGTGGTCAGATTGCTAAAAAAGATAGCGTTGCCGATTTTTGATATAGTACGTTGTAATGCTAAGACTCTGTTTTTGTGTTTTTTGAATTCATAATGAAACTTATTGATCAGAAAGATGCAATTCGGTATTCCGATGACAATTACCAGAGGCGGAATAAGACTGGTAAGAAGGGTAATCTCAAAACCAAATATTGCCATAAGTGCCAATGACCATACCACCCCAATTGCTACAATAATCAGGGAGATAACCGTGGCTTTAAAACTTTTGAGAAAAAGGTAAAAAAGAAAGGCTGTAACCAGCGTAGCTAAGGCTACGAACAGATAAATTTCGCTTTTGAGCTGTGTTACATTTCCCATGCGCAAAAAGGGAATACCCGAAATGTGCACATCCAAATGAGAATCACTTTCGAACTGCTCCACTTTTGCTTTGATTTCGTTGATGATACGAATGATTTCTGCATTGTAGAGCTTAGAAGGGTCCAGCTGGATGTAGGCTATGGTGGCAGTATGAGTTGAATCTGTAAAAACTCCCCTGTAAAAAGGCAGTGAGTCAGTCAATATTGTAGGCCAGGTGCTGTGCTGGTGATGAGCAGTAAAAACTTTTTGGATTTTAAACGAACCTGATTCAGGAATTTTGAGCACATTTAAAGCGTCTTGAAAGGTAAAGACTCCCGTTACACCGTCGATGCTGCGAATTTTATCAGCCAGGGCAATCCATCTTTGTATAAATCCTGAGTCCCGTAAATGCTCAGTGGCAGTGGCGATCACAATAGTATTGCTCACTTGTGAAAAATGATCTTTGAACCACTGATACTGAATGTGTACAGAATCAGTTGTAGGCAAAAGACGACTAAACTGATAACTCATGCAGACATCATCTGCCTTGTACAGTGCAAACGACAAAGAGATCGCCAGCAACACAGACATTAATGTCGGCTGTCGGATAATCCAAACAGCTAATCGATCCCACATGGAAATCCTGTATTACATACATTTTAACCGGCGCAATTTACTTCTTTACATACACTTAAAGAGCAAAAAAAATAAAAGGCCGACCACCCGGTCGGCCTTTGAGAAGTGCATATTTCAAGCTTATAAGGTATATTTTGAATTCCAAAGTTTATTTGAAAAATCTTTCATGCGGGAGTATCCATACAGAGCTCCCAAACCACTAAGGGCAAGTACGAGATAGAAAAAGAAAATCACACGTATAGGTAGAGCTGAAGAATCGTATGGACCCATCATTACGGAGTCAGAAGGAAGTAAAGCTCCGATGAAAGCTATGGCAATAAGGGTAGCCAGAAAAGTCTCAAAACTGCGCATCGGATATACAAGCCATTTTCTCCATACTTTGAGGTCTTTTCCCCATTTGTGAATCAAATAGTACGCTCCATTGCCCATGTCGAGAAAGAGCATGGGATCTTTATCTTTCTGAATGAGGTGAAACATCGAAGCAGGAGCAACGATTTTAAAGCCATCGAGGTTTTTTTGCTCTATGCCCTGAATTTTTCGAATTTCTTCAAATGCATCTTCTGGAATTTCATTGGCGAAACGAGAAGCGTCTAAAAATCTCAACCTATACTGTATGCAGAGCTCTCGAATATCGTCAATCGAGAAAATTCGATCGGCGTCCAGATGATTTAATTCTGTAGTGGCATCTCTACCGAGTTTAATACGATTTAAAATAGATTCATTCGATTCGTTTTGATACTAAGTAGTTCTGTTTTTCTCATTAGAACTCTTCTGGCGAATTGATCGGAGTTCATCTACCAGATTGATTTCAAGCTGCATGACTCTTCAAATTTTGACAAATATAACTTTTATCACATTTATTTGTTTTCGACCTAAGTTTCATTTCGAAAAATATTTTGAAAATCTTTGCGATTTGTTTGTAATACAGCAAAAACAATTCTTACTAAATAAATGTATATACAATAAATGTAAAAACAAATAATGTATGGAAACAGCAACACAAACAACCACAAAATGGATAGTGGACAATGCTCACAGCGAATTGCTCTTCAGAGTTAAGCACTTAATGATCACACATGTAAAAGGAGAGTTCCGAAAATTTACGGCTGAAGTGATTACGGAAGGCAGCACATTAGAAAATGCCTTAGTAAAAGCAACAGTTGAAACCTCAAGCATTTTTACAAACAACGACGATCGCGATGCACACCTTCGCAGTGCTGATTTCTTTGACTGCGAAAAATTTCCAGTAATGACGTTTGAGGGCAAGGCATACAAAACTTCATCAGATGCCTATGAGATTAAAGGAAATCTCACGATCAAGGACGTGTCAAAAGAAGTGGTGCTTTACGCAGAGTTCGGCGGCATCAACAAGGACCCTTGGGGCAACGAAAAAGCAGGTTTTTCATTTACTGCCAAGATCAATCGTAAAGATTGGGGACTTACCTGGAATGCGGCTCTCGAAAGTGGTGGTGTATTAGTAAGTGATGAGGTGACACTGATGGGCGAAATTCAATTGATTAGAGCATAAGAGAAAAAACCCGGCAAAAAGGCCGGGTTTTTTTATGCCATTCCTAGTTCTTTTAAAATCTGTGTTGCGTGATTCTTTGTATCAACTTTGGTAATAACCTTTTTAATGGTTCCATGTTCGTCGATAACAAAGGTTTCTCGATGAATACCTTCGTATTCTTTGCCCATAAATTTTTTCTTTCCCCACACACCAAAAGCTTCAATTACCTTGCGCTCGGGATCAGAGATAAGGGTAAACGGCAAATTGTACTTCTCAATAAACTTCTGATGAGATTTTTCGCTATCGGTACTCACACCTACCACTGCAAATCCTTTAGAAGTGAGTGATTCGTAACTATCGCGCAGGCTGCACGCTTCTGCTGTACAACCTGGAGTGTCATCTTTCGGATAGAAATACACAATCAGCTTTTTGCCGGCAAAGTCTGATAATTTTACCGAATTTCCATTCTGGTCTTTTCCTTCGAAATCCGGGGCTTTGTCACCTTCTTTGAGATGTGTCATGTTGATTGAATTTTTTGCAAAAGAAACACACCAAAGACAGATGATTGTTTACGAAGAAAACCACTTTAAACCGCCATAGATCACAGCCAGCCAGGCAAGCCCTTTGATCAGAAAGAACATAAACAGCAGCACGGCCACCTTCCATCCGGCCTCGGCTATTAAGCCTTTCCAGCCTTTTTCGCGCAAGATCAGTTGATATTTTTTAATCATTGCTTTAATATAAAATAAAAGCCTGAGCTGTAAGCCGGATTCTGTAACCCCCCGGAGGAGGGTTTTCTGTCATTTATCTGATGCGGCCTACCCGCTGCTCTTTGCGCACCGGGCAAGTGCGCAGACATAGCAAGAATGTCATTGGCAGCTTATTTGGCCTTGCTACGCACAAGGTTTACCGCGCCTCCTCCGTTACCGGAAGGAGCGGTGGGCTCTTACCCCACCTTTTCACCCTTACCTCTCTGTAAGAGAGGCGGTCTGTTTTCTGTGGCACTGTCTGTCAACAGCCCTTTACGACTGTTGCCCTGCCTTTCGGCAGGTGTGCTGCCCTGTGTAGTCCGGACTTTCCTCACCGATAGCTTTGAAGCAATCAGCGCGACAGAACGCTCAGGCTATTATTTACAAACTGCTTCAAAGGTAAGACCAATTTTTTTCAGTTTAGCACGATCACTTTGGTTTTTTTGATAATTACATCTTCTTCGGTTAGAATGAAAAGGTGGTACACGCCGTTTCGCAAAGGTTGGGTGTTAAAAGTAAACCTGTTGGCACCCCGGCGCACATCAGCCGTTGTTAATAGTACTTGATTTGCAAATCCGTGGTTCACAGGTGTAAGCACAAATCTAAGTCTTTGCGGCTGTTCGAGTACAAACTCCACCTCAAAAAATCGATGTGCCGGATTTGGGAAGAGCTTAAACTCAGAAGCGAAGTCGAAGGGGGCAGGCTCACCGGCTAATTTTGGCGAAGTGAGTAGCGCAATTCGGGTCTCTGGTCTGCGGTTTGTCTTTGATCCGTATCCGGCAGCCAGCACCCAGCCCGGTATGTGATATAAGCGCTGTGCACCGGAGTAGTCGCCCCAGCGCTCGTAGAAGCGCTGAACGCCGATTCCCAGCACATCTACATAACTGTTGCCGCGCTCGATTTCGAGTCGTTCAGAAAGCAAACCTTCTGAATTCACATAGCATGCGCTCATTCCTGAAGGATAGTCGCGTCCGCAATGGTTGAAGGTGATTATTGCGTCGTTTTCGAGCACACTTCTGCCGGTGTAACTGATAGCCGGAAAACCAAAATCTATGGAATCGTCGTAGAACACAGTGGAACTTACTCTTGGTAGCTGGCTTTCGGGTTTCTCCACTCTGCAGTAGAGAAATCCGGCTCCATTATTTGGGGTTATTGTATTGTGCACAAAGTGTAATATGTTGTTTTCATAAAAGCCATCCTGTACACGTGCATCTACGCAGTCGAATCGATGGTTTTGCATTTGCCGGGCGTCAGGAGGCAATCCGTATGGGGTTGTTGTTCGAAATTCTTTAATTTTCAATGTGCTGTTGGTGGTTTTACCCTCCACAGTGAGTAGAAAGTAGCGATTGCTCTGAGCGGCTAAATTTTCGTTGGAAAGCAAGAACATTTTGTCACCATAGTGCCCGCTACCGCCTTTTATTGGTGTGAAGTTAAACATCGGACGGAGTGTATCTGCGTTGTCAGGTTTGTAGCGGATGTTGTAGAAATATTTGGTAGCTAATGAGGTATCACCTCTATATCCAGCTAATTTGTCCAATTGCCAGAAAGTTGATTCCACATATCCGCTGTTGTTGAATGAACCATTTAGAAACGTATTAAAGGTGATAAAAAGGTCGCTTTTACTAACGGCTAAATGAGGGTAATCACTCCAGGTTTGGTTGTTGAGCGGATTGCCATTCAGCACATACAAATTCCATCCATCGAGGTGTGGTAAACCACTCTTGCTGAAGGCCACAACGATTTTTGACGTTTGCCAGGTAAATCCGTTGAGGATTACCATTATAAATCGGTCTTCATCAGGGTCATAGAGAATACGTGGATCGTATTTGGTTTCTGTCAAACCGGTAGGATTGCAAAACTGCTGAAGTGATTGCACTGAGAGCAGCGTATCATTTTTTAAATCATAGATAAACAAATTTGTATTAATGACAGACACCAGAATGTTTGATGCGGAGATAGCAATGTGGTTGTCGTTTGGTGCAGAGCCGTTGTACACATTGCCTTCAAACTGGCGTTCAAGTACAGGCTTATCTACGGCTGATGTGGTTCTTTTTCTGACAGAAAGTCTTGGCAACTGGTGTATGCTGTCTTTTAGTTCGCGCAAATACGAGCGAAATCCCTGTCCGCCCGGATACGGGGCTTCTAGGTGCTGTATGGAAGTAAAGTAGTCAAAATTTGATGGGTTTACTGACGCAAACGGACCATTTGCTTGAATGGGAATAGTTTTATAGATCAATTCAAGCTTTTGAGCCCAGACTATGTTAATACAACAAATCAGATACAGTAGAGGAAAAATTTTTTGCATGTAAATCACGTCTTTCAAATGGCTAAGATAATTTACAATTTCTCTATCCTTTCCAAATCACGTTAGATGGCAAAAAAAATGTTAAATGATTAGAAAGAAAGAAACAGTTACAAATAGAATATTTACAAATTATTTAAAAGGATTATGGATTCAGTGATATGGTAAAAACAAATTATATCCTTGCAAAACAGGATAAAAATTATGTTTTATCAAAAACCAAGCCAATATTAAAATTAATTTTTTTAAATTGCGCTCTAAAATTAAAGCATGTGCTAAAGCAGGGATTAAATCAGAAATTACTGCAAAAACTCTCTCCTCAGCAGATTCAGCTGATGAAGCTCATTCAGCTACCATTACCTATGCTTGAGGAGCGAATTAAGCAAGAGATTGAAGAAAATCCCGCACTAGAAGAAGTAAAAAAGGATGAAGAGTATGTTGATGATGAGGCATTTGTGATTGAATCAGAAGAAGATGAATACAACGAAGACGGTGTACTTGTAGATGAGCCGGAAATCACAAGTATCGAAGACTTTGAGGAATATGACGCCCTGCTCAGCGATGAAACTCCAGACTATAAGCTAAAATCGAACAATTACAGCCCTGACGATGAGGAGTATTCGATTCCGGTGGTGAGCACCGTTACATTTTTTGAAAATCTCACCCATCAGCTTGGTATGCTTAAGCTTTCCGAAAAACAAAGGCAAATCGGTGAATACATCATCGGCAATTTGGATGACGACGGATATTTAAGGCGCGACTTAGAAAGCATTTCCAATGATCTGCTCTTTACCAAAAATATTTCGGCGACCGTAGATGAAATAGAAGATGTACTCAGGAAAATTCAAGACCTTGATCCACCCGGCATCGGTGCCCGCGATCTCAGAGAGTGTCTATTGATTCAATTGGCCAAGCGCCCACAAACTCCCGTTGTGAAACTCGCAAGCCGCATCCTTGAAAATTACTTTGAGGAGTTCGCTAAGAAGCACTACGAAAAACTCATGGACAGACTCGACCTTAATGAGGATACCATGAGGGATGTAATAGAAGAAATCAGCAAGCTCAATCCAAAGCCTGGCTTGCAAATCAATACAGCTTTTGACAGAGACTACAGCATCATCCCTGATTTTATCATAAACATAAACAACGATCAACTCGAGCTCACCCTGAATGAACGCAATGCTCCTGAACTCAACATAAGCAGAGAGTACAAGGAACTTTTACAGGCTTACAAAGAAGGAGCAAAGACCAACAAAAGTCAAAAAGAGGCTTTGCTCTTCGTAAAACAAAAACTAGACTCAGCCAAATGGTTTATTGAAGCCATTCAGCAAAGGCAGCAGACCCTGCTCATCACCATGTCAGCGATTATGAACTTTCAAAAAGAGTTTTTTCTCACAGGCGATTGGACGAAGCTAAAGCCCATGATTCTGAAAGACATAGCTGATGAGGTGGGATTGGATATCTCTACCATTTCGCGTGTGGCGAGTAATAAGTACGTACAAACTCCTTTTGGAACGTTCCTGCTGAAAGAACTCTTTAGCGAAGGGATGACCACAACCGACGGGGAAGAAGTTTCGACCAAAGAAATCAAAAAAATTCTGGAGCTCGCCATAGCAGAAGAAGACAAATCAAAGCCCTATACAGACGACCAACTCTGTAAAATCTTGAACGAAAAAGGATATCCATTAGCACGACGAACAGTAGCTAAATACAGGGAGCAACTCGGTATACCGGTCGCACGCCTCAGAAAAGAGTTAAAAAAATGAGGTCTGCCCGATTAGACGCTAAATATATTATTGCTAAAATACTTTCGTACGTATTGCATCCGGCCATAGTACCAGTAGTGTTTGCAATACTCTTTTTTTCCATAAATGCTTCATTATTTGACAGGGTTCAAAAGATATATATTTTAATGTCGATCATTGTGGGTACTTATTTTTTGCCCATCACTATAGCACTTTTGCTGTATAAACTGAATATTATTAAGTCGCTCGAAATGCATAATAGGCAAGAGCGAAAGACCCCTTACATCATAGCGGCTGTATTTTATTATCTAACTGCGCTAGCACTCAAAATGGTACCGGCCGCACAGCTACTATACCTCTTCTTGATAGCTACCAGCATTGTGATTTTGGTGCTTCTGGCTCAAATTCCGTTTTACAAAGCCAGCGCTCATGTTGCTTCTTTTGCAGGACTATTGGCTGCCATCATTGTTTTAAGCAGGATGTACGATCTTTCACCATTAGTAGTTACCCTTTCAATTGCCGCTACAGGTATAATTGCTTGGGCGCGACTTGAAGTAGAAGCCCACACATCGGCCGAGGTAATTGCAGGGTTTTTAAGTGGTTTTACTCCGATTTTTGTGCTGTTTTACTTATTTGCATTAAGATGAGCGTTTTTGCTGGTATTTCTCGAAAGCAAGTGATTGGGGCTATTTTAGTATTAGCTTTCATACTTGTACTCTATTTATCGCTCACGGTAGTTATATACTTCGCTATATCAGTAGCATTTACAATAGCTCTATCGCCCTTGATGGAAGTGCTCGACAGAGTAGAGATTCGTAAAATTAAAGTTCCTGATTGGCTTAAGGCATTAATTGGTCTGGTATCGATTTACGCTTTTTTCTACATCATTTTTCTTTTGATTGTGCCTCCTCTTATGCGTGAGCTAAGCGCCATCTCAGAGCTCAGTATGTCAGAGATTTATAAGAACCTCGAAAAGCCCATCCAAAACATTGAAAAATGGGCTGATAATCTTGGAATAAAACCAGTAGGATATGCTTCAAATAGAGAATACGTAATGGCTAAAATGTCAGAATATTTGAATATTTCAAATGTGACAGGAACGATTACCGGTTTAGTAAGTGTAATGGGAAACCTTTTAGTAGCCTTGTTTTCCATTTCATTTATTACCTTTTTTCTGCTCAAGGAGCGCCGAATAGCTACCTCAGTCGTTTTGGCCTTCACGCCTGATCGCACCACAGAGCGTATGGCCCGTGTACTCTGGCAAATCAAGCAGTCACTTCAACGCTACATTGTGGGTGTTATTCTTCAGATATCGCTCATCACCATTATTGTCAGTTTTGGATTGAACTTTTTTAAAGTAAACAATGCTTTTATCATTGGATTTTTTGCGGGTCTTATTAACGTAATTCCTTACATAGGTCCTCTGATAGGCACTGCAGTTGGCACCCTAGTGGCCTTTGGTACTACACCTGGTCTCATGGCACCCGCTGTTTGGCAGATTCATCTTATTAAAGTTTTGTCAGTTTTTGTTATAGTTCAGCTTATGGATAACTTTATATTTCAACCCCTTATTTTTTCAAAATCCGTCAATGCGCATCCGCTGGAGATTTTTTTTGTGATTTTGATAGCAGGCAACCTCTTTGGAATCGTAGGGATGATTGTAGCTGTGCCTGCTTATTCTATATTTCGAGTAATTGGCCGCGAATTTTTGTCTGAATACAAATGGATTCGCTCCATTACACAAGAAAGATAGATGCCTTCCATTCTGTTTGAAAATCAGCATTACTTCATCGTCGATAAGGAGCACGGACTTAACACAGAGCCTGATCGCCTTGGCCATGCTAACCTGATGGATTGGCTTAAGAGCCAAAGACCCGACACATACAAGCGATGGGGGCCACACCCGCTTCATCGGCTCGATAGACCCGTGGCAGGACTGCTGATCGTAGCGAAAAATTTGAAGGCACATCGCGCATTACAACCCCTTTTTGAAAAAAAACAAATTACAAAAATGTACAGAGCCTTAGTTCAGGGCCATGTACATCCATTAGAGCGCGAATTACACCATTACCACACTAAAGACCACAGAAATTTTAAAGCTATCATTTCAGAAATTCCTATTCCAGACGCACTCCCTGTGCATTTGAGCTATCAGGTTATCAGGTATTTAGATGCAATTACAGAACTTGATCTCAAGCTACACACTGGCAGGTATCACCAGATCAGGGCACAGTTGGCATTCATAGGTCATCCGATTTTGAACGATATGCTCTACGGTGGTGCTCAGAATTCTTTGGAAAACGTTATTGCTCTGAGGGCTTATAAGCTGGCTTTTTATTGTCCTTTTGAGAAGCGAAAAATAAATTTTGAACTATTGCCTGCAGAATTCTATAAATCTTGGTCGGTAGATCTTTGACTTTGGACGTTGAAAATCAATACATATTTCTTAAGATTTTATAATTTGTAAGTCCATTGAATAAAAAATCTGCGCCCTTGCAACGAGGTAAATGCATAGCCCGGATCGAAGGTAAGAGCGTAAGGATTGTCAGCAGTAGGAATAGGCACACCTTCAGCATCAAACTCTACTCGTTTATCAAAGGGATCGTGAGCCCTTGCAATAAGAAAGGGCAATCCGCGCCAAGGCACAAAATCGAGAAGATTTTTAATACCAAAGGTGAGTGAAAATCCATGTTCTGATCGATACGAATATTGTAGATGAAGATGTGTAAACCAAGGCGAAAACTTCGGTCTGGGGTCGAGTTCTCCAGCTAACGGCAACCTCATCGGACTGTAGGTATTCGAAGAAAGATCAAAGCGATTTTTTCCAAAGGAATAACCTACCAAACTCTGAAAATTAATCCGCTCAACGAAGGGAGGAAGTTCTTTTTTGCCCTCTTCAATAAGATTCATGTCTTGCAGAGCACCACTTAGTGTAAAATCCCATTTGCTGTTGAAACCACATTCTAATTGAAAATTGACACCTTTATGCATCAGAACCCCTTCTAAATTTTTGAAAATGATTTTTTGAGGATTTGTATCATAATCGGGTAAAATTCTATTTGTAAAGTAGTTAGAAAAAGCTGTAATGGTGGATTTTAACGAAAAATGAGGCGTAAGCTTTTTGTATTCCCATTCAGCTATTTGACCCAAAGCTCTTTCAGGTCGAAGTTGAGAGACAATAACCACTTCTCTGGCGCCGGTAAGCGCAGCATGTTCTTCGGCAAAGAGATTAACTACCCTAAAGGCTGATCCATGTGTTGCTCTAAAAGTATGGCTGCCAATTTGATACATTGCACCAATTCGACCAGTAGGCACAAATCGGTGGATTGGGTGGTGATCAATACGCGTACTGATTATAGCAGATAATTCATTGAACTGTAGAGACACATCGGCTAAGGCAGCTGGCATCCAAAGGATGTCGGGGGCGTCTGCTTCTCCGTTAAGATCAGATGTTACAGAAGTGGCAGTTGTATTGTCGTTGTAGTATTGATAGCGCAAAGAGGTGCCAAGAGTATATCCTATCTTTCCCACCTGGTCATGCCACAACGTCTGAAGATTTGAAAGGTATTGTTTAGCAAAAAAATGGTTTTCGCCGTAGAGGCTGTTTTGCCAGTGGCTGGCGTTGCTCCACCACATTTGTAAAGGTTTGATTACGCGAGATGAGTATTTCATCATCCACTCAGCCCGATTAGTGAAAATGCTTTCTACATACTCTTCACGCGAATGTCGGTGACAGTGCTTCCCGTTTAATGATCCACCCAATCGATCTTCATAATAGTATCTCAACCACATTTCGAACTGATCGGAATACTGAATTTTTTGGAAAACAGATAACCGTATTTGGAGCGGTAAATCCAAAAAATTGTCGGAATTTCTATCTATTCGATTGTTGTAATAATGGTGATAAACTCCGGTGAGCATCTTCCCTTTTCCCAATCGATAAGCAGATGTGAGTTGCGATGTAACCTCTCCCCAAGATGTAAGAAGTTGTTCAGCTGAAACTTTAGGTGCTGCATCAGGACTAAGGGTAAGTACATTAACGACTCCACCCAAAGCCTCGGTGCCGTAAAGTACTGAGCCGGGTCCACGGGTCACTTCTACGCGTTGGATCATGCTCGATGGGAGGCCATACAATCCATAAGTAGAGGCTAAAGCGCCTACCATAGGCATTCCATCAATAACCAGCAGGGTGTATGGACCCGGCAATCCATTGAACCTCAAAGACGGTGCTTCACATACACTGCAGTCATAATGCAGCCTGACACCGGGCATTACTGGCAAAGCATCCATCAGTAATGGCGACGAAATACGCTGAAAGACAGATGAGTTTAAAACAGCAACTGGAATAGCTGAATGTGATTTTGCAATTGGCAGCAGAGTGCTTGTAACGACAACTTCTTCTAAATCCTTGCCTACGTGTGGCAATACAACTTCTAACCACACTGAATCCCTTTCAGAGCAATGTATGTTTATATTTTGTATCTGATATCCAGTTTTTGAAAAGGAAACAATGGAAATTGTGGTGTTATCCTTACAAACAAAATTCAATAAAAACATGCCATTGCGATTGGATTTTGCAAGAAAAGTACCTCTTTCCAAGTCGTGAATGGCAACACCTTCTAAAGGCACTACGCCATCTGTCACCTTACCTGCTACAGTAAGAACTTGGCTTACAGCAGTAAAATAATTTATAAACAGTCCTAAAATCAAAAATCGCATTATTTATAACAAATATTTTCTATAAGCAAAAATAAAATTAGGCGCGCCTAAATAAAGTAATTAAATTAAATCTATTGCTAAATGGTATTTGCTGTTAATTTTGTTTTAACAATAATGCATTGATGGTGAAAGCTCTACGCTACTTTTTCGTATGTATCCTATCTGTTTGGTCGGTATCGGCATATGCTCAAAACAAGCTTCAAATAAGGGTTTTAAACCTTTTAAACAACCCCATTCCTGATGCTGCTGTAGCTATTGATGGAAAAGTGGAAGGAACAACCGATCAAACCGGCTATTTTGAGTGGACTACCAACCGGTTTTCCGCCTTATTAACGGTGTCGCATATAGGCTACCAACCTTATGTTAAAAGGATAATCTTTAAACCAGGGGAAGTACAAAAAATCACCATCAGATTAAATGAAATCGCTGAAAATATTGGTGATGTGACTATTACTGCTACCCGCCTGAGAAAGCCCATTACGCGCGAGGTGGTTCAAGTTGATGTTTTGCCCAAAGAATTGATCAATAATATTAATTCTACTCGTCTTTATGATGCAGTGGACAAAGTACCCGGTGTAACGGTGATCGACGGCCAGATGAGCATACGCAATGGTAGCGGATTTGCTTATGGAGTTGGGAGCCGCGTACTGGTAATTACAGATGGGATGCCCATACTTACAGGCGATAGGGGCGATATGCGGTGGAACTTTGCACCCATTGAAATGGTTGAGAATATTGAAGTTGTAAAAGGTCCGGCATCTGTATTGTATGGCGCCGGTGGGCTCAATGGGGCTTTACACATCAAGACCTTATGGCCCGACCGAGGAAAATCAGTAGCACGTCTTCAAACGTTTTACAACTTAGTGGACAACCCACGCGACCCGGTAAAGCGCTGGTGGTGGAAGCGTCGACCGGGTGAGTGGGGAATATCGGCATCGGTAGGTGAATCTGTTGGGAATATCGACTACGTAATAGGGGTAAATCAGCTTACTACTCACGGTTATATTCGCTTTACAGACCAGACTCAGTCAAGAGTGACTTTAAAGTCGCGCTATCGCCAGCGCTCTGACGGCAAGGGATTTTCTTTTATTTGGAATTCATCCATTATGGGCAGTGATGAGGCTGACTTCTTAGCCTGGGCTGATGCAGATTCCAATTTTTACGTACCGCTAAATGGCACCTCGCCCACAGCAACTATGGCCGACGGCGCTACGCGCATTGTGCGCCAGCAGTGGCACATGACTCCGGAAGTGCTCTACGAATCCAAGAGCGGAATACGCCATCGCCTGGCCATCAGGTGGTACCGACTACAGTTTAAAAACTATCGTGACAATTTGAAAACAAATCTCTATAATGCCGATTACTCCGTGGATTTTCCGCTAAGTGCTTTTACTAAAATCACAGCAGGGGCTAACTATCAATACTTCGATGTATTTGACATTTACAACATTGGCAATCGCCAGGGTAATAATGCATCGACTTTTGTGCAAGTCGATTATTTGAAAAATCGTTGGGCTGCCAATGCGGGCATGCGTTACGAATACTTTTCGATTTCAGGAATCGAAAGCCGAAGAATTCCGGTATTTAGAATAGGTGGGAACTACGCGATCAATCCTACACTCTTTGCTCGTGCCAATTTTGGTCAAGGCTTTCGATTCCCAACTTTTACTGAGATATTTATATCAACTGCGGGTAATGAGGCGGTACCCATTTTTCCTAATCTCAATCTGAGGCCTGAGTATGGATGGAATGCTGAGATCGGAATTAAAAAACAGCTGAACATAAACAAATGGAAAAACTACTTCGATGCGAGTCTTTTCTGGCTGGATTACAAGGACTTAATAGAAATTACATTTGGCTTGTATTTGCCCCCCCGTTGGGATACTGTACCGCCTAATCAAGTACCACTCGACACTATCGTGAAATATCTCGGTTTTCAAGCACAAAACGTTGCTTTTGCCCGCAATGCCGGCGTTGAGTTTTCTTGGGTGAGCGAGGGTAATCTAACCAAAGACTTGGGATTGAGAACGCTGGTAGGTTATACCTATTCGCTGCCGGTAGATGTAAATCTCGACACCACTCTTCACAATCCTTTTCGATATATCGGTCGATTTGTAGAATCGGTATTTTCCAAAGAAAATCCTGTGCTTGATGCAATGCTGAAATACCGAAATCGCCAATTAATAAAAGTAGACGTAGAGGCTATGTGGAAGGGCTGGATGGTCGGGATTGACTATCGATATTTATCAAAAGTGGAGCGCATCGATGAGGTTTTTCGCATTTTCTTGCCGGGTTATAATGATCAGATCAATAAACCAGGCTACACTGGAAATGAGTACTTTATAAACTTAAGATTGGGTTACAAGACAAAAGGATTTGGTCAATTTACTTTCATTGTAAACAATCTGACCAATCGAGAATACATGGTTCGCTTTGTGCGTCCAGAGGCTCCAAGGAATTTTACTCTGCAGTATCGACTGGAGTTTTAAAACGAATCATCAAAACTCCTCTACGATTTCTAGTACGGTGCGAAAAGCTACAAACTTGTTAGCATAGCGCTGCGAATGTTCTTTTTGAAGATCTGGAGCAAAGAGATTTTGATAAAGCGTGAGCGACTCGCGATCCTTAGCAATGTATTGAATGGCATATGTAGTTCCCTCAGGGTCGTCAGATAGCACCTTGGAGATCTTGCACTCGTCAAACATCCCCGTGGCAAGTACATCTGGAATGTGGGTAGTGCGCATCCAGTGCAGCCAGTCGTCGTGCACTGAGTCATCGATGTTTATAGTAACGTTGTAAATGTATCGGGTTTTCATGAGGATTGCTTGTTTAGAAGTGCTCGCAGGCGCAGGCGCGCCTGGTTGTGAAGAAAGCTGTCGATAAATTGCATGACAATAAGTTCGTATAATTCTTTGGCTTTCGATGGTTCGTTTAGCTTTTCTTCATACAGAACAGCGGCTTGGTAAATGGCTTGGTCAGCCAACAATTCATAGCCGAAGACAGTGTAAACCTTTTCGTACCACTGTACCGCTTGTTGGTAAAGACCTTGAGCTTCAAAAGTTTTTGCCTTTAGCAAGTACGCGTCGTCTTGTATGGGGTGATTTGTGTAGGTTTGGATGACGTAGTCAAGTATTTTGTGGGCTTTTTGGTATTCACCTACGTAATAAAACATATCAGCATGCGCGTAGTAGGTCATGGCTTCGTAGGTAGTGTCGCCTCCAGAGTTGAGTAAAATTTTGCTTGCGTATGCAGTGGCGTCGTTTGAAATCGGTTTTGAAGTAGATTCTTGCAGGATTTCAAAAATTTCCAGTGCCCAGGGCACGTCGCCTGAATAATAAATAGCCTTAGCACGGGCAAATTTTGCATCATCTTTAATTAGCTCATTGTCAGCCACTTCCTCGGCGCGAGCATAGGCTACTATGGCCAGCATAAATTCTTTCATTGACAGGTAAATATCGCCTTTTGTAATGAGCAGCAGTGCTTTTTCATTTGGATTTTGCCCCGGTAGTTTAACCAACGATTCGATTAAGTCGAGGGCTTTGTCTTTTTGATTGGCTTTGAAAGCCATAAGTCGTGCCGTGGCTTCGGCTAATGGCAAAGTGTTAAAGTTGATGCCTTGAATTTGAATGAGTTTTTCGCTATCTGTGACTACAGCAATTACTGTTTCAGGATTAGTAGGAGTGTTCAGCGCTTTGAGAGTCAGAGCCAGCTGGCGCGATAAATTGGCTCGCATAGAGTAATTAGCATTAGATGAATGGGCGATTACCCAATCAAAACCTGATATGGCTAAATCGTATTGCTGGTTTTTGAGTGCTTGGCTGGCGATCTCATAGATTTCGCCAATGGCACCATAATCAGATTTTTCATGCCACTCTTTCAGAAATTCAAATGCCGAGGCAAAGTCGTTTGTAGCGTTGTAGATATATGTGAGTACATCGGTCATTACAGGATTTTTCTGGCTCAGTGCTTTAGTGCGCAGTTTTTGAGTAATGTAATCGAAGTTATCCTCACCTCCATCAGGAGCCATGATTCTGTTGAATAGGTTTTTAACCGTATAAGCCATGGAAGGGGAGCGCTCCAGAATTTCAATGTATGTGTCGTACATTTTTTCGAGCTGACCCAGATCGGCGTACAACAGCGCCTTTTGATAACTAAAGTTGAAAGATGGATTGATTTTTTCAGCAATTTCATACAATCGTAAAGCTGCTTCGAAATATCCCTTGTCGCTTAAGGCCTGTCCAATTTGGTAAGCGAATTGGGGATTTTTATTAATGGATTCGAGAACGCGATTCAGAATTTTTTCTTCTGTTTTGCGGTCACCCATCCGCGCTTTAGCAAAGGCCACATCCACCAAATAAACACCTTCGGGTTCGTTGGTACGGCGGATGTGTGCTTCAGCCAGATTTACAGCCTCTTTGTAGTCCTTCAGCTCGAGGAGGCAATCGTACATTTTCACGTAATACATCCGCTGGGGCGAGCGCTTGTAGAGCTCTCTATATTCAACAAGTAATTTTTCGCAATCAACTTTCTCAGAGGTACTTGCAGGCAATAGAAGTTCCTGGGCCGACGTTTGGCTCAAGAGGAGGAAAGCAGCGAGGACTAAAGGTGTCCACTTATTCATTGGCAGCTGATTGTAGGTCGTACTGCATGGCGCTGTCGAGCTTTGCCTTAAGGACGGGCCAACGATCTTTATAGGTAAGTGGGTTGCGTATGCGTTTGTAAAATTTGGTCATGGTCTCTTGCATTGCGATAGCCTCCTGGTCGATGTATATCTTCAGGCTGTCGGTGAGGGAGTCTGATTCGTTTATCAACTTTCTCAAGGCTCTGACTTGTTGTAGGTTGAAGTCGATCTCGTCTTTGATTTTTTGATACTCGGGCAGCGACTTGGACAGAGAGCGACGAGTGTCTTCAAGGCCTGAGAGTTCATATATAAAAAATTCGCGGGAATACTGACGCTTGCTGTTTTTGAAGTGTTTGTAGTAGGGCTCGAGCTCCTGAAGTATGGTCTTCATACGCTCGGGATTGTATTCGTTGGCAATTTTCTGGGCGCTGATGATTTGGTTTTCAAGAGTATCGAGGAAGTATATTTTTTCTAAGTCTTCGTTTGAGAAATTTTGATGGGTCTTTTTACCACAAGAAATCATTACAAGCAGCGCTACTGCGATGAACACCCTCTTCATGTACTTCTATGTTTTGAACGCGTAAAATTACCACAGGAACTTTTTAAAAGATGCGGTAAGATGTATTCGCGAAGTTGTTTTGGAAATTTGATTGACTTTACGAATCTCAATACTAAGGAAAAATAAGTGTGTTTTTTGAAAAGGTTACTTATGCCTGAGGGATTTAGTGGGAACATATTAGCGTAGTGCTCGGGCTGCGAAATGTAGTACCGAAGCACGGGAGCATAGCATACCCCGGAGCATAACGACTCTCGTTGCTGCCCGACCGGGCAGTCTGCGAGGGACATTTCTAAAAAAAAAGCTCCGCCGGTGTGGCAGAGCTTTGGATAAATGGACTTTGGGGAATTTTACAGCTTAAAATCTTCGGCTTTTAGCCCTGTATTTATGCGGGCATTTGAAAAAGTGAGTGTGATGGTTTGAGGTCCCTGCCCTTGACGGATCTTTCCAGGTATTTTGAAGCCCTCTACATCGCGGTAATCGCTCATTTCTACAAATATGTTAAGCTTGCCCTGTGGGGTGTCCATTGTATATTCTTGTTTAACCTTCAGGAAGGTTTCTGTATCGAAATATTCTAGAGTGGTTTTGCCGTTTTTGTCTTTTACTTCGACTACATATGCAGGGCGGCCGTTAATTTCTTCAATGCCTGTGGTGCGCAGGGTGAAGCCTGGTTTGAGGTATTCTGTTTCGCTGATGAGCAGGGCTTGCATGCGCATATCGTCGAGCTGGTCTTCAGGTATATCGCTATCGCCCATCATTGAAGTAGTGCGGGCGCGTGTGCCATCGAAAGTGGTTTTTTGGAGTGGTCCCATGCCTTCAGCGATGATTTCGTTACTCATCATGGGTGGATTGCTAAAGCGCTTTTTGATGATGAGTTGCGCTTTGAAGGGCATGCCTTTAATCTCAGCATTGTATTCGGTCACCATGTCTTTTATGCGGCTTATGGCTGATTCGCTGCCAAGTGCTGCTATATACCGACGGATGATTTCATCGGCGGCCATATCGGTCTTTGCGGTTGCGGTGGCTTTTACTTCACGACCGAATGCATCGTAATATTTGATTGGCCCGAAAGCGCTGAGCTTAGAAGCAACGTCAGATGCTTTACCTACTACTACTATGTGCAGTCGGTCTGCATCGAAGTATTTGCGCGCTACGTTGCGCACATCTTCGGCAGTTACGGCATTTAGAGCCTTGAGGTAGTTCTTGTAATAGTCTTTGGGTAGGTTATAGCGCTCAATGTCGATGGCAAAGCGCGAGATCGTTTGCGGATTTTCGAGTGAAAGACCAAAAGTGCCAGATATAAATTTTTTAGCCAGGTCGAGCTCTTCAGGTGTTACAAATTCGTCGCGCATTCGGCGAATTTCTTTGATAATTTCTGTAATGGCACTATCAGTCACTTCGTTGCGCACTTCGGCTGAAGCGTAGAAGCTACCTACCAGCGGATCGGTGTTGTAGCGTGAGTAAGCGCCATAGGTGTAACCGCGGGTTTCGCGCAGGTTGAGGAAGAGACGACCTTCGTTGCCGCCAAGAATTTGATTGGCAACACGCATACGCACAGCGTCTGGATGGCCGGGAGGCAGATCGATCACGTTACCCACGTGAATGGCTGATTGTACTGATGCGTTTCGATTGCTGAAATGTACTGTCGGCGATTGAGGTCGTGCAGGGAAGGGGTATTTAGCCGTAGGAACGTTGCCTTTTTGCCATTTTCCGAAGTACTTCAGTGCCAGTCGGCGGGCATCTTTCATGTTAATATCGCCAACTATGGCCAGTATGGCCACATTAGGCCGGAAGTAGGTTTGGTGAAAGCGCTTGCAGTCGTCAAGGGTGATTTTTGTGACACTTTCTTCGGTTTCTACCTCGCCATAGGGATGTTCTTTTCCAAAGAACGACACATTGGTCACATTCGTGCGAATCGAAGAGGGATTGTCGACTACCGATTGAAGGCCTGAAAGCGTATTGAGCTTGATGCGCTCGAAGTCGTCAGCATTCATTGCGGGTTGTATCACTACTTCTGCCAGTAGCTGGAAGAGCTTTTCATTCGTACGGCTCAAGCCAGAAATAAAGGCACCGGTGGAATAGGTTGAGAGCGATGCCCCGATGAAATCGACTTCTTCATTAAACTTGTCTTTTGGTAGGTTTACTGAGCCGTTTTTAATCAATTCGCCCGTAATGCTGCCTAGGCCGGAAAGTTCGCCTTCGCGAACGGGGTCGTAGGTTAGTACCAGATTCAGGCTGAGCCGAGGCAGTTTGTGGTTTTCAACTACGATTACTTTAAGGCCATTTTTCAGGGTAAAAGTTTTGTAATCGCCAAGTTGGATCTCGCGAGCTGGACCTGGCTCTGGGCGCTTGCTGCGGTCAAGCGGTTGTGATTGGGTCACTTCTGTCATCATCAGTGCTGCAATGGCTAAGAGGTATTTTTTCATGAGTATTTAAGGTTGTGAAGATTTTGGCAAATAGTAAAGAATGATTCGGCGGTTTGAGTCAAAATAGGAATTGGCTACGCGCTGCAAGTCGGCAGGGGTGAGTTTAGAGACTTTTTGGCCAATGGTATTGATCAGGTTAGCATCGCCGTAGAAGACTTCATACTCAGCCAGCAGGTCGGCAATGCCCTGCATACTGCCCATTTGGCTGATTTGTTGAGTTTCAAACTGATTGAGCAGCTTTTGAAATTCTCTGTCAGAGATGCGCTCTTTTTTTAAGCGTTCTATTTCCTCGTGCATGCTTGCCATAATGTCTTTGGGGTCTTTGCCAAAATTGGCAAGTGCTAGGGTAATGAAGAGACCTCCGTCTTCCAGGTCATAAGGAAAAGCGATGACTTCGAGGGCAATTTTTTGTTCGTCAACAAGCTTTTTGCGCAGGCGCGAACTGTTGCCGGTGCTCAACAAACGGCTTACCAGGCTTAAAGCGAGTGCATCATCCGAATTTTTTGGGGGCATGCGGTAGGCCAAGAATACAGCCGGTAGCTGAATGTTGTCGTAAATAGTATCAACAATTTCGCGCTCTAGTGGGGGCTCCACCACATTCGGGCGAGGTATAGGGCGACCTCCGCGAGGTATGTCTTCGAAATATCTGCGCACCAGGCGCTCAGCGGTTTCGTACTCGATGTCGCCGGCTATTACAAGCACAGCATTTTCAGGCACGTAGAAGGTGCGGTAGAAGTCGTAAAATTCATTTAGTTGAGCTGCGTTCAGGTCTTCCATTGTGCCAATGGGCACGCTTTTGTAGGGGTGTACTTTGTAAGCGCGTTTAAAGAGATTCTCCTGAAACGACATATAGGGCTGATTGTCAATGCGCAGGCGCTTTTCTTCTTTTACCACTTCGCGCTGAGTCTCCACACCCACTGTATCGATTTTGGCGTGTAGCATCCGCTCACTTTCCATCCACAGGGCCATCTCGAGCTGATTACTTGGCAACACTTCGTAGTAGTAGGTCTTGTCGTGGGTGGTGTAAGCGTTATTAACACCGCCAGAGGCTTGTATAAGCTTCATAAATTCTCCGCGGGCTATATGCTCGCTGCCTTCAAACATAAGATGCTCGAAGAAGTGAGCAAACCCTGAACGGCCCGGTAGTTCGTTCTTAGAGCCCACTTTGTAAAGTACACCTACAGCTACGATAGGCATGGTGTTGTCGCGGTGCATGATCACGCGCAAGCCGTTTTTAAGATCGACTTTGCGGATGTCGATAGCCGTTTGTCCGATGGCAAAATGCGTCATACTGAAAAGTAGAATTAACAATGAAAATTTTTTCATTTGAATGAAAGTTAAATAAAATAGGTGTGCAAAGTAACACAACAAAAGCACTGTTTCTTTCACTTGAACAGTGACTTTTGGGATTCTTCCCGCTAAAAAGAATAGATACATGTAACTTTGGCCCCGCTTTTTAAACCGTGAGTCAAGATCGCAGATTAGTCATCATTCCCACTTATCAGGAAGCCGAGAACATCGAAGCCATCATTCGTGCCATTATGGCACTGCCTATACCCTTCGAAGTATTAATTGTAGATGACGGCTCGCCAGATGGCACGGCCGACATTGTAAAAAAACTTCAAGGTGAATTTGAAAGCAGGCTGCACCTGATCGAACGCAGCGGAAAACAGGGCCTTGGTACAGCCTACATCGCTGGCTTTAAGTACGCCTTAAAGCACCGCTACGACTACATCTTTGAAATGGACGCCGACTTTTCTCACAATCCGCAAGACCTACTACGCCTCTACGAAGCATGCCGAGATGGCGGAGCCGATTTGGCCATTGGCTCGCGCTACGTTACAGGCGTAAATGTGATCAACTGGCCTATGTCGCGCGTGGTGCTTTCCTATTTTGCCTCAAAGTATGTACGCCTCATTACCGGCCTGCCTGTACACGATGCCACAGCCGGCTTTAAGTGCTATGCTCGCCGAGTACTTGAGTCCATAAACCTCGATCGAGTTCGCTTTATTGGTTATGCCTTTCAAATAGAAATGAAGTACATTGCATGGAAAAAGGGGTTTGCCATCCGCGAAATCCCAGTAATTTTCACCGATCGAAGCAATGGAACCTCTAAAATGTCGAAAGGCATCATCAAAGAAGCCATCTTCGGCGTAATCAAACTCAAGCTTAGAAGCATATTCAAACCGTTTTGACGTTACCCCATGGCCAAACATATCCTTATCAAAAACGCTAAAATCGTAAACGAAGGCAAAACCTTTGAGTCCGATTTGCTCATCACGGGCGATCGCATCGCCCGAATTGACCGCGTTATTACTCCTCCAAATGCCAATACTAAGATAATCGACGCCATGGGAAAGTACCTGCTCCCTGGCGTGATCGACGACCAAGTGCACTTCCGCGAACCAGGACTTACGCACAAGGGCACTATCTACTCCGAGAGCCGTGCAGCCCTTGCTGGCGGTACTACTTCTTACATCGAGCAGCCCAATACCCAACCTCCGGCTACTACCATCGAAGCTCTTCATGCCAAGTACGCTATTGCCGAGCGCACAAGCTGGGTCAACTTTGGCTTTAACCTTGGCGCTACAAACGACAACATCGAAGAAATCAAAAAATCGCACACCTCTCGAGCTGCGGGAATCAAAGTTTTCATGGGTTCAAGCACAGGCAATATGCTGGTAGACCATGCCGAAGCCCTCGACGCCATTTTTCGCGACTCTCCTTTATTAGTCATTACACACTGCGAGGATGAGGAAACTATTCGTCGCAACTTCGAAAAATATGTTGCCGAAGCTGGGGGCCGTGAGCACCTTACACCGAGGCACCACCCCCTCATTCGTTCTGAGGAGGCATGCCTGCTTTCCTCAAAATACGCTATTTCACTTGCCCGCCAGTACAATACGCGTCTTCACGTCTATCACATCAGCACGGGCGCAGAGGCCATGATGTTTGACAATAGCCTGCCTCTTGCCAAGAAGCGCATTACTGCCGAAGCTTGCATTCATCACCTTTGGTTTTCTGACGAAGATTACGCCGACAAGGGCAACTTCATCAAGTGGAACCCAGCCATTAAAACAGCTCAAGACCGCGAGACTATTTGGAAGGCCCTACTCGAAGACCGCATCGATGTGATTGCTACCGACCATGCGCCTCACACCATCGAAGAGAAGAGTCGTCCCTATGCAGATGCACCTTCCGGAGGTCCACTCGTGCAGCACAGCCTCATCGCCATGATGGAATTCGTTAAAAAAGGCAAAATCACCATCGAGCGGATGGTTGAGAAGATGTGCCACAACCCTGCGATTCTCTTTCGCATTAAAGACCGCGGTTACATTCGCGAGGGTTATTACGCCGACCTGGTGCTCGTGCACCCCGCCATGCCACACACGGTCACCCGCGACAGTTTGCTCTATTCCTGTGGCTGGTCGCCCTTCGAAGGGGTCAATTTCAAAGCCCGCGTTACCCACACCTTTGTCAATGGCGCACTCATGTATGAAAACGGAAAAGTTTACCCTTTCCGCAACGCCCGCGCCCTTGAGTTTGCCCGCGATTGAATATGAATAGATTTAAATTTTTTAATTTTTTTCATTTGGGCGTACGCCAGGCTTGGCACTTGAGCACCTTCGCTGCACGGCTTGCCCAGGCAAGGAGCTTTTGCGCCTTCGCCATAGGGCTTGCCCAGGCAAGGAGCTTTTGCGCCTTCGCCTGGGTCGGTGTATTCCGTGGTCCGCTTCGCTCCCGTGCTTCGGCAGTGCAAGCCTTGCCTTCGCACCGCCCTACGCTCCGCTTCGGGCGCACACCATCCACTTCACGCGGGTCAGGTGCTCGCAGCTCAGTCACATACACACCTCATAGGTTAGCAAACCTTAATTCACTGAATTTATTAACCATTCTTATTATCCTACATCTGGTAGCTACATCATGCGTGAGAGTTGAAGTTCCACCCGACGTGCTCGACCGCGAAGCCATGGCAGCTTTGTTGGCCGACATCCACCAACTCGAAGGTCGTCGCGTTGGCGATCGCGTCCTCTACGCCGAAAATGCTTACATGAAAGATTACTACACCCGCATCTTTGAAAAACACTGCGTCACCGATGAGCAATATCGTCGCTCGCACTACTTTTATACCCAATATCCCGATTTATTCTCTCAAGTGTACGATCGCACCATCGAAATTTTGCAGAAAAAACAAATAGAATCTGAAAACGTCCCTAACCCTTCTCCCCAAGCGCCTGATGAAGGCAATTTTTAGCCGAATCTTGCGTTCCTTTTTCTAAATTTGCCCATAATCTTTCTGAAATCAATCTTTTACAATGCTGCGTAGGATTCTACTCTCTTTGTTTCCCCTTTTGTTACCCATCATTTCAATAGCGCAAGTCGATGTAAACGACAGTTTGGTCATTTACCAAGATTCCTCTACTACCTTTCGACTTGATATAAGCGACGACCCTTTTGCCAAAGCCCTCGACGAACTTTTTAAACTGAATCTTTTTAAGAGCGACCAAACTGTAGTGCGCACCAAGGAATATAACCCCGACGTCAGCCAGATACCCGACAGTGTATTTGAAACTCGTATACGCCGGCTAAATAGTCAAACTCCTCTTCGCCTCACATACAATCGCGAGGTGCGACAATACATCGAGATGTACTTGCGAAAGCCTCAGCTCGTTGCCCGAATGATGGGCCTGTCGCAGCTCTACTTTCCCATTTTCGAAGAGGTGTTTGACAAATACAACATGCCCCTTGAAATCAAATACCTCGCTATGGTGGAGTCAGCACTCAACCCAAGAGCTACTTCAGTAGCCGGAGCCCAAGGCTTGTGGCAATTTATCTACTCCACCGGCAAGCTTATGGGTTTGCAAATCACTAGTTATGTAGATGAGCGAAACGATCCTTATAAATCGACCGAAGCAGCAGCCCGCTTCTTGCGACAACTACACCGCTGGTTTAACGATTGGGACCTTGCCCTCGCAGCTTATAACTCTGGCCCCGGCAACGTGACTAAAGCCATACGTCGCAGTGGAGGTAAGACCAACTACTGGGAACTAAGACCCTATCTGCCACGCGAAACGGCCGGTTATGTGCCGGCCTTTATCGCAGTGAATTATGTAATTAATTACGCCCACGAACACGGCATCTATCCCCTTGAACCGGCCATTACTTTCTACGATCTCGACACCGTAGTCGTGCGAGAGCCTATTGACCTTCGTCATTTAGCTGAAATTCTCGACATGCCCATCGATTTACTTTCATTCCTTAATCCACAATACCGCCAGAATATCGTTCCGTCCAATGACCGCGACCAATACTTCGTTGCCCTTCCGCGCCATAAGTGGGGACTTTTTATCGCCAACGAAGACACTATATACGCCTTTTTGCGTGAAAATACCAGAAGCTATACTGAAATCGCAAGCCGCCTGAAGCCTGGCGACGACACACCCGACCTCACTCAGCGCACGCGCATTGTTCACAAGGTTAAGAGAGGTGAATCACTTGGTGCCATAGCCCGTCGTTACAATGTAAGTATGTCTGACATACGCGCTTGGAATAAACTAAAGGGAAATAACATTTATGCCAATCAAAAACTCACCATTTACAAACGCACAACAACACCTGCTGCCGCACCTGTACAAAGTGCTACTGCTTTTAATACCACTGCTAATACTTCGAATCCTACTGCGGTTCCTGTGATACGGCATCATAGCGACAGCTCACCAAAACCACAGAAATCAGAAGGAAAAGTGGAATACTACAGAGTCAATCCTGGCGACACACTCTACAGCATTGCCAAGCGTTATGAAGGTGTGAGTGTTGAAGATCTAATGGCATGGAACAACCTGAAGAATGCTCGCGACCTCAAGTCTGGAATGAAATTGAAAATCTACCTCAATTGAAGCGATCCTCTGCAGCCCTCATACTCATAGCTTTTTTGCTCTTCGTAGGCTGTCAATCGGCCAAAGAAGGCGAAAGCTCTAAACCCTCTAAAAGTGAACAAACCAAAATTTTACCCTCGAGCACCGGTGCTAGATGTGAGGTAATACTTGTGTGTACCGAAAAAGTGTGGAATTCACGCGCCTTGAATCCACTAAAAAATGAGCTTCTCCGCCCACAGCCCGGCCTGCCACAGCCTGAGCCATATTTTTCGATCATGCGGGTTGATCCTGCAAACTTTAAAAACGTCATACAGCGCAACAAAGCCATCATCGTTGTCGAAGAATCAGACACTGCTCGATTTCGTTGGTTTAGAAATCTGTATGCTAAGCCACAAAATGTTGCTCTGATTACCTACACCACTTTTCAGGATATTTACAATCTCACTGCCCGTCACCGTCGAGAAATCTTTGAAAAGTTCAGAGCCCAAGACCTTAAGAGTACGCGTCTCACTTTGTTGAAATCAGGTGCCAAGTGGCAAGACGCTACTAAAAACCAAAAACTCAAAATCCTAATGCCACCTGGCTATTCGCGTGTGGTGCACAAAGACAACTTCAGCATGTATTTCGCACAATCGGCTAAAACCCACCATGTCATCATGGTACACACGCGTCCCTGGGACCCAGATGGAGAGTTGCCTGACGAATGGAAAATCATAGAGATACGCGACTCACTCACCATCCTTCACACACAAGCTTCGCGTCCAGGTAGTTACACGGTAGTAGATACTACGATTAGACCTTTGAGCCGCACTTACAACCTCAATGGAAGACTCACTACCGAAATGCGCGGATTGTTTAAATCGGTCAACGATTTTCTTGGCGGACCTTTCTATACCCTCGTCCTCTTTGATGAAGACCGCAAACTGATGGTTTTTATCGATGCTTTTATGCAGGCTGTGGGCCAAAACAAGCGCAACATGCTCATGGAAATGGAAGTCATCGCCCGAAGCATTGATTTAAAATAATTTTTTTCCAAATTTTAAACTCATTTTCCGCTACTGGGAAATCTGTTTTAAACCGGATTTTGTTAATAATTCTGAAAATCAAGAAGATGTATTATTGGCATAACAGTTTCGAAAATATGTGGAAAGGAATACCACGTGCATCATGAAAAAATTTGTTCAATTAACAGCCATTATCATCATTTCACTGAACATTTTTAATCAGTGTAAGAAAGATAACAAAACAGACATAGACCCACCTTCTTCAGTTACATCAATGAAAGAACTCAAAGTTCCTGAAGGTTTTGATTTTTCGGCTACCAAAGAAATCGAATTCATTGCTACAATCGACGACGAGATGTTTGGCAACAATAAGTATAAAGTAGAACTTTTCGACCGCTTCCCCAGCGCAGGTACATCGCCAAAAGCCGTTGTGATTGTGGCGAAGAATGAAACAAAAACCGTTAAAGCCAAAGTAAATCGAGCTTTAAAAGAGGCCTATGTAGTAGTTAATTACCCGAATGGCATTCGCGACATGCGTGTAGCTACGGTGCATGAGGGTAAAGTCAATTTCACCTTTAAAAAACTTGGTCGCCCTCAACGCAAAACACAGATCAACCCAAATGGCTGCACAGGCTGCACTATTACGCTCAACAATCAAAGCAATTACAACGGAAATTTCTGGAACAATGAGATTATCTGTATCACAGGTAATTTCACTGGTGGATTTAACATCGGTGGCAACGTGCAAGTGCGCATTTGCTCGGGTGCTGCTGTGAATTTTTCTTACTTCAATGCCAGCTCTAATGCATCTCTTGAAATCAACCCGGGAGCTACCGTTACAGCGAGCAACATCAATTTCAATGGAAACACATCCGCCTTTCGCAACTGGAGCAATAATGTAAACATTACTTCAAGTTTTTCACCTAACGGAAAGGTCTACAATCAGGGTATCCTCACCATCAACGGCCAATTTAACTGCAACTCTGGATCTGATATCGTAAACTACGGAGAAATAAACGTTACCTCCAACATCAATATCAACAACAAATTCCTCAACCATGGCAAGGTCGCCTCAGGCAATACCATTCACTTCAACAGCTCTTCTGATGTGACCAACTATTGCTCCATGACAGCTAACAACAATTTCCACTTCAACGGCAAACTGGAAAACTGCTCATACATGCGCTGCAACAACGAATTGTACGTGAACTCAAGCAGCAACATCATTCTCTATGACGGGGCCATGATCAAAGGAGGTACCGGAAACACTTACTTTAACAAAGTGATTCAGGCCTATGGAACTACTTCAAGCATCGTAATTCCTGGCCCGCTTACCATAAACAGTTCGGGGGGCATAGCCGGTAATGTGGAACTTTGTGCCAACAATATTGTGGCTAACAATGGTGCTATCGTACCGCCAGCCAGCATCGGTTGTAACAACTTCATCCCTACTTCACCTTGTAATCCCGAGGGCTTTGGCACACCAGCTATCGCTGATGCCGACGGCGATGGCGTGCCCGACAACATCGACGAATATCCCAACGATCCACTTCGCGCATACAATCTCTATTATCCTTCTCAAACTGGTTACGTAACTTGGGCTTTCGAAGACCTATGGCCAGCTTACGGTGACTTTGACTTTAATGACCTTGTCCTCCACGCTAGAACCAAAACTGTGCTCAACGCCAATATGAGTGCTGTTGAAATGTTTGTGAACTACAAGGTGGTAGCCATAGGAGCCTCTCAACGCAATGCTTTCGGTATCCAATTCGACTTTGCTCCCTCTGCCATTCAATCAGTCAGCGGACAGTTATTGAACGGCTTTACAAACAATGCTCCTAATGGCACTGAGCTTGGTCAAAACAAGGCAGTGGTAATCTTTTTTGACAATGCTTTCACAGCATTACCCAATCCAGGTTCTCCCTTCGTTAACACTGTTCCGAGCCAAACGTTTGTAGCTCCAATTGAGCGCCAGATAACTATCAATTTTGCTACACCCATTCCGATTCTAAACTTTGGTGATATCAACCCATTCATCGTCGTAAACCAAAATCGTGGACGTGAGGTACATCTTGCGGGATATGCGCCTACTAGCCTGGCTAATACAGCCCTCTTTGGCACTATCGACGACAATACCGGAACAGTTGGATTTCTTAACTACACCAGTAAAACCGGCCTGCCGTGGGCGATCGAAATTCCTGAGATTTGGCAGTATCCCATTGAAAAAGAAGATATAGTAAATGTGTACTATCAGTTTGTACCCTGGGCACAGAGTGGAGGTAATGTATACCCACTCTGGTATACCGACAATGGTAGTAATGTGAACACGGCTAAGGTCTATACCCCATAGAAACACAAAAGCCTTTTAAAAAAACCCGACGGTAAGTAGCCGGCGGGTTTTTTTTGGATGGATATTTAAGCGAGTTTTTTTAATTTAAACCGTTCAAAAATAGCCTTGTCAAGCATCTCTCTGTGGTCAGGGTGAGCAATGTCGCGAAGGGCTAATGCGCGCTGATGCAAATTTTTTCCATACAGGTAGGCTACTCCGTATTCAGTCACTACGTAGTGCACGTGTGCTCGAGTAGTAACTACACCAGCCCCTGGCCGCAGTGTAGGCACTATCTTACTCAGCCCCTTACCCGTAGTAGAACCAATTGCAATGATGGGTTTTCCACCTTCAGAAAGCGCAGCCCCGCGCATAAAATCCATCTGACCGCCTACACCTGAGAATTGATAGGTGCCAATTGAATCAGCACAAACCTGGCCTGTCAAGTCGATTTCAATAGCTGAATTGATGGATACCATTTTCGGATTTTGCCGTATCACTGCCCCATCATTCACATAGTTGGCTTCCAAAAAGCGAAACGATGGGTTATCATCCATAAAATCATACAACTCGCGACCTCCAATAGCAAAGGTGCTCACCACCTTACCTCGATGCTTCTTTTTGTACGCATTCGTGATTACACCTTTGCGCATCAGCTCCATTACCCCATTCGAAAACATTTCAGTATGTATGCCTAAATCTTTGTGATTCGTAAGAGCCATAAGCACGGCATCGGGTATACTGCCTATACCCATTTGTATAGTCGAGCGATCATCGATTAAGGCTGCAATGTGATGCGCGATTTTTATTTCACATTCGCCTATTTCTTTTCGGTAGTCAACTTCAGGTAGTTCGTCTTCGCACCACACAGCCATGTGAATGTCTTTTGAGTGAATGATGCCATCGCCATGTGTTCGTGGCATTTTTGGATTTACCTGTGCAATCACCATTTTAGCATGTCGAACGGCTGATCGAGCCACATCTATACTGGTACCCAACGAGCAAAAGCCGTGTTTATCGGGAGGTGATACGTGGATAAAGGCAACATCGATCGGCAGGATGCCCATTTCAAACAAGCGGCTTATCTCGCTCAAGAAGATGGGTATATAATCTCCATTTGAGCTATTGACTGCCTGGCGAATGTTGGCCGATACAAAAAGAGAGTTGATGTAAAAATGCCCTTCCATCTCAGGGGCAGCAAGGGGCATTTCGCCCAGAGTAGATATGCTGATGAGTTCTACGTTTTCAAGTTCATTTTTGCGAGCAGCTAGTGCCTTTATAAGTGTTTGGGGAGTGGCAGCACTGCCGTGTAAAAAAACTCTTTGCCCTGATTTAACGACTGATACAGCCTCAGCTGGCGATACATATCTCATTGTAATGTATGTTAAGTTGCATTAACAAAAGTATTCGCTCAAGTAAGGTACAAAACTGATTTTTCTAAGTTTTTTGCGGTTTAACACTGCATTGGGCAAGGAAAAAAGGCTATTTGATCAAGGTGTAATTTTTAAAACCGAAAAGCGTTTTCCCGCCCAAAAAGCGGTTTTCCAGAAAAGAAAGCAGTTTGTATTTGAAGCGTTCGTGCTTGTGAAGAGCCGGATTTGGCTTGTCGTAGATGTTTGGTTTTTCCGGTGAGTTCATAAAAGCGTGAATGCGCTCGCGCATCACCGCTGGATGAGTTCCCTCAAAGACAGGCACATCAGCAATCCTGCCGTAATTAAAGGCTTGGGAGATTCTATTGTTGCCCGTGTAGGTTGCGTGGGCATCTTGCACCTTTCGCAGCTGAATGTTTGCTTTTTTTACATGTCCATAATGAAAAACACGCACATCAGAGCGCACTACGCGCAGCTTTCGCGACTGCGACTTCGACATATAATCAGTAGCTGAAGTAGGAGTTTTAAGATAATATCGGAAGCTCTGTGCATCGCGCCAAGAGTGAATTTGTGGTAGGTTTCTAATCAGGCGAATTTCTTCTTTGTACCAAGCATGAGACCGATGTATATGTTCATAATCACCCCAAAAGTGGAAAAATTGCACCAAAATGCCCTCTGCTTCTGAAATAGACTGGGCTTCATTAAGAATTTGAAGCAGTTTTGGTAAGTCGTCTTCGTGGTACACTTCATCGCCTTGAACATAAAGTAGCCAATCGCCAGTACAATGTATTTTAGCGATATCGGTCTGTCGGGCGTACTCAGTATTTTTTGGAAATTCAGAAACTTTCCAATCGGTGTGGATAATTTTTATTTTCTCAGAATGTAACGATTGTAATATTTCCAGAGTAGTGTCGTCGCTTATAGCCAGAGCAATTACAAATTCATCTACTATCGGTAAAACAGATAATATGGATTCAACAAAAGGTAAGTCGTAATACACGGCATTGCGCAGAAAAGAAAATGCGGATATTTTAAAAGTGTTGGCTGTCATCGATGAACCTTAAGACTAATTTTACGGCAAATTTTGTTTTAGGTTATGTATTTACACGTTATAAATACAGGAAATTTTAAGCTCGACGGGGGCGCCATGTTTGGCGTAGTACCTAAAAGTTTGTGGATCAAAGTGTATCCGTCGGATGAAAACAACATGTGCTCATGGGCTATGCGTTGCTTACTGGTAGAAGATGGGGATCGACTCATCCTCATCGACACCGGCATTGGCGACAAACAGGATGAAAAGTTTTTCAGCTTTTATTATCTGCACGGTGAGGATACTTTATTGGGTAGTATTCGCCGAGCCGGTTTTTCGCCTGATGATATTACAGATGTTGTTCTTACACATCTTCATTTCGATCATTGTGGTGGCGCTGTTCGCCGTCGTGCTGACGGTAAGGGCTTCGAGCCCACATTCAGCAATGCAGTTTATTGGATACACGAGCGGCATCTTGAATGGGCTTTAAATCCCAATGCCCGAGAAAGAGCCTCCTTTCTGAAAGAAAACATTCAACCACTCGTTGACAGCGGACAGCTCACCCTGCTGTCACTACCTGCTGGGCGCAGTACTACACCATTGGGAATTGAAATGTATGTAGCAAATGGTCACACCGAGGCTCAGATACTTCCAATTATCAAAACACCTGAAGGCACTGTCTTTTACATGGGCGATCTTTTGCCATCCTCTTATCACATACCCATGCCATGGGTAATGGCCTACGATGTGCGACCTCTACTCACCATGCAAGAGAAAGCCGAAGTGCTACAAATGGCTTTAGAAGAAAACATGATTCTCTTTTTCGAACACGACGCTTATACCGAAACAGCCTTGGTCGAACAGACCGAAAAAGGCATACGCGTGAAGTCGCGTCACCGACTCAGGGATTTCATGTAACATCCTTTTCCGAATGAGAAAACTTGTGCAAAAACTCTACAGCAGCAATAAGCTGATGAGTCTGCTGGGCAATGGTTCAGCTGCAGTGCTCGGCTTGGTGAGTTTTGGTTTGCTGGCAAGGGCACTTGAGCGCACAGAGTTGGGTATTTGGGTCTTCTTTATGACCGTATTTACCCTCTTCGACATGGTAAGAAGTGGGTTGCTCAGCAATGCTTTAATAAAACGCATTGGCGAGAGTGACACGGAGGAGGAAAAACATGCCTTCACCGGTGCAGCCTGGCGTTTTGGCTTGTGGATTTCAGCTGGAGTATCCATTCCCATCAGTGTGTTCTTTCTTGTTTTTCAAAAGCACTTTTCTCCGGAATTAGTCTTCGTGGGCAAGTGGTTTTGGCTAGTGTCAATTGTAAGCCAACCAAACACCATGGCGATGTGGCTACTGAATGCCTACAACCGTTTCGACCGACTTTTCTGGACGCGAAGTATATCCCAGTTTATCTATTTTTTGGGGTGCTTGATAAATTACTATACACGCACCGGCCTCGAACTCATACTTTGGTCATACGTAGGTGGTTGGTTAGTGGCTGGAATGTTTACTTCAGCCAGTGAATGGAATGGAATTAAGCACTTTGCTAAAGGCACAGGGCAGCATATTCGATCATTGTACGATTTTGGTAAATACAGCATGGGCACCCTTTTAGGCAGTAATCTCTTGAAAAGTACAGATACTTTTTTGCTGATGTTTTTTATGGGGCCTGCTCCCGTAGCTCGATACAATGTACCTGAACGACTTCTTGGCTTGCTCGATATTCCCATTCGCTCGCTGGTTTCTACGGCTTACCCCAAGCTTATAGCTGTGCGCAAACAACAAGGCGAAGCTGCCTTTCTGCCGGAATACGAAGTGCAAACGGGATTGCTGTTTCTCATTGTACTACCAGTGGCGATAGCTACTTTGATTTTTTCGGATTGGCTAGTCATTGCACTAGCAGGCAAGGAATATCTCGACGCGTCTATTTTGTTGAAAATTTTCGCCATTTATACTGCGCTTATTCCTCTTGATCGATTGAGTGGGATTGCCCTGGAAGTTTTTGATTTACAAAGGTTAAACTTCTATAAAGTGATGCTTATGGCAGCTGTGAATGTGGTAGGTGATGTTATTGCCATCAAGGTTTTTGACAGTGTGACCGGTGTAGCGATGGTTTCGATCATCACTTACGGCAGTGGCATTGTGTTCGGTTATTACTTCTTAAGGAATAAAATTCCCTTCAGGCCAGTGAAGGTTTTAGAATCAGGATTTTTAGAACTGTTTTCTGTTCTGAAAAGTTTCAAAAAATAATTTGTACGATACTAAAAAATTTTCCATTTTTGAAACACTTTTCCACAAAATGATTAAATGAGCGCATTTAAGATTTTTTTAGTCGAAGACGATGAGTTTTACGGTAAACTGCTCAAGCATCATTTGTCTTTAAATCCAGATTATGAGGTAGAATTGTTTACTTCAGGAAGAGAACTTTTAGAAAATCTCTACAAAAAGCCCAACGTTATAAGCCTCGATTACACCTTACCTGATATGAGTGGTGCGAACGTATTGAGAGACATAAAAAAGCAATACCCCGAGATACCCGTTATTATCGTCTCAGGTCAAGAGGATATTACTACGGCTGTTACCTTATTGAAAGAAGGCGCATACGACTACATCGTAAAAGACAAAGACACTAAAGAGCGCATTTGGAATGTCGTAAAACACATCCGCGAAAATGCTAAGCTCAAAGACGAAATTGACCGCCTGCGCGAAGAAGTAAATCAGAAATACGACTTCTCTAACATAAAGGGCAATAGCCCAGCCATTAAACGCGTATTTAAACTGATAGAAAAGGCAAGTCAATCCAATATCACCGTGAGTATATGCGGTGAGACTGGAACCGGAAAAGAATTGGTCGCTAAAGTTATACACTACAACAGCGCTCGCCGTAAAAAGCCCTTTGTAGCCGTAAATATCGCAGCCATACCCAAAGATTTGATTGAAAGTGAGCTCTTTGGTCATGAAAAAGGTTCTTTCACAGGGGCGATAAATCGACGAATCGGGAAATTTGAGGAAGCTAATGGAGGAACAATTTTCCTGGACGAGATAGGTGAGATGGAACTACATCTGCAGGCAAAACTGCTAAGGGTATTACAGGAAAAAGAAGTAACCCGTATCGGCAGCAATACTCCTGTAAAAATCGATGCGCGCATCATCTCAGCCACACATCGCAACCTCCAGGAAGAAGTTAAAGCCGGAAGATTCAGAGAAGACTTGTACTACCGGTTAATTGGCTTTCCGATCGAATTGCCTCCTCTCCGCGAACGCGGTAATGATATACTTATTTTAGCCAAGCATTTTGCCGATGAGTTTGCTAAGGAAAACAAAATGGAAAAAGTAGTTTTCACGCCCGAAGCTCAAGAAAAACTCCTCAGATACCATTGGCCGGGAAATGTTCGTGAATTAAAAGCGATCATAGAGTTAGCGGTAGTGATGTCTGACGATGGAAAAATTACTGAAGAAAACATCAACTTTACAAACTCAAACAACAACATTCAGGACTTATTACACGAGTCGGGCACATTGCGCGACTTCACCAATAAGATCATTCAGTACTACCTCGAAAAATACGACAACAATGTTTTAGAGGTAGCCAAGCGATTAGATATTGGCAAGTCCACAATTTACAGATTGATTAAAAACAAAGAAATAATCCTCAAATAAACATTCACCAATGGGAAATTTATTTAGCTTACGACAATTGGAAGAACTCTCTGGCGGAATGTCAGAGTTCGTCGATTCTATGATTGAAACCTTTCTGGAACATACACCAACGCAACTAAATGATTTAGTAAAGGCCTTTAAAGAAGGTCGTTGGGTAGATATGGGCAACCTTGCACACAAAATCAAACCATCAATCGATCTCTTTGAGATTCCAGGCATTCAGCAAACCATTCGCGATGTAGAGAAAATCGGAAAGTCAGGTGCGCCTACTCCTGATTTAGAATCGAAAGTAATGGAAGTTCAGAATGTACTCAACGAGGTTTTCAAACAACTGAGAAACCGGTAAATGCCTGAGAAGTATGTCAAAAAAACAAGTTCTAATAATAGACGACCAGCCAGTAATGCGAAAGCTGCTCGAACAGTTTCTAAAAGACAAATACGAAGTGATCGCTCTTGAAAATGGCCGGGAAGCTCTCGAGTGGATGTACGATGGCAACATACCTGATGTGGTGATCGCCGACCTCAATATGCCTGAGATCGATGGGTTTGAATACATCAAACGCGTGCGTGAAAGTGCCTTTTTTCAGGACATTCCCTTAATTGTACTCTCAGGCGAAGACTCCTCGGCTGAGCGCATAAAATGCCTAAAACTGGGGGCTAATGATTATCTGATCAAACCCTTCAACCCTGAGGAACTGGCTCTGCGCATAAATAACCTGGTACGCATCCGCTCTTAAAAACCCGATACCTTTAATTCTTACATCATGCAGTCTGACATAAAAGCCCCCGATCAGCCAATACAGTCAGAAGCGCCTACCCCAAGCGCATCTACTTCTAGTCCAAAGCGCAAAATCATTTACATCGGAGAAGATCCCCAAGTTTTAGAAGCATTTAATAATCGAGAGGATGTCGAATTTATTTCCTTTAAAAACGCTGTACAATTTGATAACTATGTTACAAAGAACGACTGCAATCCAGATTTGATCATATGCGAGAAGTCACTCAAAGGCATGAATGGCTTTGAGCTGTTTAAGTTTTACAAAGATTTTATTCTGTCTAAATCCGTTCCCTTTGTCATAGTAGACTACCACTTTGGCAACTACACAAAACGACTTTTTTTAAAGGAAAAAGTCACCGATATCTATCAAAAACCGCTGGATCCAGACATGGTCATCGAGCGAATAGACTTTTTAAAGAGCATAGAACTCGCCCAAAAGAATAAAATTTTTCACATTGCGCAGAAAGAGTACAAGATTCCTCTTGCAAAGCGCATTTTCGACATTGTATTTGCTTCTTTGGCACTCTTAATTACATCACCTATTCTCCTTTTAGCCATAATAGCTATTCGATTAGAATCAAAAGGGCCGGTATTTTACAAATCAAAACGCGTAGGTACAGGCTATAAGATTTTTGACTTCTACAAGTTGAGAACCATGTATGTAGATGCCGATAGGCGACTTAAAGAATTTCTGCACTTGAATCAGTACGCGCTTGAACAACAGCATGCAGCTGAAGCACAAGTAAATACGACTCAACCCAAGAAAAAATTTGGTTCTACCGTTACTCTCATTCACAAAGACGGTACACCCCTCTCTGAAGAGGAATATCGCGAATTAAAAAAACAAAGTACTGCCGGAACTTTTATCAAAATCAAAAACGACCCTCGTGTAACTAAAGTCGGCGCCTTCCTCCGAAATACCTCGATCGATGAGTTGCCTCAGCTCATTAATGTATTGAAAGGTGATATGTCGATTGTAGGCAACAGACCTCTGCCCCTGTACGAAGCTGAGCAACTGACATCAGACGACTGGAGCGAGCGCTTCCTGGCCCCAGCCGGTATTACTGGTCTTTGGCAAGTAGAAAAGAGAGGTAAATCGAACATGAGCGAAGAGGAGCGAAAAGCTCTAGATAATCAATACGCCAGAAATTTCTCTTTTTGGAACGATATAAAACTTATCCTTCGAACCATACCTGCTCTATTGCAAAAAGAAAATGTTTAGGAACTTCTTCATAATATTTTTCGTCATTGTTCATGTTGGCGCTTGGGCCCAAGCTGGCAACGGAAAAGCTCAAAGCAATGCCATGAACATGGATTCCCTTTTTGTAAATCTACTCGACTATTTGCCTCCAATTAATGAACTGATCGATACAGCCATAGCGCATTCGCCAGAAGTAAAGTACTGGCACGCTCAGGTAAAACTAAGAGAATATGAGGTAAGCTTAGCAAAAAAGGATTGGGCACGAGATATCTACGTTACAGGTCAATATCAGGGTGGTACACTGGGAGCTAATATTAATCCAGATGGTTCGGCTATATTACTTGGGTATCTCGTCGGGGCAGGGTTGCGAGTACCGCTCTCTACGGTGATAGGTCGCAAAGATCGCATCGGTGCGGCAGAAGCATGGCTGGAAAGTACCATTGCTAAAAAAGAAGAAGCTATTCGAAACATCCGAGAGTTGATCTTTAACGAATACCAAAAGTTGCTGATGATTCAGCGCAAAATCTCCATCCTCGCTGAGACCAATGAATCTACTTCGCTTATTATGGAGATGGCCGAAGAACGCTTTCGGCAAGGGGAGTTAACCTTGGATCAATTGGGAACAAACACCGAATTAAAAACGAAATACAGCCTGATTTACGAAGAACTTCGCACCGAATTTTTTAATACTTATTCACAACTCGAACGCCTCGTAGGTATTCCATTTTCAAAATTTGAGAAGCATTAATGACGCTGATAAAATTTCTAAGACTGTTTAACAGGAACTTTAAGTACCTGATAGCGAGCTCTATGTTGCTTGCAGTCTTAGTATTTCTGATGGTCAGGAGCAAACCTAAAGAATACGAATCTGAAACCGAAATTTTTACAGGTATCGCTTCTGGTCTCAATCTCACAAACGTCGATCGCACAAATGTAGACTTCTTCGCCACTGCCAATGCGTATGACAACTTGCTGAACATCATCAAATCGCGGCAAACGCTGGAAGAAACCGGAGAAGAGCTTTTAGCCCTTCACATATCACTAGATGGTCCTACGGCCGAAATCATCGGCGATGAAGCTTGGAATCAAATGATGGAACTGCTCACACCTGAGCTGTACAACGAATTGAAAAGTCCTAAGGGTATAGATTCTTGCCTGGCCAACATACGAAATTGGAAAACAAAAAACTACAACACGTTTAGAGGAAAAATCATTTTCAATCAAGAGGAATCGCCCTACAGTTTCAAAGCCATTAGTAAAATAAGTGTTACTCGCATTCAAAATTCTGACCTCATTAACATCAAATACAAATACACCGACCCGGGCATTTGTAAATCGACCTTAGAGATTCTTTCAAAAGTCTTTATTCGCAGGATGTATGAAATAAAAGCCAGCCAGAGCAACAATGCGGTGGAATATTTCAGAAAACAAGTGGCCATAGCCCGTGAAGAGCTCAATGCAGCTGAAGAACGCCTGAAACAATTCCGAATCCAAAACAACATTATCAACTACGGTGAGCAAACAAAGAGTATTGCCACCATGAAAGAGCAGATGGAGGACGAATTCCAAAAGGAGTTGGCCGTTAGAGCCTCTAACAAATCTGCCCTTGAAAAACTGGAATCACAGTTGGCCGTAAACAAACAGTTGATCAAATTTTCAGATGAGCTACTTGAAAAGAGGCGTGAACTGGCCAAAATTCAGGCTCAGATCACCACAATGGAAATCTATTACAACGATCTTTCGACCATCAATACCCTTAGGCGCAAAGCTCAGGAGTTGCGGGCTGAGCTCTCCGATTTGTTAACCAAGCGCTATCAATTCTCCCGCACTACCGAAGGGGTACCCAATCAAGCATTACTCGAGGAATGGCTCAAGTACACGCTCGCCTTAGATGAAAGTGAGGCCCGCTTGCGAATCTTCGATGAACGGAGGCGATATTTCGAGAAGCTCTACAACGAATTTGCCCCATTGGGCTCATTATTAGCGCGATATGAAAGAGAAATCGGCGTAGCTGAAAAAAACTACCTCGAACTCTTACATTCGCTTAACCAGGCCATCATGCGCCAACAGAGCGATATGATTTCGGCCGGCGGATTGGTGGTATCAGTGCCACCCTATTTCCCACTTAAGCCACTTCCTTCGAAAACGGCTGTGATGGTAGCTGCCGCAGGCGTTGTGGGTTTTATGTTGCCTCTTATCGTTCTTGTATTGCTTGAGTTCTTTGACTCTACGCTGAAGAATCCAATTCGAGCTGAGAGTGTCGTGGGTAAAAAGTTGTTGGGTACCTATCCAACACTCAAATTGACCAAGGCCGACAGAGGGGTAGATTTGGAATGGGTGAAAAAACAAACCGTAGGCTTATCGCTTCAAACCATTCGATTAGAACAATATATCAAAAGTAAGCAAGTCTCCCGACCTTTTTTTATAGCCTTTTTGTCTACACGAGCTAAAGAAGGTCGCACGCTCATGATCCACGAGCTGGCCAATCGATTGGTGATGTTGCAATATCGTGTTCTAGTACTTTTGCCCGATGACACACCTGACTCTGAGACTCCAGCCTTTTACGATCGAGTAGTGTACAAGAACGATAAGAGTTTTGAGGGGGCTAAACGCGTTGAAGACCTCTTGCCTGTTGGCTATTCAAGCAATTTGTACGATTACCTCTTTATGGAATTTCCCTCGTTGATGAATAATATGTACCCCATCAACGTTTCGATGCAGGCACACATGCATGTACTCGTAGCGCGTGCTAACCGCACATGGGTGAAGGCTGACGAATACTTACTAAGCGAATACTCCCGTAGTGTAAATACAGAAATACGACTACTCCTTAACAGAGTGAATATAGATGAGCTCGAGGTTGTACTTGGAGAGATACCCAAAGAGCGCAGCTACTTGCGCAAGCTTTTGAAGCGACTTGTAGTCGCAGAATTCAAAACAGCCTGATTTACAAGTCTTAAACTTAATCTTTTCGCCGTATACCTGCATACCGGATCGCGGAAGCTGAAAAATATCCCAGAGCATTCCGACCATCGGCGTAGTACACATTGCCGTGCACGGGTGCAGCAGGTGGGGCAAAAGCTCCGGCCGAACGAAACGTTTGGTCGAGTAATACGCGTAAATATTTGTCGTATCTGGCTGTAATAGAGGTAATTTCTATCCAAAAAGTGTCTTGGGGTTCGAGCAGTGTACCGAGTCGCACAGGCGGAATAGGTGCCTTACCGAAATGAAATCCATCAGCAAATTCGTCAGAAATTGTGAAGAAAACGTTTCTAAATATAGTGTCATTTTTCCATCTCCTAATTCGATAGATATCCCCTGCGCCTTCTGGTTCTTTAAAACCAATACAGGGTACATATCCCCCGCTGAAGGGAGGGCGTGGAGGTTGAAACTCTAAAAAGATGGAATCCAGTTCAAAAATTCGATTCAACCTTTCCGGTAGGGTATAATACAAACCCGCCTCTAGTCCTGTGGTATTGTTAGTCGGTATAGCGATTTCTAAGTGATAACTTCTGCCTACACGGCCAAAAAAAGGCAATTCATACCGTCCAGGCGCTGTATCTGATGGGAGCATCTGACCCACCAATTGTCCGTCTTCAAATAGGCGTACCTCTGCATCGGTCACGCGCGGTGTGGCTTGTTGTAAAAAGTAGGGCGCGGTAGTCGTAACATATACAAAGGCAGGTTCTGCATCGGTTACGCGACCATTAACTACCAAGATAGGTGGGTTTTCAGGCGCTTTTAAGTCAATGGGGTCTTCGCAGGCACTGGTGAGCAAAAAACCAGTTAAAACACTGTATATCAAAAATCTCTCTTTCATGTTCGATCAAAACTTAAAGTTATAGGTGACATAAGGGATAATACTGCCTAAAATGGCTAAACGGATGGCCTCTGTCTGATTGGGCTGATCTTCTACCTCGCGCAGATAGACCGAAAAGGCATTTCTGCGATTATAGACGTTGTAAGCTCCAAAGCTCCAATACCCCTTCCACTTCTTTGTAAAATAGGACTTCGGAAAGTAGGTAGCTGAAATATCGAGACGGTGAAAATCGGGAATTCTGCCGTTGTTTCTCAAGGGATTGTAAGGTGCAATCAGTCCCTCGGTCTCAAATCGTCCGTAGGGAATGGTAAAAGGTCTTCCGGTTTGATATATAAATGTAAAACCTGTTTCCCAATGCTGATTCCATTGATAGTTGCCTACTATAGCTAAGTCGTGCGGACGGTCGAAGTTGGCTCTATACCAATTGCCTTGATTAATTGTAGCTCCTGGTAGGTTGCCGCGTACCAGGCGTTCAGACCGCGAAAGTGTGTAGGCTATCCATCCTGTTAATTTGCCAGAATTTTTTCGGATGAGCAACTCCATTCCATAAGCACGGCCGAGGCCTGAAACGAGCTGTGTCTCAATCCGCTCGTTGAAAAACAGGTCAGCGCCATCGCGGTAGTCTACCAGATTGCGCATGTCTTTGTAAAAAACTTCTATCGAGGTTTCATACATATTGTTTTTGAAATTCCGGAAATATCCCACTGCTACTTGGTCGGCTGTGGCTGGCTGTATGTATCGGCCTGAAGGTCTCCACAGATCAATTGGCAAGGCAGATGTGGTGTTGCTGATCAGGTGGATGTATTGCCGCATGCGGTTGTAAGAGGCCTTGACCGACGATTCATCTGAAAGCAGGTAATTAACCCCTATACGTGGTTCTAATCCATTGGCATCGGTAAATTGTCGGATGATTTCTCCGTTTTTAAAAGGCACTACATCGATGATCTCCCCTTCCTGAGGAAAATCGGGATTGTTGTACAAAGCCAAATTGTAAGGACCAAGGTTGTAAAACATGGAATATCTGAGTCCGTACTGAACTGTAAATCGCGTAGCAGCTTTCCATTCAGCACTATAAAAGACCGAAGGTTCTACAGCGTATTCATTCTGAAGGCGCACAGGTATTGTGCCCGTTACATTGGCAGGCATAAAATTGTAGTAAATAACGTTGAAACCGAAATCTTCAGTTAACTTGTTGTTTCTGAAAAAAGTAAATTTTTGTCCGAAATTGTAATTGAGAATCTGTGATTGGAGTTTGAACGAAAATTCTTCCTCTTCAGGTGTACCAAAGCTGTAATCGTAGTTAGATGCTACAAAAGTGGTATTGCTGAACAAGCGATCGCTGATTACCCAATTCCAACGAACAGTACCGGTGATGTTTCCCCAATTAAAATTCACCAGATTTCGAATACCTAGCACATCGCGGCCAAAGTATCCGCTCAAATAGACGCGATGCCGGTCATTTATTCGATAGTTGATTTTGGTATTCAGGTCGTAGAAATACAGAATGTTGTTATTGATGTTTGAATCAGGCGAAAGGCGCAGAAACAAATCGGCATACGACCTTCGGCCTGATACCAGGTAGCTCGCCTTTTCTTTTACGATCGGTCCTTCAACCGTAAAGCGGCTGGAGAGTGTACCAATGCCCCCTACCGTTGAGAAGCGCTGATCATTGCCCTCGCGCTGCCTAATATCAACTACCGACGAGAGTCGGCCGCCAAATTCAGCCGGAATACCTCCTTTGTACACTTTTACATCTTTAGTAGCATCAGCATTGATGATCGAGAAGAATCCGAAGAGATGTGTCGAATTATACAGAGGGCTCTCGTCGAGCAGTACAAGGTTTTGGTCGATGTTTCCTCCGCGCACATTGAAGCCGTTTGCCCCTTCGCCTACCGTAGTAATACCAGGCATTAAGGTAAGGGTGCGGATGATGTCAACTTCGCCGAGCAACTGAGGCACACGCGCTATTTCTTTTACATCGAGCTTGGTGGTACTCATTTCTACGGAAGTCACATTTTTATCGGCGCGTTCGGTGCTGACCACCACTTCGCCAAGTTGCTGAGCTTCCGGCTTCAAGCGAATATCTAATCGTGTATTTTGTATGAGATTGACTTCCCTTTTTTCGACATTATACCCAATGTATTGATATACAATTATATATTTTCCTGGAGGCAGATTTAAGGCATAGTATCCGTATTCGTTGGTAGCTGTGCCAGCCGATTTACCACTTTCGAAAATATTTACCCCTACAAGCGATTCTCCGTTACTCGCATCTTTTACGTAGCCGCTTAAGGTTACCTTTTTTTGTGCTGATAGGTTGGTTGCAAACACCGCCATTATCAGCACCAAGATTCTTTTCATGTACAGATGTTCTATTTTTTTGAATAAAAACGAGCTTTTCTTTCGATCTGTTTATTTGAAAACATAGAATTAAAGTACAATTAACGAAGTAAATGCCTTATTCTTACATATAGGCGGCTAACAAGCTGATATTTTATGTTTTTAAAATAAATTCATTAAAGCAGTAACGAGATAAAAAAGCTTCCGTAGGTTCAAAATATGTAAGAATATACTAAATAAAAATGTCGTTTAATTAAATTTCAACTTGCAATTATTTCATGTAAAACTACTTATTTTCAATGCTTTCTACAAAATACATTTGCGCAAAATCGCAACCTGATTTTAAATATTTTGAGATGTTTTCGAAAATAGTTCACAGGCTACCAAGGGCCGTGAAATATGTTCTGCTGGCCATCCCGGTAGTTTACGTGCTCATGTTGATTCCCCTGTTTTTCATGTATCCGAAAAACTACATTCCCAATAGAATAAACTTTAATCTCGAATATTTTGATTCGCTTGCCAACGAGTTGGATGGCGACTGCTATCGAATTACGCGCGAATTCATAAAGGAATGTCCCTTTCCTGCCCGCAGAGTACATCTAAATTCGGAACACACCATCGTTGAAATTCAATTAAATGATAAGTGGTATGCGTATGATCCTCTTTACAAAATGTTTTTTAATCGTCAAAATGCAATACAAGTGTCTTTTGACGTAACGAGAGGTTACATTCCTGATTACCTAAAAGATTATCCGTATGTTGAAGCCTTCAAAAAGGTTCGGTTTTACCACAATGTCTATTTCATGATTTTAAATTACACACATCCTTTTTACGACAGTATCCTGAGGATATATTATGGTGTTGTAAAGTGAAGATTATCACTTCTCTGATTTGGTAGTTTTTGTTTCTTGAATCAGCTTATAATAGTAAAAAAGAAATGGTAAAGTAGTGAAGAAAAGTATTGTATTTCGCACATCAAGCTCCTCAGGATTTGTTAAGTAAAAATAAATCATCAGAAGGTAAGAACTGATAATTATAAAAGCAACAAAATGCATATAAAAAGGGATCTTTTTTAGAGCCTTAGAATCAACTTCAATTTCCCACTTCAGATTTTTTATAGCATCAGCTCCGCTTTGATCAACCATTATAGTCCAATTTTCTCCACTAGTTAATTTAAGAATGGCTTGAATGTTTTTTTCATCGTAAGAAAATATGTGCTTAAATAGAATGTTTTTAGAAAGTTCGTTAAAAGGAATTTCTTTAAAAAAATTGCCATTTTCAGAGTAGAAGATTAATGAATTATTTGAAATAGAAAAATATCCATTGGAAAGAATTGAACTTTTAATAAAACGAAATCGCCTAAAATAGATAAGAAATATGACAATAAATGCTGGAAAAATATACACCATTAAATCAATGGCATTAAATGAAATTAAGAGCAGAAGCGAAATAAGTGTTGTAACTACAAGAAACAGAGAAACCTTTAATAGTTCTGCATTCGAACCTTTGAATAAGTTGCATGGGTATTTTGAATCCATTTTTTCTGAGATTATAAACAAAAATGTATCGTAAAAAATGGATTCTTTTTTACTGCATATGCTGTAATTTATCGAATAACTTGGAAGTTTTGGAAAAAGTGCAAAGGCACATATTCCCATTCGACGCGCTCTACGTGCGATGCTGGGCTGCCTTCGTGAAGAAATTTGATGAATTCTTGTAATTGATCGTCAAATCCCTGAGCATATGTTAAAACAGTACCATCAGGCTCATTACGCACATATCCTACTAAATTCAGCTCACGAGCCTTTAGCAAGGTGTATTGTCTAAAATACACGCCCTGCACCTTGCCGTAAACTTTTGCTTTAATACATTTAAACATATGCCTTTTGTCTTTTCAATGACAAAAGAACGAAGACAAATGTTTAGTTGAGACCACTGTGGTTTAAAAACACCCGTCATCGGGATTATTAGTAGGTGTAGCCACTAATTGTATAAAAGCTTCTTCTAATGGTGTAAGTTTGATGTATCCGCAGCCAAGCAACAAGGTAGTAGAGTCGATGCCTTTCTTAGCCTCAACAATAAAAATAGCCTCCTTATCGTAGGTAAAAGCCAGTTCTCCAGCTCGATTGGTGTAACCAGAAAACTGCACTATTGAATTTGGCACATTGGGAGCCACATACACAAAAGCAGAATCAATTGGCTGTCGAGCTTCGTTTACGACGCGAATGCGAAAGTGATAGATAGGGTCTTCTTGACTGCAGGCCGATGCAATAAGCAGGATAAAAAATGCGATAATTAAGTGGTTTCTCATAAAGTAATTCTTATTTACATCCTCTTCTCGGATCACCTTCTGGATAAATGGTTACATCCACAAATATGTTTCCTCGCTGCAATTCAACGACATCACAGCGCTTATACCACCCTTTGCCTACTTCGTATTCTACAATTGCCTTATGATCATACGAGAAGGTGGCTTCGCCTATTTGATTGGTAGTAATGTAGCCGTCTATTAAAGAGTTATCTACTGGAGTGTAGAGATATATAAAGGCGTTTTGAACAGGGCGACCATCGGGTAAGGTGACTCGAAAGGTGACTTTGTAAGGATTATTATCAGGTGAACAAGATATAATAAGCAAAGTAGAAATAAAGAATATTGCTTTTGAGAAAGCTTTTGCCATACTGGATCGTTTAACTGAAATGCAGTTAGCAAATTTAACTTTGTTTAGCGAAAATAGAAACAACTTTGCAGCTCTCTTTATTTGAAAAGCATTTATCATTAAATCAGCAAATTATACTATGCTAAGCTTACCCTACATTCAAGAGCTATCCCAAGAAATTTCAGCGGCCCTACTCTCAACTCCGGAAGAAGTGGAGGCGTTCCGATTGAAATATTTAAGCAAAAAAGGTATAATACCTTCATTGTTTGACGAGTTTAAAACCATAGGTGGAGCTGAGAAGAAAACCTACGGAAAACCGCTCAACGAATTAAAAAAACTGGCTGAAGAAAAGTTTCAATCAGCAAAAAGTACTTTAGAAAATAAGAACCTTACCACTTCATCTAATTGCGATTTTACAAGACCTGCGCATCTATTATCAGTGGGCTCTCGGCATCCTGTATCAATGGTCATCGAAGAAATGATCGAGATTTTTTCGCGCATTGGCTTTACAGTGCTCGATGGACCGGAGATCGAAGATGATTGGCACAACTTTACAGCCTTAAATTTTCCGCCTGATCATCCTGCCCGCGACATGCAGGACACCTTTTTTATCTCCAAAAATCCGGATATGGCCCTACGCACACATACTTCAAATGTGCAAGTGCGAGCTATGGAAACAATGAAACCGCCGATTCGGGTTTTGGCACCGGGTAGGGTGTACAGAAACGAAGCAATCTCAGCGCGCTCACACTGCTTTTTTCATCAGATTGAAGGCCTCTACATCGACAAAAATGTTTCTTTTGCCGATCTGAAACAGACCTTGCTTTATTTTACAGAGTCCTTCTTTGGCAAGAGCAAGATTCGCATGCGGCCCTCCTACTTTCCATTTACCGAGCCTAGCGCTGAGGTAGATGTGTACTGGGGGCTAGAGAATGAAGTGGATTACAGAATCACCAAGGGAACAGGTTGGCTTGAAATTTTAGGTTGTGGCATGGTTGATCCCAACGTACTTCAAGCTTGCGGTATCGATCCGAATGAATACAGTGGGTTTGCCTTTGGCATTGGCATAGAGCGCATTGCGATGAATCGCTATCAAATTCCCGACATTCGCATGCTGAGCGAAAACGACGTACGCTTTTTGCGTCAGTTCTAATTCTGGCTTTAGTTTTTTGTATTTTAGAGTTCGTAATGCAAAAATGGTAAGGCAGAAACCGCCTTACCATTTTTTGTTTCAAAAATATTTTAACCTTTTCTACAAAGAAAAACCGATGTTTCGCTGATGTTTTAGGGTTTTTTCAAAATATATTAAACAAACCTTTAACATTTTTAGGTTTGTAATGGAATTTTTTATTTATTGCATGCCGAATATCTCTGATGTATGACCAACGAAAGATACCTAAAATGGTATTCGCGAGAGCTTAATATGGACATAGAAATGCTGACCTATGGCTACCAGGGCATGCCTCTCATCATTTTCCCTACGAGCTTGGGTCGCTTCTACGAAAGCAAGGATTTTCGGCTTATTCATTCGATTGATTGGTTTTTGAAAGAGGGTTTTTTTAAAATCTATTGTATTGATGGAATCGACCGACTGAGTTGGTACAACAAACACATTCACCCAGCCCAGAGGGTGAAAAATCACATTTGGTACGATTTAATGATTTACAATGAATTGGCTCCTTGGGCAATGCACGAAACCGGTTTCGGTAAAGTGGCAGTGGCTGGATGCAGTTTTGGCGGTTATCACGCCATGAATTTCGGATTAAAACATCCCGATCGCACAAAATACATTATCAGCATGAGCGGGGCGTTTAACATCAAAGGTCGGCTCGATGGATACTACGACGACAATGTGTACTTCAACAATCCCCCCGATTTTCTTCCGAATGCTTGGAACGATCACTTCCGAGACTTGTTCGTTTTCCTCGGGGTGGGTGAGTGGGACATCTGTCTGGGCGACAACTACGAAATGGCCGATATGCTCGGCAAACGCGGCATTCGCAACTGGCTCGACATTCGTCCGCGCGAAGTGCACGACTGGCCTCTGTGGCGGACCATCTTTCCACACTACTTATCAATGATTGTCAACTCTCAAGTGTAACGAAATAAAATCCCCTTACTTCTATGAAAAAAATAGGTATTCTCTTCGGAATGGAAAGGACCTTTCCAAAGGCCTTTGTAGAACGTGTAAACGAGATGAATGTGGACGGTATCACTGCCGAACCGGTAAAGGTAGATGTAGTCCAACAGGCTGTGGGGACACCCTATGCAGTGATCATCGATCGTATTTCACAAGATGTGCCCTTCTATCGCGCTTATCTGAAAAATGCCGCTGCCGCTGGAGCTGCTGTGATCAACAATCCCTTCTGGTGGAGTGCTGATGAAAAGTTTATAAACAACAGTATTGCCATCTCAGTGGGAGTGCCGGTACCTAAAACGGTGCTGTTGCCCAGCTTTGCTCGCCCTGACGATACCACCGACGCTTCATTTACAAACTTAGTATTTCCGCTTTCATGGCAGCAAATCTTTGATTACCTTGGCTTTCCGGTGTTTATGAAACCTCATGCAGGTGGTGGGTGGAAGAGTGTTTTTAAAGTACACAATGTAGATGAACTTTTCAACGCCTATCACCAGACTGGCCAGCTGGTCATGATGGCACAAGAAGCTATTGAATTCGAAGAGTACTATAGGTGCTACTGTATCGGACGCAAGTATGTGCGCATCATGCCTTATGAACCGCGCAATCCACACCACCTGCGCTATGTGAGCGACAAGAATCCATCGCCAGAGATGGAAAAATTGCTGACCGATTACGTATTAAGGCTTAACAATGCGCTCGGCTATGATTTTAATACAGTTGAATTTGCTGTGCGCGACGGCATTCCTTACGCTATAGACTTCTGCAATCCAGCGCCCGATGCAGATGTGCACTCCGTGGGTCAAGAAAACTTCGAATGGGTCGTAGAGCACGCTGCCAAATACGCCATAGAGCGCGCTCAGCAGCACAAAGAAGGGCAAATGAATCTGACCTGGGGCGACTTTGTGAAACGCTCCGTAGCTGATATGCAGTCTGTAGAAAAGGCTACAAAAGAAAAAAAAGCCTCCTCACCCGCTAAGTCATCTCAAAAGGCTAAAAAACAATAAAAACATTCAACTCTATGGCACTGCCCAAATTCACCCTTGGCGTAGAAGAAGAGTACATGGTAGTTCACCCAGAAACTCGGGAACTGACCAGCCACGAACAAAAGATTGTAGAAATTGCCTCCAAAACTCTCGACGATAAGGTAAAAGCTGAGATGCATCAGGCTGTGGTAGAAGTGGGGACTTCTATCTGCAAGGATGTGCACGAAGTGCGCGATGAAATCAAAAAGCTGCGCAAAAACGTGGCAGAAATTGCCAGCGATTTAGGCTTACGCATCGGCTGCTCCGGTACGCATCCCTTTTCGCACTGGAGCAAGCAGTTGATCACGCCCAATCCGCGCTACGACGAAATTGTAAACGAGATGCAGGAGGCTGCGCGAAGCAATCTCATTTTTGGTCTGCATGTGCACGTAGGCATGCCGAGCAAGTCCATAGCCATGCACATTGCCAATACGATGCGTTACTTTTTACCACACTTATATGCCCTTAGCACAAATTCCCCCTTTTGGGAAGGACGAAATACGGGATTCAAATCCTTCAGAAGCAAGGTATTTGACAAATTTCCGCGTACGGGAATTCCTGACTACTTCTCGAGCTACGAAGATTATATCCGCTATGTGAATTTGCTGGTCAAAACCAATTGCATCGACAATGCGAAAAAAATCTGGTGGGATTTGCGGGTACACCCCTTCTTCGACACTATTGAATTCCGCATCTGCGACGTGCCCATGCGTTGCGAAGAGACCGTTTGCCTTACCGCACTCTTCCAGGCGCTTGTGGCTAAAATTTACAAGCTGCGTGAGCAAAACATGGGCTTTATAATCTACCAGCGTGCTCTCATCAACGAAAATAAATGGCGTGCAAGCCGCTACGGCATCGATGGTAAGCTCATAGACTTCGGCAAAGAAGAAGAGGTACGGGCACGGGTGCTGATCGAAGAAATCCTCGACTTTGTGGACGATGTGGTCGATGAACTCGGATGCCGCGAAGAGGTGCTCTTTGCTCGCAAAATAATGGAAATGGGCACTGGCGCCGATCGCCAACTCAAGGTGTACGAAGAAAGCGGTGGAGACCTGGTGAAGGTAGTCGATTACATCTTAGAACAAACCATTTGTGATTGTGACAGTTAGGTAGATCTCTAATACTTTTTTTCAAAAAAAGCCGGCACTAAGGCCGGTTTTTTGTTTTCCAAAAATTGGAAAAAGGCCGTTTTTCACAAAATTTCGCATCCATAAATTCTTTTAAGAATATTCCATTATTGAAATTTATGTCTAATAATGGGAATAAAATCTCTTTTTCAAAAGTGCGATGTAGGTATTTTGGATATGATTTAACTTTTTTAAAAAATTGAATATCAAGTAAATAATATGCCTATCAGGTAACTGAATTTCCTTTAAAAGACAAATAGACCGATTGGCACACTTTGGGAATATCTTTATTTCGTTATGAAATCCATTTTTAAAATAGTAGCCCTTCTCCTCAGCTATCCAGCATTTGCTCAGATAGTTTTTGTGACCAACACCAACGATGCTGGTCCTGGTTCTTTGCGTCAGGCCATAATTGCCGCCAACAGCAATCCATCCATCACCAGCATTCAATTCAGCATTCCGACCACTGATCCTAACTTTAACGCTGTGCACGGCACTTATACCATTGGTGTTGCTAGTATGTTACCAGACATTACCCGTCAGGGTCTGGTAATCGATGGCTATTCACAAAAAATAAATCAGACACCTGCAAATAGCGGCTTCATTGGTTCTGCCATTCCCACCGGCTATCCTGCCAGTGGTACAACAGCGCTTATTCCAATTCCAGAAATTCGAATCGTGCCTCGCGATACTAATCTTCAGCGTGGCCTCACCATCGCTGCAAAAAATGTAACCATCCGCGGATTGGGCATAGCGGGCTTTGGCTTTAATTTCACCAACAACGACGGAAACATTGTGCTACTCTCAGGGGCAGACGGAGCCATCATCGAAAGCAATGTGCTCGGTTCCATGAACCACACCATTGCCATCCCTACCCCAAATAAAGAAAAAACCGCCGGCAACAACGTAGTGGCCTTCGATGTAAAAAATGGCAAACTCCTCAACAACATCATCGCCTTTGCAGGCTCAATGGGTGCATTTTTCAACTACCAGTGCTCTGGTTGGGAAGTGCGTGGAAATGAATTTGTAGCCAACGGACGCATAAATGTAATCTGTGATAACATCGATGTAGCATACAAATCCTCAAACTTTCTGATCGAAAAGAACGCCATGTATGCCGCAGGAGCCAACGGTCTCGACCTGCACAATGCCACCGGCAGCCACACCATCCGATACAATACCATCTTCAACAGCGGACAACTTCGCGTAGAAAACAGCGGAATACGCGTGTATGGCCAAAATAATACCATTCACAACAACAATATCTACGCGAATCATGGTGCCGGCATTATGGTCACTACCGACGCCCTGTACAACACTATGCAGTCAAACCGCTTTAAAGACAACGGCAACTACCAGGTCGGAACTTTCCCAAAAACCAACAACATCGCTATCAATCTGAATGCTCCGGGTGAGAACAACCTGCGCGGTACAGCTCCCTTCTACACCCTCAATGATCTGAACGACGCCGATAATGGTGGTAATGAACTGCACAACTTTCCAGTCATCGACCAGGCATACATCCAGGGTGGTATGCTGCATGTTAAAGGTTTTGCCCGTCCGGGTGCTCAGGTAGAGCTTTATGTTGGCGATCTCTTTACAGGTGCAGTATTTCCTCAGGGTGTCGAACCACTTGGCATCTTCACCGAGGGATCTGCAGATGACCATGATGCCACTACAGGTAGCTATGGTCCGGGAGCAGTAAACGGCACAGTAGTAGGTCAGGATGCCACAAATCGCTTTCATTTCATCCTGCCCAAACCAGCTTCAGTGAATGCCGGTACCCTGCTTACAGCCCTATCTACACTAGGTGGAAATACATCCGAATTTGGCAACGCAGCTACCGTGAGTAGCCAGCCGATAGCATTATATCCTACATTAGAGTGTATTTACCAAAATCAAAATGGTCAGTACATAGCTTCTTTCGCATACACCAACACGACTTCTTCGCCCATCACCATCAATGCTGGTGTAAACAACCAGGTGACTGGTGGAACGGTAATCGGTACACAACCTACTACCTTCGCCCCAGGCACCACTTCAGGCGCACTAAAAGTTACCTTCGCTTCTTCCACTACCTGGACCATTAGCGGTCAATCGGCTACTGCTGATGCCACTTCAGTTCTTTGTCCGGTTGACTTAGCTGTGACAGCATCAGTGGACAACAGCGCCCCAGATGCCGGCAATAATGTAACCTTCACCATACAATTCACCAACCTTTCAACTACCACACCTACTGCCGATGCCATATTTCAAATCGTACTTCCAGACTCACTTCAGTACATATCTCATTCCTCTGCAGGATTCACTTTCACTCCGGTTACCGGTGTAGTTACTATTCCCTATATGAATCCAGGCCAGACTTTTACGCTCATACTTACTGTCAAAGCCAATGGATCAGGTCTGCTCACAGCCGGCTACGTAAACTCAGCACAACCCGACAATAATGCTGCAAACAATACTGCCTCAGTAAACATCACCACCCAGTGCGCCAGTGGAGGCAACGACGGTGGTATCGAGAGCCATGGTTCCATGTCAGCTGCCATCAACCATCGCAACTTCAATCGTCTGAAATCAGGTCGCCACCATTTCTACACCAAAGTGGAAGCTCTGCCTCTCAAAGCTGATGAAGGATCTCTGCTGGCCGGTCGCAATGGCCTGTTGCTCAGCGACCTGTTTCCCGCCAATGGCCCTGAGAACACCACTGGCCGGGTCGTAACCCCAAAAGACCTGATGAACATCACAAACGCTCTCGATATTTACAGCCTTGACTACTTCCGTACAGGAAGCCGTCGTCTTGGTTCAATCCTTGGTATCGAAACACCTTCAGGTGAAGTTTATGAACACACCAAAGTAGTATGTGATCGCCTGAACGGTGCTGCTATTACTCGCATCTTCCACATGCAGGCTGCCGGTCACCCCTTCATTATGGCTGAAATGACTCAGGAAAATGGCGACATCGACTACAACATCTCCTTTGTCGTGTATCAATATTCAGACGGCAGCTTCGCCATAGACAATCGTTGGAACCTCACCGAATACCGACCACAAGGTGCTGAGCGTGTATTCAACTTCCAGGTTTGGACCGTATCTCCCCACCTTACCGTGAAGATGGTCGAGGAAATCATCGCTCTTGTAGCTCAGCACGGCACCGTGCGTTTCATCAACCAGTCACCTGCCATCATCCCAACCGTGTGGGTCGAGAGCGGGCGCTACATCCATGGCAAACTCGCCCTGAAAATACGTAATACGGTATCAGCCACCGACCTGCTTATCGATGGCAGCATCACCCGTCATGAGAATCAAGCCCGCCAACCGCTGTTTTTCCAACATGGTATCCCAGCTTCTGAAGTAAGCTATGTAGAGATTCCAATGGGTTACCTGTTTGATGCCGGTTTCTCGATTGTAAACAACGTATCCGGTGGACGCGACCAGCTCTATGTAGCCGATGGAATGTGGGGTATTGACTACGAACAAGGTGGTCTTCTGCAGCCTGCTTTCCAAACTTTTGAAAATCAAACTCTATCAAACAACGATGGTCTTGCACTAGAACGTGCTGCTATGGCTGGCGGATTGGTAAAAGACTACTTCTCCATCTACCGCACACTCCGCCCCGGTGCCAACCGCAGCCTCGAGCTTACCGAATACAACGCTATCCGCTTCACAGCCAGCGCTACCCGTGACGTAAAAGTGGTGGTGACTTTGCCCAAGAAGTCTATACGCAACTGGAGTGAGCAATACCGTACGACCATTACTCTTACACCCGCTAAAGAAGTGTACGAAATCCGTTTCGATGAGCTTAAATCATCCCTCGGCGGAGAGTTTGACCCGGCAGACCTTGTGGCCATCGTTTGGACCATTACGGGCGAAGCTGCTCAGTTTAGCCCTATCAGCATGATGATCGAGCAAGCTGCCTTTATCCGCAAGCAAGGTGCATCCGTTATCAGCCTCAATACCGGCGAAAGAGGAATCACTGCCTATCCAAACCCCGCTATAGAATACACCAATCTGCTGTATGAACTACCGGCCGATGCCCGCGCCAGCATTGAAGTAACCGACATCACCGGCCGCCGGGTTAAGTTCTATCAAGGTATTGAAGGCAAGCAAGGCCTTAACCAATATAGGATAAGTACTGCCGATCTCCCAACAGGTAGCTACGTGGTCACCGTGCGCAGTGGCCGTTATAAAAAATCCACTACCATCGTTCGCATGTAATCTGCCGATTCCCAAATTTATCTCCACCCAGAGCCATATAGTTCTGGGTTTTTTATTTTTTAAATTGTGCTCTTAATTTCTCTTTTTTAATCGGCTTACATTAAGGATTCAAAATTCTAAAAAAGCTGTTTTTTTAAGATTACGCTTCCGCTCCTGTGAATAGGCTTCATTGCGCTTCGCCTGTGCACTGCGCATTGTAAAGACCTTAACATTCCTCACTCAAGCTGGGTAAATGGCTGCGCTTATTTAAACCTTTAAAGCGCTTTTTACAAGGTAATCCTACAAGTTTTTTATTAAAAACTTTAAATAAGAATTCCTGCAAATTAGAGCCTACATCACCAGTTTGGCCACTGAAAAATAAATGAAAAGCCCTATTACATCGTTTGTAGTGGTCACAAACGGTCCTGTTGCCACGGCAGGGTCTATTTTAAATTTGTTAAGCGTAAGTGGCACCATCGTGCCAAACATAGCTGCAAATACAATCACCGATACCAAAGCCACTGATACTGTTATGCTCAAATTAAAAGGCTTACCTAAAGCTGCCGTTACAGCAAACATCAGCGAGGCACACACTAAAGCTGTCACTAGGCCTACGCCAAGGTCTTTGAGCAGTTTCTGCAGGATGGATTCATTGAACGAATCATTGGCCAATGATTGTACCACAAGGGCGGCCGACTGAACCCCTACGTTACCACCAGTAGCAGCAATCAAAGGCATAAAAGCGGCCATTTCCGGATATTGAGAGATATCAAAAAAATCTACCACACGTGAGCTGATTACGCCCCCCAACATTCCTATCAACAACCACGGTAGCCGAGCCTTCGACAGGGCAAAGATCGAGTCAGCGCTTTCTACGTCTTGAGCCAATCCTGACGCCATCTGATAGTCGCGTTCGGCCTCCTCCTTCATCACATCCATCACATCATCGAAGGTGATCCGCCCCATCAGCCTTCCTTGGTGATCCACTACAGGTATCACCACCAGGTCGTACTTGCGCATTAGTCGGGCTACCTCTTCTACGTGCGTATCGGTAGTTACTTTAATAATTTTTCTGTCATATACTTCCGATACGGGAGTTTTTGTAGAGGTTGTAAGCAGTTTTTTTAGCGATAAAGTTCCAAGTAATCGGTCATCGTCGTCTACCACATAGATGGCATGCACTTGATCCACTTTTTCGGCTTGTCGACGCATTTCTCTCAGGCAGCGCATCAGCTTCCACGACGCATTTACCTTCACCAATTCCTTGGCCATGATCGATCCGGCCGTGTCTTCGGCGTAGTTGAGCAGATCGGCGATCTCCCGTGCCTGATCAGGGTCTTCCAGGCTCTGAAGTACCTCGTGAATTTTCTCTTGCGGAAGTTCTGAGATGATATCAGCCGCGTCGTCGGAGTCGAGGTTTTCAATTACCTCTTGAGCCAACTCTTTGCCTGAGTATTCCTCGAGCAACGAAGCTCTCACCTCTTCATCGAGCTCCACGATCACTTCGGCAGCCCGTTCTTCAGGCAAGGCATACAATAGTACTTTAGCCTGTTCTAATTCAAGGCGCTCTAAAAGCTCAGCGACGTCCTCTGGGTGAAATTCCTCGATTTCAGCCAATACGCGCTCTATCGAACCGCCTTCAAGCAGATCTGAAATTCTGTCAACGATTGACTGATTGAGTTTTTTAGTGTGCAAGTGCGACTGCCTTTGATAGTTCTACAAATTCGGAGGGAGAGAGCTGTTCGGCCCTGCGGTCAAAAATAGAATCCTTGAGCAATTCTGCTGGTATGTTAAGTGATTTTAATGCATTTCGCAGGGTTTTTCTTCGCTGATTAAAGGCAGTTTTCACCAAATATTTTACTTGTTCATATTCAGCGTCGCTGCACAGTTGCGACTCTAATCTTTTCAAACTTATCACACCTGATCGCACTTTAGGGGGTGGATTGAAGTTGCCGGGTTCTACCGTAAAGTGGTATTCTACATCATAAAAAAGCTGTGTTAAAACCGACAAAATGCCATAATCTTTACTTCCAGGTTTTGCGCCAATCCGTTCTGCAACTTCTTTTTGAAACATCCCTGCCATATAGGGTATTAAATTTCGATTTTCCAAAATTTTAAAAACAATCTGTGAGGAAATGTTATACGGAAAATTTCCAACGACGGCAAATTCATCATCATCAAAAAGGGCTAGAATGTCTATTTTTAAAAAATCGCCTTCAATTACTTCCAGATTGGTAAATTTTCTTTTTAAGAAGGCAACTGATTCTGTATCTATTTCAATGGCTTTCAGATGGATAGAGGAATCAATAAGGTGCTCGGTGAGAACACCCATTCCGGGGCCAATCTCCAACATGTTTTGATGATTGCCTTTCTTGGCAATTTCAGCAATGCGAATGGCAATGTTCTTATTTGTAAGAAAATGTTGACCTAAAAACTTCTTTGGTTTAACTTCAGCGTTCAAAATCACCAAAATATTATTTCAAAAGTAGTATTTTAGCAAAAAAATAAGTCTCATGAAATATTTAATTCTAACATTTTTGATTGGATTAGCTAGCTTTTTATCTGCTCAAAATGAATTGATACAGTTGAAAATCAATGAACTAATAAAACAAAAAGATGCTCTTGAAACTGAAATTGAACAGTATAATGGACAGATAAAAAAGGTAGAAGATCAACTTAGAATTTCTCTTGAACGTAAAGCAGCTGTTCAATCTCAGATTAATCATCATGCAGAAAATTTGGCAAAAGGCCAAGCGACCATTGAGGGCTATGATCTCGATCAAATAAATACTTCAATATCCGAATTTGAAAAATCAATGCGATCAAACAATAAACAAATAAAAAAACTGTCAAAAAGAGTTGAAAAAAACAATCGTATGATTGAAAAATTATCAAAACAAAATGAACAATATAAAGTTCAGATAGCCTTACTCAAACAGCAGAATGAAACTACCGCCTCCGAAGTTGCCTCACTTAGAGAAACCATTAAATCAAAAAACCTTACAAAGACAGCCAAAAGACTCAATAAAACAGAAAAACAACTAACTAAGCTAAATCAACAAAAAGTAAAAATAAACGGTGAAATCGAATATCTTACCAAACAGAAAAATGAGCTTGAAATCAAGCGTGAAGCATCTTTGCGTCGTTTAGAAAATATCATACAAACATTAAAAATCGAAGAAGCTAAACTCAATTAACAATATTCGTAGAAGTCAACCACGCCCTGTATCGGGCAGCATTTTTGAGGTGTTCTTGATAATCAGAAGTAAACAAATGATAACCCGGCCTTGAGGGATCGGCACACATGTAAATATATGAGTGCTCTTTAGCTTCCAATACTGCCATCAGGGCTGTTTTTGAAGGAAATAAAATAGGCCCTGGTGGTAGCCCTTTATACATATAAGTGTTGTACGGTGAGTCGATCATTAGATCTTTAAAATAAACCCTTTTAGTGCGAATTCCTCTTTGCAATTGAGTAGCATATACTACTGTAGGATCGGCCTGTAAAGGAATGTTTCGGCGCAGGCGGTTTAAATAAAGACCTGCTACAATCGGCATCTCGTCAGCTTTCTTTGTTTCACTTTCCACTATCGATGCAAGAATACCTACCTCTTCTGGGCTTAGCCCAACCTTAGAGGCCTTTCGAATGTGCTCTTCGTTCCAAAATCTTTTGTAATTATCATGCATTTTTTGAGTAAACTTTTCAGGTGAAGTGTTCCAATAAAATTCATATGTATCTGGAATAAACATTAATGGAAATGTCTCTTTTGTAAATCCGTACTTTCTAGAAGTATTTTCAGCATTGAAATGTACTAAAAAAGTAGCTGAATCTGATTCGAGATGTTGAGATAGTATTTTAGATAATTCTTCAAAAAATGAAATATTGTTAAATGTTACTCTAACTGGAATTTGTATCCCTGTTCGGAGCATATGAATGAGCTCTTTATTGGTTAAATTGTCTGTAATATGGTATTTACCAGGTTTTACTAATGCAGGATACTTCATTAATCTTGCAGCGAAATCAAAACTTCGTAGATCTTTTAATACACCATTTTGCCTTAAGCTATCTAAGATTACAGAGTAATCGGCTCCAGTAGGTATATATAAATCAAATGATTTTTTAACAATATTTTTTGTTTGGAAAACATAAAAGTAAAATGCTAACACAGCAAGTGATACTATAAATCCGATGCTAAAGACATATTTTAAAAATTTCATGGAAGTATGGATTGAAATTCTGTGTAAAGTTCGGGCAGATGAACTCTGAGTTTTTGTTTTAAATCTGCAATTTTTTTCTGTTGTTTGGTGGTGTTGTATAGGTTGATGAGATTTCGGTATCCTATAGCGTAGTCTGGTTTTTCAACGAGCGATTTTAAAAGAAAATTTTCAGCTGCTTTATATTCTTTTTTAAGCATGAGAAGATAACCAATATTGCTGCTTACATCGTGTAAATGAGGTAAGGATTGATGCACTTCATGCAGCAGTCGCAATGCGCTTTCATTATCTCCATTTTTTGCTAAAGATAGAGCGTATTTTATTTTAAAATCGTAATGGTATGGGGCAAGTTGATAAGCTTTTTGATAAAATTTCAGTGCTTCCTTATTTCCATATACTGTTGAAGTTAAATGCGCTATTCTGTACCAAAACCATGCATTTTCATTGCTAAAGGTAGTAGTATTAAAGGCTTCATTTTCTATTAATCTTAGAACAGTAGGAAAAAGATTTTTGAACAATTGTCCATCGTTTCGCAAAAAACTCAGATGAATCCATTCTCTTATGTAGTTTTGTATATCGACATCTTTTAGGAGTAATGCAGCACTGTCGAGATACCAAGGCATTGCTTCGAAGCGTTCGAATTGCTGGAGGTATGCATTAATTTTGCTTCGCAGGGTAGGGGTGGGATTATTTATGGCTTGAAGTGCTATAATTTTTTCAGCTTTTTGCTTGTTGCTCAGTTTTTTGTGAATGCCAATCTTATGGTCGTGTATCGTTACGTGCGGTATATCGATGCTGCCCGATACAGGCATGTGACATGAAACGCAATTGTTATCTGCTGCTTTTCGGTGTGAGGTTTTTTCTTTACAATTATTCGATGTGTGACACGATAGGCATTTTTTATTAAAGTATTTATCCCCAAGCATACGGCTGTTCACATGTGGATTATGACAGGTAGTGCAGTCCATTTTGTTATTCGATTTGGTAAAACACTTACTCTGCGATAATCTGTCAGCATGCGAAGCCATTATAAAGTGGTCGTCGTCCTCATATCTCGGTAGATAAACATCCATTACCTCCCGAAGCATCATGCTAGGTCGGAAGTCAAAAAAGGATTTTCCCTCTGCCAACACAGCATTTCCTTGTAGATGGCACCGCTGACAGAGTTCAAAACGCAGTTTTACAGGCAATCTTTTGGGGTTTACGATGCTGTAATCGGGCATCTTGGAAGTATCAGTGATATTGCCATTCAATATTTTGGCTACATGACCACTGCCGGGGCCGTGACAGCGCTCGCAGTCAATGCCCATCGGCATTTGCTCAAACTTGTTTTCACTTCCCTTTACAAAGCCGATAGGCATGGCGTTGTGACAGCTCATACATTCCAGACCTATAGGGCGGCTGTAGCGGCTGTTGTGACCTCCTTCATATCCGGGTGGAAGGTCGAGTTTGCCCGATTGAGTGTAAAAGGTGAAAGGCGCTTGAAAGAGATATCCATTACAGTCGATTATGTGAGAATTGGTGTGATGGCCAGAGCCGATGATGTAGCTGATTTCTGTGATTTTTTGGTAAATGGTATCAGTACCCTTCAGTCGAAATTCTAAAAGCTTTAATCTTTCTCGGTCGAAATAAGGCTTATACCAGTAGTCGGAATAGAAATCGTAAATAGCGTTTACGTCAGTGGGGATGGCTGACTTTTGGTTGTCTGCAAGGCCAAAGCTACTTCCCATACCCGTATGTATGAAGGTAGAAAAAATGTCGTAATGACAATTTTTACAGGTCTCAATACCCACATATTTCAGAGTATCGCCTTTTGCCCAAAAGAGATTTTCAAAGCTACTTTTTTCATCCTTGGGCGAAGTATTGCATGAAAAATAAAATATGGCTATGGAGAAGAGAGAAACAAATGTGAGAAGTCTTGGAATCCAATACATTAGTACAAACTACATTTCCGCTAAGATCAATTCAACGAGGATTTTCAGATTCTCTGAGTCTAATACATCAAGAATTTCTGATAAAAATACACATCAAAAAACTTGCCCTCTTTTCGAATCCACTCTTTGTGTATGCCTGTGCGTTCAAATCCACATTTTTCAAATAACCGAATGCTTGCTTCATTAAATTCAGGTATTTCTGCATATACCTGATGAAGCCCCAAAAATGTTTTACCGTGCTTAATTATTAATTCAATCGCCTAAGTGCCAAATCCTTTTCTTCGAAACTCTTCGGCTATGATTACACCTATGGCTGCGCGCTGGTGTAGTGGATGGTAGTCGTAAAAGTCGATTAGACCAATCCTGTAATTTTCAGAATACACAACATACCGTTGCTGACCTGTTACAGCGATGTCTTGTCCAGAATTTTCAAGATATTTTTTCAACGTATAATGACTCCAGGGTGAGATGGTATCGCTCACCCACCAATTGAGCCGGTCGTTTTCCAACTTGATTAAAAATGGAAGATCTGGTGGCTCCGGGGCGCGAATATCTAATTTATCTATAAAGTTAACCATCACAATATCCAGTATTTACCCTCGAATACAAATTTAGCTTCGCCCGTTAACGAAACATTTTCAAAAATATTACCATTCTTTGAAAAACCGACCTTTAATGTACCACCTTTTGTGACTATAGTCACTGATTCGTTGATTCCATAGATTTCAGAGGCGACTAATGCAGCTGCTGTTACGCCTGTTCCACAACTCAGCGTTTCAGCTTCTACTCCTCGTTCATAGGTACGGACGTAAATTGTTAAATTTTCATTGGGCACTGACATAAAGTTTACATTCACACCTCCCGTAGTTTCATAACGTGGATCATATCTAAGGATGCGGCCTTCCCTTTCTACGAAAACTTGTTCGGGATCAGCTACAGGCACCACTAGGTGGGGTGATCCTGTGTGTATAAAATAACCGTTTGAATCGCGGATAGGCTGAGCCTTCACGTGCAGTTCAAGACTCACCACATCGTCGAAAATCCAGGCTTTATGCAATCCATCGATTGCCCTGAAAGTGGTGTTTTTATCGATCAAACCTAGCAATTTAGCAAAAGCAACAATACACCTTCCGCCATTACCACACATGGAGCTCTCTTTGCCATCTGAATTGTAATACACCATTTTAAAATCTGCTTCTTCGTCGTTTTCGAGCAAAATCAGTCCGTCGGCACCTATTCCAAATCGCCTGTGGCACATGTTGGAAATTAAGTCTTTTTCTTTTCGAAATATTTCATTTCGGTTGTCGATCAAGATAAAATCATTACCAGTACCTTGATATTTGAAAAACTTTATATCCACGATTTTTGAATTAAAAAACAAATGAAGAAAAATTCGACAGATAAGATTTGCTAAAACTGTTGAAAAAATCGCATTGATTTATGAACCTATCGATTTAGAAAAGTGTATTGAAAACAAAAACTATGACAAAAGTTGCTGTGCCACTTGCTTTATCTTTTTCATTTTCGGTATTGATAGCCTCAGGGCTAAAAAATTATTTGTCCTCTTTTTCCAAAAGTATGCAACCATCTTCTATTACATCTTTTTACGATTTGAAGGCCAAAACCATTGACGGCAAGGATTTTTCCTTTAGTAGCTTAAAAGGAAAACGTGTGCTCATCGTAAATGTGGCTTCAGAATGTGGTTTTACTCCCCAATACAAAAAACTTCAAAAACTCTTTGACGATTACAAAGACAAAAACTTTGTAATACTTGCTTTTCCGTGTAACGATTTTGGTGGACAGGAACCGGGCACTGCGACAGAGATTAAGTCGTTTTGCGAAAAAAATTACGGGGTCACCTTCCAGCTGATGGAAAAAGTTTCTATAAAAGGCAGCAATCCGCATCCTGTATATCAGTGGCTTACAAGAAAAGATTTAAATGGTAAATCTGATGCCAGCGTACGTTGGAATTTTCACAAATTCCTGATTGACGAAAACGGCAGTTGGGTAGAAGATTTTGGAAGTATGACCGATCCGTTAAGCGACAAAATCATAGCTTTTGCTTCCAGAAAGAAATAGTCTTTTCATGGTGTGTTGATTCGAGTAGCCGGCCGTGATGATCGGCTATTCTTTTTACTTTTGTGTAATGATGTCTATTGATCCGAGCCTGTCAGCCTCCGTGGTAGTTGAGTCAATTCCCTTCGCAAAGACAGGCATACTGCCATCCCTCACGCTTGAATATATCTCTGGCAATCAAGAACTAATCCCGTACTACAATCGCCACTTCTCAGATAAGGACTTTTATAGTCAAATCTTAGAAAAGCAACTGGAATTCACGGCTGAGCGAAGGGCTATACTAAAAAATGCCATCGAGTGCCAATATCGGGCCGCCGGTATTGCCATAGATGAAAGTTCAAAACTTCACTTTCACATACAATCACTTCTTTCACCCAACACTTTTACTGTAGTCACTGGCCATCAATTGTGTATACATACAGGCCCGCTGTACTTTTTGTATAAAATCATCAGCACACTCAGTATGGTAAAGCGTCTAAAGAAGCTTTATCCTGACTTTCACTTTGTGCCGGTGTATTGGATGGCTAGCGAAGACCACGATTTCGAAGAAATCAATCATTTTCATCACCATCAAGTTCGCTTTCAGTGGAATCGAGATACTGCCGGGATGCCGGTAGGCAGGCTGCCTCTTGATGATTTTCACAAGGTTTTGGAGGCCTATTCTGATTTTCTTAAACCTCATAATACTTACACTGCCGAATGGATCGAACTGCTTAAAAATGCCTATCTCGATGCCCCCAATCTTGCTGTAGCAACACGCCGTTTGGTACATGCACTGCTTGGTGAATGTGGTGTTATGATAATAGACGGCGACGATCCGGAGCTAAAAAAGTCTTTTCGATTTATCATTAAAGAAGAAATACTGAACCAAACCTCGGCCAGAGCAGTAAAATCTACCTCTGAACAGCTTGGAAAGCTTTGGTTTACACAAGTAAATCCGAGAGAAATCAACTTTTTCTACCTCAGCCAATCAGGTAGATTACGCATCGTAAAAAACAAGGATACTTCTTACTCAGCAGGCATTTTCCAGTGGAGCGCATATGAATTGGAGCGTGAAATCGAAAATTACCCAGAGCGCTTCAGCCCAAATGTGGTGACAAGGCCTCTCTATCAGGAATTTGTACTTCCTAATCTGGCATATGTAGGAGGGGCAAATGAGCTTGCCTACTGGCTACAGCTCAAGGATATGTTTGTCGCACACCAGGTGCCAATGCCTATCTTGTTGCTTCGCAATTCCTTTTTAATGCTCGAAAAAAAATCACTAAAATTCTTTGAAAAGAGCAATTTGTCGCTTGAGAATTTATTTGTCTCACCCAGAATTGTTCTAAAAAACATCGTTAGACGCAGCTCAGCTACTGAAGGGCAGTTTGCATTTTTTGCCGAAGAGGTAGAAAATCTGTACGAAAAAATAACCTCATATGTAGCGTCTGTCGATTTTACACTTCAGTCAGCTTCTGAGGCCCAGAAAACAAGGCACTTAAAAGGCTTAGAAAAATTGAAAAACAAAGTGCTGAATGCTGAGATGCGAAAATATGAATGGATTGCTGAAAAATTGGAAACCGTTAATCAACAGGTATTTCCAAGTGGGGTGTTGCAAGAGCGGTATGAAAACGCCGGTCAGTATTACTGTCGCTATGGCAGGGCTTGGATAAACATGTTGATCGATATTGCGGAAATGCCATCGAATGCGGTAAAAGTCGTGCTTTTGCCCGATTAGTTGAAAGGAAATGGGCAGTTTATCTTCGACAGCTTCTGCGAATATAAAGAAGAGACCAGGAGTACTTTGGATTACACCCTGGTACCCCTGCAGGCTCCACTCTACTTTAGGCAATTTTGTAAAAAGACATGCTGAGGTAGCCAGTCAGCATTCTGAGATTTTTGTGTTTCATTATTATAAAAATTCAAAGAGAGCCACTGAAATTGAATTTTTCTCTGAAAGTCATCTTTCTGGAGTACACATGTATTATGCCCCTGGTTTTTTTGGTAAAATTCAGTTGTTCTTCCTTTTGATTAGGCTACTTTTAAAAAGATACCCTCCAACCGACCTTGTGCATTTAAATGTTTTTCACGAATCATATTGGACAGTTTTTCTTGTCAAATGGCTACTGAAAAAACCCATACTGTGCATTGAGCATTGGACGGGATATCACAACGGCAACTTTTACAAACTACCGCTTTGGAAACAGAGGCTAATGAGATGGGCTGCAAGGTATATAAATGAATTTCAGCCAGTTTCACGCCATTTAAGTCAAGCCATGGAATCGACTTTGAAAGTCAACTTGCCCACATATGTCGTTCCAAATGCGGTGAATGTGGAGGTATTTAAGCAACTGCCTGGCGTTCAGAAAAAATATGACTTCATCCATCTCTCCACCCTTGATTTAATACACAAGAGGCCTAATGTCATTTTAAGGCAATTTTCTAAAGTTCTTCAAGTATATCCAAAGGCTATCATGGCTATGGGGGGCGACGGCGATTGTACCCCTCTTATAAAACTTGCTGAGGAGCTTGGTATCCGAGGTTCTGTGACATTTTTTGGTGAACTGTCAGCTCAGGAAGTATCGGTTTATTTCAATGCATCGCGCTGTTTGGTGCTTTATAGCATGTATGAAAATTTTCCTTGTGTAATACCAGAAGCTTGGGCTTGCGGAATACCTGTAATCTCCAGCGATGTGGGGGGTATAAAGGAATGGCTTACAGCAGAGCAAGGTATCCTTGTCAACTCAGCTGAAGAGCATGACCTTGCAAAAGCGATGAAGTACTTTTTAGAAAATGCTGAAAAATATGTTCCCGAAGCATTAAGGGCCTATTCATCTACCTACTTTAGCTACGCCTCAGTAGGCAGAGAAATTTTAAGTAGATATCAGCACTTGATGCGATGATTAAAAAGCTGTTTCAGACTACAGCCACACGGGCTATTTCAGCGTTCCTTGGTCTTTTAATATTGTCGATTAACGCACACTTTATTGGCAGTGAAGGTGTGGGAGAAACAGCTCTTTTTAATCTGTGGGTGAGCATATTTTTAATGATAGGAAATCTGCTTGGAGGATCGGCTATGGTGTACTATGCTCCGCGCTACAAGGTTTCTGAACTTCTCACTGGAGCTTATGTCTGGGCTATGGTGGGTTTAGGTATTTTGGGTGTTACCTCAGCATTATGGAGGGAGGTACTTCCGGATGTAAGATATCTGGCTGTAGTAGTATTTTTTTATGCTACCGGATGGGCACAGCAATATCTGCTGGTGGGTCGCGATAAAATTCACCTTCATAATGCTGCTTCACTTTCGGTAAATGGGGTTTTGATCGCTTCGCTGGTTATTCAATACCATCTTTTCCGTCCTGATGTCCGCCAGTATTTTTTGTCGTTAAGCTTAGGAGCGGCAGCACAATGGTTGCTTTCTTTTATCTTTTTGTGGCCCGACGTAAAAAGTGAAAAATTTTCGTTTCGATTGAATTTTGAGGTTGTCTTTCGGTTGTTAAAAGATGGATTTCACATTCAGATCGGCAACCTGATTCAGCAACTGAATTATCGATTTACGTATTTTTTCCTCGATAAGTGGCTGGGTACCGGTGCTGTAGGAATTTTTTCTACAGTAGTACAGTTAGGTGAAGGCATATGGCTGTTGGCTAAAAGCGCAAGCCTGGTGGTCTATTCGCGTGTATCACAATCAGGTAGGGATGTGAATGCTGGGATCATCACGTTTGTAACGGCCCGTTGGGTAGGTTTAATGAGTGCGGTTGCTATGCTCGTTTTGGCGTTTTTACCCAATAGTTTTTTTCTAATTTTTCTAGGTAAAGATTTCTCAGGTGTTGCAAAGTGGCTTCTGGCAATGACTCCGGCTGTGGCTATACTCGCTGCCGGCATGGTATACTCACATTATATAGCTGGCAGAGGCATGTTTGTCGCCAATTTTTTGATTTCACTGACTGCATTTGTACCCGTTGCTACTTTGAGCAGTTTTTTTATTAAACATTTTGGCCTGTTTGGAGCCATTGCAGTAAATACAATTTCGTACACCATCACAACAGTAGGCTCGTTCATGCTTTTATTGCGATATGTACATCCAGATAGTAAGGCGTATATCTGGCGTTTTAAGCCTGACTTTGCTATTCTGCGCGAATATGTGCTCTCGTTTAAAAAGGATGAAGATCAATCGCCAAAATAAATGAGCTTAGATCCTTCATTTTCAAAGTGGAAGGGGAAGTGTCTTAGCCGATTTAGGGTTTCGATGAGGCGATTTTTTCGATGAGGTGAAATAAAAAACAACATAAAGCCACCGCCTCCGGCTCCAAGCAATTTTCCGCCCAAAGCTCCTGCTTTTAAGGCAGTGTCATAAATTTCATCTATGGTTGGATTTGAAATTCCTCCGGCTAACTGGCGCTTGAGCTGCCAATTTTTATGCAGCAAATGGCCCATCGACTCCAAATCGCCTTCTAATAGTCTACAGTAGAGCTCCTCAGCCATGTCGGCCATTTGACAGAGCGCATTGAACTTCTCGATCTGACTTGCCGTGTTTTTGTTTTGTTCAGATAATATTGCACTGGCACTACGCTGGCTACCTATGTAGAAGAGTACAAGGTGCTCTTCTAATGCCTTTTTGTTTTCAGGTTTTAAATATAGTGGCGTAACACGTACCGACTCGTCGGGCAGAAATTCAATGAGATTAAGCCCTCCGTAGGCAGCTGCATATTGATCTTGCTTGCCAATGGGTTCGCCAAGGATGTCTATTTCTACTTCACAAGCTCCGGCTGCGAGCTTTTCTTTAGTCACAATATTCTGTTGGCGAACCATTAGATTGTGTAGTACTCCGACAGTGAAGGAAGATGAAGACCCCATGCCTGTACCGGATGGAACATCAGCTATACTGCTGATTTCCACTCCGCCGGAAATCTGAAGCTGAGTTAGTACCGTGCGAAGAATGGGATGTTTTAATTCTGCTACGGAGCTCACAGTTTCGGTCACAGAGTATTTTGTGCGGATTTTATCGGGTTCAAAAAAATCGTGGCTGCTGATGTACATGTATTTATTAATCGTAGTACTGAGTACTGCACCCTTGCGTCTGCTATAGAAGGAACGCAAGTCAGAGCCACCGCCTACAAAACTGATTCTGAAGGGTGTTTTTGTAATAATCAAGGCAGCTTTTCTTTTTATTTATTGATTATCAAACTTTTTTTTGTTTTTAATAAAAAGTTGTTGAATCTGCTCGTTGGTCATCGAACGCAAGTGAATGTCTTTCTCGAGAAAACGGATGATCTTCTTATTAACATGTTTATCTCTAAGTACTTTGCGATGGCCCAAACCGGAAGTAGTAAGCAACCGGCTACCCGGCCAATTTTGATGTACGATTTGAGCTTCTGAATAGTTGACGTCTTCATCATCGGTATCGTGTACGATCAAGCCTGGGATGCTGAGCTTGGTAACCACTTCTGCTAATGAATATTGTTGTATGTTGTCACCATAAATTTCTTTTAGCTTTTTCATCAGAGCATCTTCTATTTTTTTAGAAACCCCAATTCTTACGCAAAAATCTTTAACGGTATTGCTGATGAGGGCAGGTGAACCGATTACGACCAATTTTTGAGCGGGTACACCTCTCATTATTGCATTTGAAATGGCCACACCTCCCAATGAATGGCCAACCAGTGCGTAGAAAGGTCCATATTCTGAGTGAACAGTCTCAACTGCCTGAATAAACTTAAGTAAGTCAGTCTTTTTTGCAGGATATCTGCCATGTCCCGGAGCGTCAACTGCAAAGGCCTGATAGCCTTGTTTAAGGAGTTTTTTTATGAGCTTGTAAAATTGAGTACCCCTTCCACTCCAACCGTGAACGAGCAAGACTTTTGGCCCCTTTTTGCCCCATCTGTATACAGTGAAGGGCATATTACCGACATACAGCGTTTTCTGAAGAGCTTTATGTTGCCATTTGCGTTCTACTGGAGGAGTATTAAACGGAATCGGCCTGAAGAAAATTTTTAAAGCAAGCTTCAAGGCCAAATTTGGAGAAAATTTTTCTAACATCCGAATGGTTATCGGAATCCATTTAGGTACTTTGAAGCTTGGAACGGGTTTAGCTTGTGAATGGTTTTTCATTCTTTAATGAGACCTTCAGATTGCAAAAGTTGTTTGATGGATTGAATTTCTTTGAGTTTACGGTAAATTTTTGGTTCTGCAGCTCGTTCTTCGCAGGGGTCGAGGCGACAGCGTTCGCAGGTCACATTTACTTTATGTGTGGGTATGTTGGGGTCGTCAATCCAGCGTATTTTCTTTCGAGTTTCGTTGTTGATTTCAAGTCCTATACTGATAGAGGTGCGGCTAAAAGGTTTTGAGAGGGTTTCTCTTGCCCAAGATATAACGATGTATTCGAGGCCTGAGTCGATGTAATGTGACTTTTGGACACCGAGAGCTTGTTTTTTCTCCTGGCTTAGCTCGTTAAAAATTTTAATACTCATCCAACGCCTACAGTAGTGTTCACCACTTTCATTGCCATGTGGTTGGTGTTTATTGCCCAGATGTAGCTCTTTTGACAAGTGAAAGCTCTGACGATGACCGTCTTGATTAAATCGAAAGAAGAACATTTTTTGAAGCCCGAATCGCCCCGGAAGGATGTTGGTAAGCCTGTACATAAGGGTTTCAGGCGAGGTATTCCATTTGCGAAGCATCGACTCCAGAAATTCACCTGGAAATTCCATTGACTCAAGCAAATACGATACATCGCTGCAAAATGCTTGCAGAGGTAAGAGGAGTGCGCCTGCAAAATAGGACGCCTGAAAGTTTATTAGCGCTTGATCAAAAGTTTTAGTGGAGTTCCAATCTTTGTAATAATACACACGTTCGTGGAGGGGGAGATTTAACCAATGATATCCGATTTCTTTGGCGAGAATAAACGCTTTTTGATACGGGTGAAGGCCAGGATGAATGGAAAGTTCATTGCGATCTGGGTAATAGAGTGCACGAAGCTGCTGTAAGACGTTTGTTTCGGACGTAGTATTCAATTCGGTGACGATAGTGCCAAACTGTTTTGTGAGTATGTCTTTCAGAAATTCCCAATTAGCAGCGGCATCCAGTGGTATCTGAAAGTGTCGGGCACAGAGTTCGGTTTCTTTCTCAAGTTGAGGGAAGTAATTGTCGTGAAGCTCCTGATAAGAGCGCAAGGCCGCTGAGAGAAATTTCTCTTTATTGAGGTCGTAATTGCGGGCTATATCGATATAAGTGGAAATAAATGCACTGATTTTAGCGGGCGATTGGGTGATGATTTCCACAAATTTTTGATAATCAATCCCGAAGTGTTCGAAAGGAAGCTCATCGAGAATACCCGAATTGAAAATGTCGACTAATGGAGCAAGTGATCGGGGCAGTCGGGTACTGACGAGTTGGTCGTAAGTTGTGCCGAGGGCTTCAGCCAAATCAGCTATTTTATCGGTTTTAGGGTATTTTTTTCCTTTTTCAATTTCATTTATATAAGATACTGAAAGTCCACTTTTATCTGCTACTTCCTGTAATGAGAGGTTTTGCTCTGTGCGTAGATGGCGCACCTTAAGGCCGAAAATCAGACGTATTTTATCTTCCGTAAGCTTATACATAGCACAAAAGTACTATTTGACTTTAAAAATCTACGTTTTTATGAAAAATTCCGGAAAATCGAAAAAAAATAAATAGCGAAATTTCGCTAATTAGAAATTTTCGTTTTTATCTTTGTGTCGATGATTTTACAAATTGAAAATCACATGGTCACAAACAAAACCTCCCAACTCGCCCTTATTGCCCCTCTGCCACTTGAGGCTGCTCATATCTTTAGCAAAGAGGCAATGGCCTTTGTGGATGCACTCCACCATGAGTTTAATGATCGTCGCTTGGCACTCCTAACTATGCGACGCAAGCGCCAGAAAGAAATAGACAATGGAGCACTTCCTGACTTTTTGCCTCACACACACCCTATTCGGGTAGATTTTTGGAAGGCTGCTCCTGTACCTGACATTATTGCAGATCGCCGGGTAGAAATCACCGGTCCCGTTGATCGAAAAATGATCATCAACGCGCTGAACAGCGGAGCCAATGTATTTATGGCCGACTTTGAAGATGCCAACTCGCCGACTTGGCAAAACGTGTACGAAGGTCAAGTGAACCTCTATGATGCTGTACGTCGTCAAATAGATTTTACTGCTCCCAATGGCAAGAAATATGTTCTAAATGATAAAATTGCCGTGTTATTTGTTCGCCCTCGCGGGCTTCACTTACCAGAAAAACATTTGAAATACGGCTCAAACTGCGCTTCTGGGTCTTTGGTCGATTTTGGATTTTACTTCTTTCACAATGCGTTGAAAAGCATAGAAAACGGATCTGGACCTTTCTTTTACTTGCCAAAACTAGAAAGCCACCTCGAAGCCCGCTGGTGGAACGATGTGTTTAATTTTTCAGAAGACTATTTAGGCTTAAAGCGTGGCACTATTAAGGCAACTGTACTCATTGAGACGATATTAGCTACCTTCGAAGCAGACGAAATTATTTATGAACTCCGTGAACACTCCGCTGGCTTAAACTGTGGTCGCTGGGATTACATCTTTTCCTACATCAAAAAGCTTAAAACCCACAAGCAATTCATCCTGCCTGATCGAGCTCTGGTAACAATGGAAACGCCCTTTATGGATGCATATTCTAAATATGTGGTACAAGTGTGCCATCGAAGAGGGGTGCATGCTATGGGCGGTATGTCGGCCTTTATTCCAGTAAAGGACAATGAGGCTGAAAATCAGGCAGCCTTTGAAAAAGTGCGCAAAGACAAGCTTCGCGAAGTGCTCAATGGCCACGATGGAACCTGGGTAGCCCATCCGGGCTTGGTACAAGTAGCCAAAGAAGTTTTTGATCAATATATGCCCGAGCCCAATCAAATCCATAAAGTCAAGCCGGAGTATGATTTTACAGCCACTGATCTGCTATCTCCACCGCCTCTTGTCGTAACTGAAAAAGGCATTCGTCACAATATAAACGTGGCCCTTCTTTACATTGAAAGCTGGCTCAGCGGCACTGGTGCGGCCGCCATCTACAATTTGATGGAAGATGCGGCAACGGCTGAAATCTCAAGGGCTCAGCTTTGGCAATGGCTCCACTTTAAGGTAGTTACTTCTGAAGGTATTGAGTTTACTGAGTATATGTACGAAAAACTTAAGAAAGAAGAACTGGCAAAAATAAAAGAAATGCTTGGTGAGACGCGCTTTGCTTCAGGTCGCTTCCGCGTGGCTGAGTGCATTCTCGATCAGCTGGTGCTCGACGAAGAATTTACTGAATTTTTAACCCTTCCGGCTTACGAATTTTTACCTTAAAAACACAAATAATTCTAAATAAAAACCAAACAAAAACCCCCCAAACCTATGAACAGACAGCAAGCAATCGAAGCCCTGAAAATAGACTGGGCTACTAACAAGCGTTGGGCTGGAATTACGCGCCCATATTCAGCCGAAGATGTAGTAAATCTGCGCGGCTCCGTAAAAATAGAATATACCCTGGCACGTCGTGGGGCTGAGCGCTTATGGAACGACCTGAATACTCTGCCCGTGGTATCAGGTTTAGGAGCTCTCACTGGCAATCAAGCCATCCAGGAAGTGCAAGCTGGTCTTCGAGCCATTTACTGTTCAGGCTGGCAAGTAGCCGGCGACAACAATACTGCCGGTGAAGTATATCCCGATCAATCACTGTATCCGGTAAATTCTGTTCCGGAACTGGTTCGCCGTATTAATAACGCTCTGCTGCGCACCGATCAGATCCACTGGATGAATGGAGATACATCTATCGATTGGTTGGTGCCTATAGTAGCCGATGCAGAGGCGGGTTTTGGTGGCAATCTGAATGCTTACGAATTAATGAAGGCAATGATCGCTGCCGGTGCTGCTGGGGTACACTTCGAAGACCAATTGTCATCAGCTAAAAAATGTGGTCACCTCGGTGGTAAAGTGCTTGTTCCTACGCAAGAGGCTATTAATAAGTTGGTAGCGGCTCGCCTTGCGGCCGATGTGCTCGATGTGCCTACCATCATCATTGCCCGTACTGACGCCGATGCTGCCAATCTGCTCACCAGCGACATAGATCCTCGTGACCAGCCTTTCATCACTGGCCAACGCAGCTCTGAAGGATTTTACTGTGTTCGCAACGGCATTGAGCAGGCCATTGCCCGCGGATTGGCTTATGCACCTTACGCTGATCTAATTTGGTGTGAGACCTCTAAGCCTTCTCTCGAAGAAGCTCGCCAATTCGCTGAAGGTATTCACAGCAAATATCCTGGCAAATTGCTGGCATACAACTGCTCACCTTCATTTAACTGGGCTGCAAAACTCTCAGAAAAACAAATGCGCACCTTCCGCGAAGATTTGGCAGAAATGGGTTACAAGTTCCAGTTCATCACTTTGGCAGGTTGGCATGCGCTTAACAACAGCATGTTTGAGCTTTCAACTGCTTATCGCGAAGAGGGCATGCTTGCTTATAGCCGCCTTCAGCAGCGTGAATTTGAAAATGAGCGCCTCGGCTATAGAGCAGTAAAGCATCAAGCATTTGTAGGTACAGGTTACTTCGACACCATTCAAAACATCATAACAGCAGGCAGTGCATCTACACTTGCCTTGGCAGGTAGTACTGAGTCAGAGCAATTCCATTAATAGCATCCCCTGGCTTCAGTTTTCCCCTCCTTCTTGTGTGCTCTGACGAAGAAACCCCGTCGTGATGACGGGGTTTCATTTTTAAAGAAAATCAATAGTATTTGTAAAAATGGTTTATAATCCAAATGGATATTAGGCCTCAGCATGTCGTCCTTTCCTTGAAAATCCAAATATAAGCAACCCTCCGGTCATAAACATGATGAGCGAATAAAGGGCAGGTGCCACGGTCATAGCCGGATTTTCAAGTAAAGTAGCAGTAATCATAATTCCGAGTGTGCCGTTTTGAATGCCCGATTCGATAACGATAGAAATTTTGTCTTCAAAGGGAATTCTAGTAATTGAGCCGGCAAACCAGCCAAGGGCCATGGTTGCCAAGTTCAGAAGCAATGCGGCCAATCCGGCAGTTCGGAAGTATTCCGGCAAGTTTTGTCTCTCCTTAAGAATCGCAGCTAAAATGATTAGGGCAAAAATGACTGCTGAAAAAATGCGCACAGGTCTGTCTGCCTTCTCAGCAAATGCAGGAGCCTTTTTGCGTATAAACATACCAATGGCTACAGGTACCAGCGCAACTCCGAAGATCTGTACCATTGTCTTACCGACTGGCAATTCGATGTTTGCCTCTTTGCCCATAAAAAAGTCAAGGCTGAAATTTACGATAAAAGGAATCGTGAAAATGGTAATTACACTGGTGATGGCCGTCAGAGTGATTGACAGCGCGGTATTCCCCCTGCTTAGGTGGGTAATTAGGTTGGAAGTAACTCCACCGGGGCATGCGGCAAGTACCATCATTCCTACTGCTAACTCCTTAGAGATCGGAACGGTGCTAACGATCAATAGCCCTACTATTGGCAGTAATAGCAACTGATTGACCAAACCGGCAGCCACGGATTTTGGAAACTTTACGATGCGCGCAAAATCGTCCCACGTAAGGCCCAGCCCCATTCCAAGCATTATGATGGCCAGTGAAATAGGCAAAAAAACTTCTGTGAGAATATTAGTTTGCATATCAGGTATTTTTCTTGCAAATAAAATGTTAATATTATAAAAAAGTCAATCTTCTCCTAAAATTTCATCTGTTCGTCTATCGATGTTGCGCGATTGGGTAGTGTGTCTTGCTAAAATTCTTTGATTTTCTTCCATCACTTGCGGCCATTTCTGAGCTTCGTAAAGCAGCTTCTGAGCTCGCTTATAGCCGGTCGATAGATCAACTATCGGTTTGGGGTAATCTATTCCGTAGCGAAAGTTGTACATGAGTTCATCCATCGGGGCAGTTTTCCAAGGTTCATGAGCAAGAGGGGCCGGCAGCTGAGCTAACTCGGGCACCCATTTTTTGATGAAATGAGCATGAGGATCGTGTTCCAAAGACTGTTTTACCGGATTGTATATGCGAATGGTATTGATGCCTGTTACTCCGGCCTGCATCTGAAACTGCGGATAGTGAATGCCCGGTTCAAAGTCGAGAAACTGTTGCGCCAGGTGATGTACTCCCGTTCGCCAGTCGTGAAACAGGTAATGCGTAAGAAAAGAGACTAGCATAGCGCGCATTCGAAAGTTCAGATATCCTGTAGAGTGCACACAGCGCATACAGGCATCTACCAGCGGAAACCCCGTGAGTCCCTCTTCCCAGGCTTTTACCAAAGTCGGATTGAACTCGTAGGGCATCGCTTGGTATCCGCGGTTTACGTGTTCAAATTCTATTCGGTCTTCCGATTCAAATTTTTGAATGAAGTGACAATGCCAATGAAGCCTGCTTATAAATGCTCGAAGCGGAAATTTGGCTGATTGCGGTTGCTTGTACACTTCCATTGCCTCTTGATACACGCGTCGCAAACTGACTGTACCCCAAGCTAAATGGGGAGAAAGGCGGCTACAGCTGTTGCGGCTCTCCTCTGGTTTAGAAATATGACGGCTATACGAGTAATATCTACTATCTAAAAAAGTTTTTAATGTCAAAATACCAGCGTCTTCCCCCGCTGGTTGATAGTTTTTAGATTCATTAAGCCATTTTTTGCGCAGAGTTGTCGGTATTTCAAATGGATGCTGTGCATCAATCGCTGGAAAAGAATATGTCGAAAAATCAGGTGTGCAACACCCGGCACGCATAAATTCTTTCCACTTTGTATCCCAATTCTTCCTGTGCCGCAGGCCTCGGATTACGCCAAATTGCCTATATTCTTTCCAACGGATGCCAACGGAACAGAAGTAATCCGCAAGCTGAAGATCTCTTTCGTATGTGGTGCGCACCCCAGTTTCTTGATGTGAATACACTGTGTGTATTCCATAGTGAGATTGGATAAACTTGAAAATCTCCAAAGCGTATCCATGAGCAATCCATAGGGTGATGCCTTTTTCTGCAAGTTTCTTCTTAACCTCAAGTGCCGATTGCAGTTGAAAGGCGAAGTGCCTTACGCTATAATCAGGATGTTCGACCAAAGATGCTTCTGCAATCCAAAGAGCTAAAACGGGATAACCGGCCTGTAATGCCTCTCGCAGTGGGCAATGGTCGTGAATTCTTAAATCTCGTTTGTACCAAACAACGGAAATTAGATTGCTCAATGGTCTATTAAGATGCTACATGAAAACAAGCAGCCCGAGAGGTGGTTTAATAAATGTATAAACAAATGTAGATGAAAAAGCTGTTTTCTTTGCTCACCCTTTCAGTCCTTACTCTAAATGCTCAGAAGATGAACGACAAAAAATACGAACGAGCCATATTGGCCTCAGGCTGCTTTTGGGGCACCGAATACCATTTGAAGCGCATACCAGGCGTGGTCAGTACTCGCTGTGGATACACCGGCGGACATGTGCCCAACCCCACTTACAAGCAAGTATGTACCGGCACTACTGGTCATGCTGAGGCTGTAGAGGTCATATATGATCCATTGAAAGTGAATTTTGAAACCATTTGTAAAGTGTTTTTTGAAACGCATGATCCAGGTCAATTAAACAGACAAGGACCTGACATTGGCCACCAGTACCGAAGTGCGGTCTTTTATTTAAACGAGGAACAAAAGAAAATAACCGAAAAACTCATTGAAATCCTTCGCAGCAAAGGGCATAAGGTAGTAACTGAGGTAACTCCGGCAGGCGAATTCTACCCCGCCGAGGATTACCATCAGAATTACTACGACACTAAAGGCACTACTCCATACTGCCACTTTTATGTCAAAAAATTTGATTAAAGTGATGCTCTGAGCATTAAAGTGTTAAATTTACAATCCAACTCTTGTGACCACATAAATTAGCGCATCATTTACTACTTTTGCAGCCCTTTAAAAACCGAGGCAACAACAAAAAAGAAGGCTCATTTTTAACTACTTGAAAGATGTCAAAAAAAGATGAACGCTGGTTAAAAGAGTTTGATGTGCCATTTATTGGCATGAAGATAGGCGTTCATCATTTTGAATATACCCTTGACGATGCCTACTTTGAACACTATGCCACTCAAGACTTCAGAAATGCCCGCCTAACCTGTAAGGTGGTAATGGAAAAGAAACCAAACATGCTTGTGTTTGGTTTTCAGGTAGGTGGCAAAGTAGAAGTTGATTGCGATATCAGCACCGAACCGTTTGATCTCGACATATCAGGCGACTGGAAATTGGTCGTAAAATTTGGTCCAGTTTACATCGATGAAGAAGATGGAGTAATGACCCTTCCCCACGAAGAACACACGATCAATTTATCGCAGTTCATTTACGAAACAGCTGTACTTGCTGTACCTCTTCAGCGGATTCACCCAGGTGTCGCTGATGGTACATTTGAAAATGATGTAACTCGAAAATTAGCGGAAATCAAGGTAGACAAAATTGCATCGGGCATTGAGCCAATAGATGAATTTTCATCTGATCCTCGTTGGGAAAAATTAAAAGACCTGAAAAATAAACTCAATTAATACATATAACCATGGCACACCCTAAACGCAGACAATCGAAAACCCGCAGAGATAAGCGCAGAACGCATTATAAAGCTGAGGTGCCAACTATTGCTATTTGCAATGTAACTGGCGAGGCACACTTGTGGCACAGAGCCTACTGGCACGAAGATAAGCTGTACTACAAAGGCAAGGTAGTTCTGGATAAGCAGGCTACAGCATAAAAGAATTTTTGGAAATTTCTTTTTTGGAGCCGGCCCGCGGGTCGGCTTTTGCTGTTTGAAAGTTTATTTATCTGTTTCCCACTCGCTTATGTGAGAAAATTTGAGGGGTGTATTGTCTTGGTACCATTGGTTGTTGTACGACTCAGGAGCCACAAACGTTTTGTCTTTCAAAATGACGTACACCAGTAAGAGCAACACTGCCGGCGATACAGAAAATAAAAATAACCCAAGTGCATAGTAGCCATTTAGGTAGAGAAATGGGCTAAGAATGCCAGTAAACAGGTGAATGAATGCTACGATGGAAATGATTTTCATATTAAAAGTTTTTTAACGTAAACGATGCTCTTTGAGAAATGTTTTTGGGGTAAATGAATTTAAAAAGAGGAATTTTATATCTCAAGGCCAATTCCCTTAAAAATAGCTTAAGTTATTCGAAATAAGAGATATCGTTGAAAAGGCATGTAGCTTCTACTTATCTAATACACGTCGATAAACCTCGATGAGTTTTTTGGTGGATTTTTCCCAAGAGTAGTTTTCATAAAAATAATCTCTCTGCTCCGGTGCAGGTGGGGTTTCGAGCGCAAGCATGAGATTTTCTGTAATGTCCTTTAGATTTACAGGATCGCAATAGAGGGCATAAACGCCAAAAACTTCGGCAGTGTCACCTCTGTTGGTCACCACTATTCGACAGCCGGCTGCAGCCGCTTCGAGCGAGGCCAATCCGGTCGTTTCAAACCACGAAGGCTGTGCGTGCACGCGATGCTCCAGATACAGATCGAGCAACTTTTCGGGGCGCACATAGCCTGCGAAAGTAACACGATCGCCGGCCAGCCAGAGCAAATACCAGTTGTATAAAAAGGAGTTTTTACCTGGCTTACCCACGAGTGTGAGGGGTGCATCGAGATTATCAGCCGCTTTTATAAGGTTGGCTTGGTTTTTAAGTCCTTCTAAGCGGCCGACTGATAATATTCCTTTCCTCCTGTGCCATGGATTATCTTTTGTAAAAAAAATCGGGTCGATTCCCAAGGGAACGACGTCTGTAAAAGCGGGGAGCAGATTGCAGTAGTTGTAAATTCGTTCAAGTTCGCTACCGGTAGCCGTAATCAGGCAATCGGCGTTTTGAAGAACTTTGCAAATAGCCTTTTTGTGTCCATCTATCAGATATTGCTTTGCGCTGTAAGGCAATTGACCGAGCAGCATTTTGGTTGAAGCCTTCAGATACTCGGCATTGTCACGACCTACAAAAGCCATTATATCGCGCATAGGCCAAAATCTACCCCGCACGTCGTATTCTCGGTAATCAACAAACAACGATGAGATGATCAGAGGAGATCGAATGCTATTCAAATAGGGATATAAGTCATAAGGTCTTCCTAAATTGAAAAAGTGTAAAATATCGTATCGCCTGCCACTTAGAGCCTCGCCCGACTCTACAATTTCGACGCTTATTCCGTATTTTCTTAAATATTCAGCTGTAGTTATCACCTGAATAGTGTCGCCCCCGATATACTCCCGATAGCCTCTGCGAATAAGAATGAGTACTTTCAAATACCTTGATTTTTTTACAAAAATATATGCCGATGGATAGCACATTCAGAAACTGGTAATTACCTTGCACTCAAAACTGCCTTGACATGTACGTATTTATTTTTCTTGCTATACTCGTCATTCTTTTTGCCGTAAAAGGCATCATCATCGTGCGCCAGAGCGAAACAATGGTCATCGAACGTCTAGGTAAATACCATAAGACACTCAACTCCGGAGTTAACATAATTGTACCCTTCATCGACCAGCCAAGGCCCATCAACTGGAGGTACAGCGTAGCAGGTCCCCGAGGTGAGACCATCTCTGTGTACAGACAGAACATACGGATCGACCTCAGAGAAGCCGTATTTGACTTTCCGAAACAAAATGTCATAACCCGCGACAACGTCGTTACCGAAATCAATGCCTTGCTCTACTTTCAAATTGTAGAGCCCGAAAAAGCCCTCTATGAAATCGAGAACCTGCCTCAGGCCATCGAAAAGCTCACTCAAACCACCCTGCGCAACGTAATCGGCGAAATGGACCTGGATGAAACCCTTTCATCGCGCGATACCATCAACTCAAAACTTCGCGGAATACTCGATGACGCTACAAATAAGTGGGGTGTTAAAATCAATCGCGTTGAACTTCAAGATATTAATCCACCTAAAGACATTCGCGATGCTATGGAGAAGCAAATGCGCGCCGAGCGCGATCGTCGTGCGCGTATCCTCGAGGCTGAAGGTCTGAAAACTGCTCAAATCCTCGAAGCCGAAGGGGCTAAAATGGCTGAAATAAATCGTGCTGAAGGTGAAAAACAAGCAGCCATCCTCCAAGCTCAGGGTCAAGCCGAAGCTAAAATTCAGCTTGCCAAAGCCGAAGCTGAAGCCATTCGACTCGTTTCTGATGCCATAGCCGGCACAAAGAGCGACCCGGTCAACTACCTGGTGGCGATTAAATACATCGAAACCCTTAAAGACATGGTCAGTGGAGACCGTACAAAAACCGTCTATTTACCCTTCGAGGCCACCGGTGTTCTCAGCTCCCTTGGCGGTATCAAAGACCTACTCAATAAAGCGAAGTAATAAGTTTTGTTTATATTTTTTAACTGTTAGGCTAGCCCATACGAGGTGGCGTAAGCTGATCTCGTCTGAGGCTGTCTTCATATATATGCCCTGGTCGTTAATGTCTTTCAGCCACTTTTTACAGCTCATAAAACACACACTTTGACACGGGTTTTCTCGGTTTTTTTGCCAAAGCAACTTAGGGGTGATAGGTGATTTTTAGCTTACGTCATAAGCTTACATTCAGCTCTACAGGATTGACTTGTATTAAAGAGTCAAAGGTTTTTTAGATTCACATTTACATAGCTAGGAATAGCAAATCTTGATTTGATGAAAACTTAGATGCCTGAAAGTCCTAAAAATTTTTTCCAATTTTTAAAAAAAATCGTTCAGCTTCTTATCTCCATTCAATCCACTCAAAGGCATTTTAGCTTTTTTTAGAAAGGATAATACATCGAATAGTCGCTCAATTTTTACAACTCGCCAAACTGCTTTACATAAATTGGTTCGAAATAGGCTACATCGAGAAGTTGTAAGTAAGACTTTACATTCTGAGAAAATATCTGCCCTGCTAATGGATAAATACCCTCTATTATTTCAACATTCCTCAAGGTAAGCACCTCTTTCAACTTTGCCACACCCATTCCTACTATGTATATTGTCTTGAATTGTTTTTCTAGTTCCTTCCAGGTTTCAGCATTAGCTTTTACGGCTTTATTTTCAAATACGGCTTCACCTCGCCAAGTAAAAGCTGAGGCATACACCTCCATCCTCCGTGCATCAATGCATGAAATTACAAGGTCATCAGGGGTAATAGAATTATAACTTTTTAAAAAAGTTTCATATATCAATCTCAAACTACTCACGCCATAGATTGGGATATCGAGTGCATAAGCTAATCCCTTTGCTGCGGAGGCAGCCACGCGAAGCCCTGTGTACGATCCTGGTCCCATTCCTATTGCGATGGCTTTTAGATCCTTAACACTTGCCTTATTACTATCAAGCAACTTTTCAATGAAATTAAAAATTGCCTCTGAATGACTGTTGTCTTTCAGAATCTCGTTAATACTATCTACCTGATCACCTACATGCAGAGCTACGCTGCACATGGGTGTAGATGTATCAAAGGCAACTTGCATTACTTCTCAATCTTGTCTTTTTTAGTCTTAACCTTGATAGGAGAGTTGTGCTTGAGTTTTTGATTTACAACGGTGTAAGGTCCTACGATAATTTCTTCGTTTTCAGAAAGTCCCCTTCGAATTTCAAAATAGTTTTCGTCTTGAATGCCAATTTCCACTTTTCTCATCTGGGCTTTGTTTCCATCTACCACAAAGACGCATTCAAACGCATTGTCTTTGTTTTGTTCACCAGATTTAATACGGGCTGTTGCCGAGTCAGATCGCACAGTTACGGCCCTTACCGGTACGCGCAAGGCGTTTTCTACTTTTTGGCAGAAGATTTCTACTGCCGCACTCATGCCGGGTTTAAAGGGATATTTTGTTTTTTCGACCAGATGCGCATAAGAGGCCGGGTGTATGCGAATGCGCACTTCGAAGTTGGTTATTTGGTCGGTGCTTACTTGCTGTTGATTCAAAAGATTTGTGTTGGATGAATATGCCACTCGAGTAACATGGCCATAAAAAGGTTTATCTGATACGGCATCTACTTCGATGGAAACGGAGTCGCCGATTTTTATTTTATTTATGTCGTTTTCGTTTACTTCTGTCACTACCTCCATTTCGCTTAGATCTACGATGCGCATCACCTCTGTACCCGCCATTTGAGCAGTACCCACTACACGTTCACCTATTTCTACATTCAGTTTACTCACCAACCCATCGATGGGGGCATAAATGGTCGTTCTGCGCAAGTTGTCGCGTGCTTCTTTATAAGATGCTTCTGCACTTTTCAGTTGATATTCAGCAGCTTCAGCTTGAAATTTAGCAACGTTAAAGGCTCGCTCGATGGCGTCAAACTCCCCCGGCGAGATGGCGCCAGATGCTTTTAGGGGTTGGTTGCGTTTATAAACTCTCTCAGCCTCCAACAGAGTAGCCTTGGCTGTTGAAAGATTTGCCCGGGCCGAGTTAAGGGCGGCTTCAGCCCGATTTACAGCTGCTTGATAAATATCGGGATTGATGCGCAAGAGCAGGTCGCCTTTTTTTACTGTTTGCCCCTCCTTTACCAGTAATTCAATGATTTCACCCGGAACTTCAGGGCTAATCTTCACCATCGTAACAGGTTGGACCTTTCCTGAGGCGGTAACTGTTTCAATGATGTCACCTCTCGACACTACATCAGTTTCTACTTCCAAAATTTCTCCTGCGCCACCGATTATTCCTTGTTTTCTCAGTACTATTAAGACAACAATCAGAAGAATTGCTGCACCTATCAGTAGGGTTCGTTTTTTCATTCCTTAAAGTTTTATGGTATTTGTAAGGATAAATTCAATGATTTTTGAGCGGAAAATGTATTCGTATTTGGCCCTTGTCAGCTGGCTTTGCGCATTGGCATAGTTGATTTTAAAGCTTTCTAGTTGCACTTGATCGAGTAGCCCATTCGCGTAGCGCTGTTCAGCATTTTCATAGGCAGTGCGAGCTGCGCGCTCAGCTTTGGTAGCTGCCTCCAAACCTGATTTTGCTGCCATAAACTGCGCATGCGCTTGTTGAACGTTCTGATAAAGTGAAATCTGAGCTTGTTGGTAGTTCACTTTAGCCAGTTCATAGTTAATTCGAGCATTGTTAAGCGTATTTGTAATTTGGTAACGCGACCATAGCGGTATTTGTACCGAGATGCCTAAAAACTCATTAACGTTATCTACGACTTGGTTTTTAAAGGGCTTAATTGGCTTTTCAGAATCGATCACGGGTTGACTGATAGTTGTAAAAACAGGCACTCCGTCTTGAGTCACACCAATAGGAATTGTTACAGTTTGGTTGCCGGTAATATTAGGTACCGTGTTGGCGTAATTGGTCGAAATACCGGCTACCAAAGCAATGAGTGGAAATCGCGTACCAAGGGCTTGTTTTACTTCGTGTTCTCCAGCATTTTCAAGGAGTCGGGCTGATTTTAAGGACGGATTATTTTGAAATGCTTCTCTATAGATGTCGCTGGGTATGTAGCCGGAGTAGTCCACCACAGGAATTTCTGACGTTAAGGGCTTAATGCGTAAGCTTTCTGTCCCGTCGTACAGCATCAGATTTGCCAATTGGAGCAAGGCGATGTCGAGGTTGTTTTTTGCTAATACTACATTTTGCTGCTCTCGATAGTATTGTGCCTGAGTCTCTTGCAGGCGCACTTCAGGCAGCACGCCTGCATCTACGAGTTCTTTTGTGCGTTTCAGTTGTTTTTCGGTCAGTTCGAGCTGTTGCTCAGCAACTCTCAGAAGTTCCTCATTCACAAGGGCCTGCAGATAGAGTTGAGCAAGGTTAAGGGTTAGGTCGTTTTTTGCTGTTTCGATGTTTTCATTTTCGGCCAGTAGATTAAACTGTGTTCTCTTGATGTTGTGATAGTTTTGAAGACCATCAAAGAGCACCCACTGCGTATTAAGGCCGATGTTGCCGATTTGGCGCGTCTCTCGTCCGATCACATTTCGCACCGGGTCGATGTTCAAACCGAAATTATATGTGTAGCCAAAAGATCCGTTGAGCGAGGGAGTAAGGTTGTATTTAGCTAAGGAGGCAAGTGATTCAGCACGTTGCCTGGAGAGTTGTGCGCGTTTGATGGTCAGATTTCTGGAATAGGCCAGCGCTAAACATTCTTCGAATCCTAGAGGTTTCTGTGCGAATGATTGAAAAAAAACACTAGTAGAAAGAACAAGTATTGTGATATTTTTCTGAAGCATACTGCTGAATTTCAGTCGTAACGTAAAATCTTTAAAAATCTTTTATTTCTCTCTTCAAGGCTAAATTTCTGTATAATGCGCTCAGCTGCCTTTTCAGAGAGATTCTTCAGGTCAAAATTCTTTAAATTTTCGATTATTCGAATTAACTCATCAATATTTTTTTCTCTCAACAGGAACCCTGTATCTCCTATAATTTCAGGTATCCCAAATACATCGGAGCCTATAGGTATACATCCGCACAGCATCGCTTCACAAAGTGCATTCGGAAATCCCTCTGCCATCGAAAGCTGTAAATAAAAAGTGTGTTTGTTGTACACCTCTGACAATTCTGAAGGAGTCATTTTTGGCAAACAAGTGATGTTTTTTGGTAACGTTGTTCCATTTAACTGCCAGGTACCAACGATAGTTGCCTTGATAAATGGCATTTTCTCACAAAGATCAATCAATAAATCCAAGCCTTTCAGGTAAAACGTCTGTTGATTTATACGCCCTGTAGCTGTGATAAATGACCATGGACTTCTGTCATAATTCTTAATCTTGTAAATATCTGTTGAATATCCATTTTTTAATTCGATTACCTTTTCTGAAGGTATATTGTATAAATTTTTTAATCCTTGTTTTCCTTTTGTCTTAAAATATTTGTACTCTGTATCATATAAACTGCGATGAACTACGAGTATTTTATCCGTATATTTCTGTATGATTTTATTCACAAAAAAAAGAGTTTTTTTAGTACAAAATCCATAGTTAATTTCAGGGATGCAATGTGCTTCAACTCCACCAAAAATTACAAATGTATTCTTTTGGAGAAAATTGCCAAGAAGTACTGGCAGGAGTGCGTGATAACCACCAAATCGACAAACAATTTTTTTAGATGTCCATATTTGAACAGTTAAAAACAAAAATTGTCTGATGAAATATACAGGAAGTAGCCACTTGTACTTTACATTAAACGCATATTCCACTACCGAAAAATACTCTCTGAAGAAGTGAATATCTTTTTGTATAAATGGCGATATTTCTGGGTAAAAAAATAGTATTTTACTCTTTTTCGGCATAGGCTAAAAGTGCTGGAGAAAAAGTACGAGATCTTGGAAATTTCAGCGAAGTATAAATTTCAATAGCCCAAATAATTTTAGTCAATCTTGAAAGGTTTAAGGTCAAAAGTTTTTTGAACGATACAAACGAAGTTTTATGCGCGCCATCGATTTGAGCAGATACTGCAATGGGCAATATATATTGTACTTCGATGTTTTTAAATCCAGCCTTAAGCAATGCCTCTTCAAGGTGATTTTTATCAATTGGCACATGCGTGTCATACACTGCGCGGTTCATTACCTTCTGATACCAGCCCGTAAATCCGCACATATTCGGCACAGAAACAATGATCTTACCTGAAATATTAAGATACTTTGCATGAGCTTTTAGTACTTCTACAGTATCTCGAAAGTGTTCGATTACCCCAAAACTAACCACATAGTCAAACTTGCCTTTTAATTCTTCAGGAGGATAAAACAAATCACCTTCAAAAATCCTTCCTGGTGTGTTGTATTTTTTTAAAATAAATCGACTTCTTTCACATCCCAAATCTGAATAGTCTAAACCAGAAACATCCAGATTAAAGTTTTTATAAAAATACGGCAACCAAACACTATTACCACATCCAAGCTCAATGAGTTTTTTTTCTTTTCCTTTATCAATATGTTTCTTAAAAAAGGCGTCAAATTCTGTATGTAAATAGGAATTTATATGCTTTTTATTAATGACAATTTCATTGGGAATTTGATTTGTTTCCCAGAATGCATCCCAATATTCGGGCGAGGTCTTTTCAACCAAGTTTTTTTGTGACTCTGAATTCCCAACCATTTCCTCCTCTTTCGATTGTAATATTTTCGACATTGTCTAAGTTTTTTAATATTCTCAACAATTTTGATTTAGTGATTAATCTCTTGTAGTAATCTGTGAGCGCATCGTAGGTTTCAAGGTAAGCAGTGTCTTTATTGAATTCGTAGCCTTTCTCTTCGAATGCTTCAATGTTAGTAAGGACTGGTGAAATATGACCGAGAATCCATTTAAGAATTTTTGAGTGTCTGAACTTCCAATGTAATGGAAAAAAGATATCGACCAATTTTTTTACTATTTTCATGGAATATTGTGGTGGTAATCTCTTTAAAAAAACTCGGAAAAAAGGCACAACAGTAGTATAATATGACCATCTGAAATGGTAGTGATCAGCAATAAGTTTTCCACCCGGTTTTACTACTCTCCAAAGTTCTTGTAAGGCTTTTTCAGTGCTGGGAGTATGTTGTAAAACTCCTAAACAAATTACCAGATCATATACCTCATCTTCAAAAGGAATATTTAAAATATCTCCCTGAAAAAAGTGTGTATTTTCATTGTGGTTGTTCTCATAATTAGCATCAATTGCGCTGCTAAGGTCAAAGGTGTACAATTCCTTACAATGGGATGCCAAGTGCTCAGTGAATCTACCGGCACCACTGCCGGCTTCGAGTACCAGTTTATCTTCTAAAACTTGTTCTACATCTGATCCCAAGCATCGCTTGAGTCTTTCACGCGTGTAATGTGTGCCCGTGAAGCTGTCGAGCTGCAGCTTCTTGAACCGGTTCCATTGCACTCCGAATGCCTCTGCATATTCTGAAGATGCTACAAATCTCGGTATGCCTCGTACAATCGGAACCTTTGCCTCTGATGCAATTAGGTAGCTTCCTTGTTCTGAGAAATACGTCTTTGTGTCTTTGTGGTAATACTTTAAGGTCATTTATAAGGTAGTCATACCTTTGATTGCAACAAATGTACACGTATGTGCGGTTTTGCTGGTATTGTTGATTTTTCCAATTCTGTTGCGGAAGAAAAGATAAAAAAAGCCATAGATTTAATACATCATCGTGGTCCGGATGACGAGGGAATTGAAATGCTGAAAACAGAAAAATATTCAGTGTATTTTGGATTTAAAAGATTAGCGATCATCGATTTATCTCCTGGTGGTCATCAACCCATGTTTTCCAGCGAAAAAGATGTAGTAATCGTATTTAATGGTGAAATTTACAACTTTAGAAATCTAAAAGCAGAACTACAAAAGGATGGAGTAAAATTTATCTCAGAGAGTGATACAGAGGTTTTGATCTACTTGTACAAAAAATATGGAATTTCATTCACAGAGAAAATCAATGGAATGTTTGCAATCGTTTTATATGATATAAAAAAAGAAAAAATATATCTGATTCGAGATAGAGTAGGGGTGAAGCCATTGTATTATTCTTTGCAGTCTAATGGCAATCTCATTTTTGCTTCAGAATTAAAGTCTATTTTACAGCTAAATCCATCAAAAAATGATATAGATTATTCAGCAGTATACACCTATTTTTATTTAGGATACATTCCTGCACCTGCTACTATTTTTCAATCTATAAAAAAAGTACAGCCAGCGCAAATCATCGAATACAATTTAATCAAAAATGAATTAAGGTCCTTTATTTATTGGACACCAATTAAAAAAATATATCAAAATGAATCTTTTGAAGAAACAGCTGAAAAGCTTGAAGTACTGTTAAAAGATGCTTTTAAAATGCGAATGGTGGCCGATGTACCAGTAGGCGTTTTTTTGAGTGGAGGGTATGACAGTACGGCCGTAACAGCATTGATTCAGTCAGAAATGACTTCCCGGCTAAAAACATTTACCATTGGATTCGATGATGTAGTATATAACGAAGCAAATCATGCCGAAACAGTGGCCCGATATCTCGGCACAGATCACACCACCATCACCTGCAAACAGAGCGATGCAATTGATCTTGTGCCAAAAATTCCCTTTCATTTCGATGAACCCTTTGGCGACTCCTCAGCAGTGCCCACCATGCTCGTGAGCAAACTGGCTCGACAACACGTCACCGTAAGTCTTTCTGCTGACGGAGGCGATGAACTTTTTGCTGGTTATCAACGACATCTGAAAGCTCAGCGACAATTGAGAAAAGTCTTGTCCATTTACCCAACTTTTAAAAACATAATTAGAGGATTAACGCGTTTTTTACCGAATGAAAAAAATATTTTTAAATACGATTTCGTTTGGAAATTGAATACATATTTATCAGAAAAAGAGGTATCAAAACTGTTCCTAAATCAGCTTAGTGTTTTTTCCCCTTTCCAAATACAAAAGATGATAAATAGTAAAAGATATTGTGATCCATTAAAAGAAATATATTTACCTGAAATTGCCAATGGATCTCTTTTAAATTCTATTCTATTAACCGATTTTTACATGTATCTTCCAGAAGATATTCTCACAAAAGTTGATCGCTCTACTATGTCAGTAAGTTTAGAAGGAAGAGAGCCTCTTTTAGATTACAGAGTTATTGAATATGCCTTTAGTTTACCCGATCATTTTAAAATAAAAGATAAAAGGATACAAAAGGCAATTTTGCGACACATTGTACATAAATATGTACCAGAAACGATTATGGATAGACCAAAAATGGGTTTTGGAATACCGATTCACAAGTGGCTGAAAAATGAACTCAAATGGATGATAGATGAACATTTAAACGAATACAAGGTAAAGCGACAAGGTTTTTTTAATCCCAAAGCGGTAAAACAAAGCGTACAGTTTTTTTTGAATAGCGACTTAAAAATCGATCACCAGAGAATGTGGATTTTATTAATGTTTCAGATGTGGTTTGATCAGTGGATGGATTCAACACACTGAATTTCGCGGCAGCGAAATCTGGCAAACAGCTCTTCGTCGTACCACTTCAGGCTATGAGTAAGGGCGATCACATTTCTATGCGTCTTGTTTTGATATGCCCATTGGAGCATGTCTTCTTCGCTTTTCCATACGCTAAATGTGGCTTGCTCCACTAAGGGCAACTCGCCCATACCTACGGAATAAAGAGCCTCAGAAGGTATCTGGCGGGCTACCTCAGGCACAAACTTCCAGAATTTCCGCCAAAGCGAGCGCTTTATACTTCCACGGGTGATGACCGATAGCTGAGGATAGTCATACTCAGATACGTGGGCAACTGAAATGTGTTCGAACGGATTTCGGCCATTCCACAAGCCGTGGCTCTTTAGTGGCATCATCTCGTAGATTTTCAGACTTTTTACGCGCTTTAAAAGCGCTTTAATGTAGATGGATTCTACAAGAATAAGGTGATTTTTTGCGGTGGTTATAATAATATAGGTGCCAAAGTCTGGTATAATTCCAAATCCATTGCCTGAGCCTGTGCCCATCATTTTAAAAAATCCAAAGGTCTGCTCGAGTTCCTTTTTCCATTTGTTTTTGCCCATCAGGGTAAAGGCCCGCCATCTGTTTAAAAAACCTTCAAATTTTAAAACGTATAGAAACACTTTGGTTTGCTCAGTGGTCGTCATTGTACATTCGTAAAAATTTCGTTCAGATGAAAAGGATAACATATGTTCTCTCCTTTCAGTTTTTACTCTTATGTGGCTACGCCCAAAAGTGTGTGGACGCAGAAGTCATTCCTGTGGATAAAATCAGTTATGTGGTAAATGAGCTGGCATCAGAGCGGTTTCAAGGTCGTTACCCCGGATCGCAAGGAGATTCGATCACAGTTGCTTTTATCATTGAAAATCTCAAAGAGCTCGGATTTATTCCGATGGGTGAAGCTGGCAACTACACGCAGCCTTTTTCTGTAAAACTGCAGGTAAAAATCTCAGATAACACCTTAATAAAAACCAGAAAAACCATTGTGAAGCCCAATGAACTGGTCTATCCTACTCGCTTTTCAGAAAATGGAAAAGCGAAGGGTCGCTTGATTTCACCCGCCTTCACTGTTCAGAGTGGTGTTCTTGCCTTAATAGAACCTCGAAAAGTGCACAAAAAAATCGCAATGATCGACCTATTCTCCCTTAAAGAATTGTACGAAAATCATGGAATCGATTTCAAGACATTTAAAATTCAAGATGTAATACAACTGCTCCAAGACCACAAAGCAAAGGGAATTTTGCTCACGAGTACGAGGGTTTCTGGCATTCCGGTTCCTGATCGATTTTTTGAAACGAAAGAGCCTATCGGTTTACCCGTTTGGTACATTTCAAAAGACTTACTCGAGGGTTTACAAAAACAAAAACGGATAAAAGTTATCACTCAAATATCAGAAAATCAGGTTACTACATACAATATTGCCGGTTTTTGGGAAAACGGAGCGCCTTACACTATTGTAATCGGAGCTCACTACGATCACTTGGGAATGGGAGATAAGAATTCGACCTATAGAGGTGAGCCACAAATACATCCAGGCGCTGATGACAATGCATCAGGTGTAGCCGGTGCTTTGGCTTTAGCCAACTACATTGCAGAACATGGAAATAGAAATTTCAATTACCTTTTTTTGTTTTTCGGTGCTGAAGAGCAGGGCCTTCTGGGTTCAAAGCACTGGGTGAGCAACCCCACGTATCCAATGGATAGGATCACCGCTATGCTCAATTTTGATATGATAGGTCGACTTGGAGATGACAGAAATTTAAAAATTAGCGGTACGGGTACAATGCCAGAGTGGGAAAGCGCTTTTAGAAAACTTCCCTGTTACAACATAATTTACCAACTGTCACGAGGTGGTAGGGGTCCTTCTGACCATACATCTTTTTACAACCAAAACATTCCGGTACTTCACTTTTTTACAGGTTTGCATCCCGATTACCACAAGCCCTCTGACATACCGGCGCGCATTAACGTCTTTGGAATTCGCGACATAGTGGCCCTAAGTGCAAGCCTGATTGACTATCTGGCTCAGCTTGAACTACCGCTTACTTTCACACCTACAGACGATCAGCTTGAGAGTCGACCTGTACGCTTATCTGTAACTATGGGCATTATGCCCGGCTATAATTCTGACAATAAAGGTCTGGAGGTAGAAGGAGTAACCAAAGGAAAGCCTGCGGATAAAGCTGGTATAATGAAAGGAGACTACATTGTAAAAATTGGCGATATGCCTATTCGAAACATTCGTGACTACATGGAAGCCCTCTCCCGCTACGAAAAAGGGGATACTGCTCCTGTTCAGGTACTTCGGGCAGAAAAAATTTTGGAACTGAATGTTTTATTTGAGTAATTTTGTTCACATTAAAAATTTTTTATTACAAATGAAAAAAATCGCATTGTTCTTTGCTATTGCAGCCCTTCCTCTTATGATGATGGCAACTGAACCCGAAAAAAAGTCTGAAAAAGAAGGATGTAAAACTGAGAAAGCTGAAAAGAAAAGCTGCAGCTCAGAAAAAAGTGAAGCAAAAGGCTGCTGCTCAAGCAAAAAACCTTCCTAAAGATTTCAAAGCCGGCCTGAGAGCCGGTTTTTTTATGATTTGAGTTACAAATAATCTTTTAAAATCGTTTAGAGCCTTTCACAAATTTTTAGAAAGCAAACAATTAAATTTTGTAGCTGTATAATTTTGTGCGCTCTCAAAACAATCAATTGAATGAATATCAGAATAAAAAAAGGTGCTGATATAAAGATAACAGGCCAGCCAAAGCAAGAGGTGTTGGGAGATTTGAAGGCCGATGTTTATGCCATTAAGCCAGATGATTTTAAATTTCTTCACCCAAAACTTTCGGTGAAGGAAGGCAATACCGTAAAGGCTGGTCAACCAATCATTTACAGTAAAGACGATCACAGAATCACAATACCAAGCCCGGTAAGCGGACAGGTTGTAGAGATTGTAAGAGGTGAAAAACGAAAATTACTGGCAATAAAGATCCTTGCAGATAAAGAAATTGAATACATCGATTTTGGAAAGCTCAATCCGGAAAATGCCTCGAGAGAGCAAATCATTGAAAAATTATTGGCATCAGGCCTGTGGACACTTGTTCGCCAGCGTCCGTATGGCTGCATCGCAAATCCTGAAGACAAACCCAAAGCAATATTTATATCCTGCGTAGATACAGCACCTATCTCAGCTGACCCACTTTTTGTAATCAAGGATAAGAAGAACTATTTAAAAACCGGATTAGAAGCCATTAAAAAACTAACTGATGGAAAAGTACACCTCACTTTTGCGGCTTCGAATCCCAACCCTGAAATTTTTTCAGGCTTGATTTCAGGCAATATTGAAACCCATACTGTATCTGGCCCGCATCCGGCCGGCAATGTAGGTGTGCACATACATTACATCGATCCCATAAATCGAGGTGAACGCGTTTGGTATCTCTATCCTCAAGACCTCGCGATGATAGGTGAACTCCTAGAAACAGGCCGATATAATGCTTCAAAAATTGTAGCAGTTGCCGGGCCAATGGTATCAAATCCGGGCTACTACAACATCATTTCCGGTGGTTCACTCAAGGGATTAAAACCTTTGCTCAAAGAGGGACATACCCGCGTAATTTCGGGTAATATTCTAACCGGAGTGCGTCAAGATGATGACGGGTTCCTCGGATATTACGATTACACAATTTCTGTACTTGAAGAAAATCACGAACCTGAATTCCTCGGCTGGCTCCTGCCCGGTATCGGAAAATTTACCATACACAGAGCGCTACTGAATTGGTTTCAGAACGGGAAGGCTCTGCCCTATAACACAAAGATGAATGGCGAAGAGCGTCCGTTTGTAGTAACTGGCGAATACGAACAAGTTTTCCCCTTTGACATTTACCCTGTACAGCTGCTCAAGGCCATCATGGTGAACGACATAGAAAAGATGGAACAGCTCGGTCTGTACGAAGTAGTAGAGGAAGACTTCGCACTCTGTGAAGTCGTTTGTACATCAAAAATTCCCGTACAGGAAACCGTTTACAAAGGCTTAGAACTCTTAAAATCAGAAGTGGGTTAGTAGATTAAATGTTGAATGATATAATTTTTTGAAGAATGAAAGCAATTCAAAACTTCATGGACTCCCTAAGACCACAATTTGAAAAGGGAGGCAAATTGCACAAGTACTGGCCGGCTTACGATGCATTTTACACCTTTTTATTTGTGCCCGGTCATACAACGCCAGCGAGAGGTGCTCACATTCGCGACGGCATTGATCTTAAGAGGACCATGTTTACCGTAATAGTGGCACTCATCCCGGCACTGCTTTTCGGAATGTACAACGCCGGGTACCAGCACTTCAAAGCAGCTGGCATGCTCGAGGTGGTTACTTTCTGGGATATGTTCCTCTACGGTGCTACTAAGATTATACCGATGCTCATTGTGTCTTATGGTGTAGGTCTGGGCATTGAGTTCGGAATGGCCATTGTTAAGGGGCATCAAATCAATGAAGGATACCTCGTAACAGGTATGCTCATTCCGCTGATTATGCCCATCGATATTCCGCTGTGGATGTTGGCAATATCAGTAGTATTTGCTGTGGTAATAGGTAAAGAGGTGTTTGGTGGTACCGGGATGAACATACTTAATCCGGCACTCACAGCACGTGTTTTTGCCTTCTTCGCATACCCATCTTACATGTCAGGCGAAAAAGTATGGATTGGTGGTATGCTTAAGGGAGAAGCCGTTGATGGCTACTCTGGAGCTACTGCACTGGGCGATCTTGCCACCACTGGTAAGACCGATTTTTCAGCGATCGACATGTTTTTAGGTTTCATTCCCGGGTCTGTGGGCGAAACATCTACATTGGCCATATTGATTGGGGCTGTGATCTTAATTGCCACAGGTGTTGGTAGCTGGAAGATTATGCTCTCCGGAGTACTTGGTGCCCTTACAATGGGATTAATCTTCAATGCTGTAAGTTCTGCAGCCATTACTCCTGAGATGAAGGGATTTATGAGCATTCCTGCCTGGCAGCATCTGATTATGGGCGGATTTGCTTTCGGGATCGTCTTTATGGCTACTGACCCAGTAAGTGCTGCACAAACTGAAAAAGGCAAATGGATTTATGGTTTCCTAATTGGATTTTTTGCTATCATGATTCGCGTATTTAATCCGGCTTATCCTGAAGGTATTATGCTGGCCATCCTGCTGATGAATGTGTTTGCTCCGCTGATTGACCACTATGTAGTGGAAGCAAACATTAAGAAGCGCATGAAAAGAATGAAACTCCAAACTGTAAAAGCCTAAGAAAATGAACGTAAATAGCAACGGCTATACTTTCACCTTTGCTGCCGTGATGGTTGTTATCGTAGCAGCCCTCCTGTCTTTCACTGCTATATCGCTTAGGGATAAGCAGCAAAAGAACATTGATCTCGAAATCAAACAGAATATCCTTAAATCTATCGGTGTAAACGTTGAGCGCAACGAAGCAGAAAAAGCCTTCGACCAATACATTAAAAAATCCCTCGTGATTAAAAATGGACAAGAAGTAGGAGGTGTGGATGCACTCAAAGTAAACCTGGCTGATGAGATCAAAAAACCCGCTGATCAGCGACTAAATCCGCTTTTCGTAGCTGAAAAAGACGGTAAAACTTATTACATCATTCCTTTGAGAGGAAAGGGTCTTTGGGGTCCTATCTGGGGATATATTGCTCTAAACGATGATGTAGAAACCGTTTATGGCGCCACATTTGACCACAAATCGGAAACTCCGGGTTTAGGAGCTGAAATCAATACGGCAGGTTTTCAAAGCCAGTTCGCCAACAAAAAAATTATTAAAGGAGATGAGTTTGTTTCCATCGAAGTTCGAAAAGGCGATGCCTCTGGAGATTATCAAGTCAATGGTATTTCTGGTGGAACAATTACTTCAGTGGGGGTAGATGCCATGCTTAGGGACAATTTGAAAAATTATATCGGTTTTCTGAAATCTTACAACAAGTAATGCCATGAGTGAAGTAGCAGAGAAAAAAATTCAGGTAAAAGAGAGCGAACCTCTTTTCTCGAAAAAGAACCGCAAGCTCATTACTGACCCTTTAAATGACAATAACCCAATAACTGTCCAGGTTTTAGGCATTTGCTCGGCACTTGCTATTACAGTAAAGTTGAAGCCGGCCATTGTAATGTCTTTGTCAGTGATGTTTGTTCTAGCTGTTGGTAATGTAGTAATCTCATTGATGAGAAACTATATTCCTAACAGAATTCGAATCATTGTACAGCTTGTCGTAGTTGCGTCTCTGGTGATCTTAGTGGACCAGGTACTCAAAGCTTATGTGTACGACATTAGCAAACAGCTTTCAGTGTTCGTTGGATTGATCATAACCAATTGTATTATTATGGGTCGGTTTGAGGCCTTTGCCTTAGGTAATACACCATGGAAATCCTTCCTCGATGGTATCGGAAATGCACTTGGTTACGGTGTTATTCTCATTGCGGTAGCGTTCTTCCGCGAGCTGCTTGGCAATGGAACTTTGTTGGACATTCCGGTGATTCCAAAATCCTGGATGCTTTCAAATGGAGGTTTCTACGCAAATAACGGCTTAATGCTGCTGCCTCCTATGGCACTAATCACTGTTGCCATAATCATCTGGATACAAAGGTCAAGAAACACTAAACTGATTGAAAAAATTTAAAAACGACCGATTACCATGCAAGACTTAATCAACATATTCGTTAAATCAATATTCGTAGAAAATATGATTTTCGCATATTTTCTCGGGATGTGTTCATATCTGGCTGTTTCTAAAACCGTGCGCACAGCAGTGGGTCTTGGATTAGCTGTAATCTTTGTATTGGGCATTACTATACCTATCAACTATCTGCTGGAGAATTATGTACTCAAAGAAGGAGCATTAAAATGGATTGATCCATCCTTTGCTACTGTCGATCTCAGCTTTTTGAGCTTCATTATGTTTATAGCAGTTATTGCATCTATGGTTCAGCTCGTAGAGATGACTGTCGAAAAGTTTGCACCCGCACTATACAATGCACTCGGTATATTCCTGCCTCTAATTGCTGTAAACTGCTCAATCCTCGGTGGAGCCCTTTTTATGCAAGAAAGAGCTTACTCGACTATTACTGAGGCAACCGTATTTGGCATTGGAAGCGGTATTGGTTGGTTTCTTGCCATCGTGGCTATTGCTGCCATCCGCGAAAAGATTAAATATTCGAATGTTCCAGCACCTTTGCGCGGTCTCGGCATCACTTTTATCATCACGGGCCTTATGGGCTTGGCTTTTATGAGTTTTATGGGTATTAAACTTTAATCGGAGGACATATGCTATTGAGTGTAAATGTGATCGTAGTAAGTGCAGTAGTATTCTTTGTCGTAATACTTCTGCTCGTTTCTATCCTGCTCTATGCTAAAGCCAAGCTTTCGCCTGGTGGTTTAGTGAAGTTGGATGTAAATGGAACTATTCTGGAAGTAGAAGCCGGAGGCACACTCCTCTCTACGCTCAGCAACAATAAAATATTTTTACCTTCAGCCTGTGGTGGCGGTGGCACATGTGCCATGTGTAAGTGCCAGGTGCTGGAAGGTGGTGGTGAAATTCTGCCTACAGAGGTAGGTTACTTCACCCGAAAGCAGATTCAAGACCACTGGAGACTCGGCTGCCAGGTAAAAGTAAAGGGCGATATGAAAATTCGCGTGCCCGAGGAAGTTTTCGGTATTAAAAAGTGGGAATGCGAAGTAGTATCGAACTATAACGTTGCAACTTTTATCAAAGAGTTTGTTGTAAAACTACCTGAGGGCGAAAATCTACATTTCGAGGCTGGTGGCTATATCCAGATCGACGTTCCACCTACAACTGTAGATTTTAAAGACATAGATATTCGTCCACATCCAGATGATCCAGCCGGTCCTGATAAGTTTAAGCCTGATTGGGATAAATACGATATGTGGTCGCTCAAGATGGTTAGCGATGAGCCTATCTTTCGTGCATACTCAATGGCAAACCATCCTGCTGAGGGCAATATTATTATGCTCAATATTCGTATCGCTACCCCACCTTGGGACAGAGCTAAAAACAAATGGATGGATGTAAACCCTGGTATTTGCTCTTCTTACATCTTCTCGCGCAAGCCGGGAGATAAGGTAACCATCTCTGGTCCTTATGGTGAATTCTTCATTAAGAATACCGACAAAGAGATGATCTATATAGGTGGTGGCGCAGGTATGGCCCCTCTGCGTGCACATATCTTCCACTTGTTCCACACACTTAAGACCACCAGAAAAGTTTCGTACTGGTACGGCGGCCGCAGCCGAAGAGAGCTCTTTTACATAGATCACTTCCGCAAAATTGAAAAAGAATTCCCCAACTTCAGATTCTATGTTGTGCTCTCAGAGCCGCTCCCTGAAGACAACTGGAAAGTGGCTAAAGACATCAATGACCGTGAGGCGGATGGTTTCGTAGGATTCGTGCACCAGGCGCTCATCGACAATTACCTGAAATTCCATCCTGAACCAGAGGAAGTTGAATATTACTTCTGCGGTCCTCCCATGATGAATGCTGCAGTGCTTAAAATGCTCGACGATTGGGGTGTACCCAAAGAAAATATATCGTTTGACGACTTTGGTGGATAATCCCGGAAAAAAGCCCCTATTGCAAGGGGCTTTTTTTATACTTGCTCTTTTGGTATTTGGGTAAATATTCCTTGTAGAAAAAGGAAATACAAACAACAACTCTTCTTATTTATCAATCACTTTACGCGAAAAAAAAATTGCTTAACAAATGAAATCACTTTTTAAACTCATATTTTTATTGACTTTCATGATTCAAGCATGCCAACCAAAGGTGGGCGAAGAGGTAATGCGCATAAATCGCGGCAAAGCTCAAGGCACAACGTACAACATACAATACATCACCATCCAAGGCACAGATTATCAGCGAGAGATAGATAGCATCTTTGCTTTTGTAGATCAGGAGATGAGCACCTACGTGCCGTCTAGCACCATTTCCCGGTTGAATGCAGGTGAAGTGACTCCAATTGAAACACATTTTTACAATGTGCTCAAACTCTCCGATAAGATTTATCAAATGACAGATGGCTTATTTGATATAACAGTGTATCCGCTTGTTCAGCTTTGGAAAATTGAAGACCCAAACTTCACTGGTGCAATTGACTCCTCGAAAGTTGATTCTGTGCTGAATTTTATTGGTTTTTCAAAAATTGCTTATGATTCGACTTCCGTAAAACTTCCTGCAGGAATGAAATTGGACCTCAATGCCATAGCCCAAGGCTATACTGTGGACGTGATTGCTGAATTTTTAGAGTCAAAAGGCATACAGAATTATATGGTAGAGGTGGGAGGAGAAGTGCGTTGCAAAGGCAAGAACATCAATAATAAAATCTGGCTGATTGGCATTGAGAAACCCGTTGATGATCCAAACAATCAAAAATTTCAAACTGTAGTAAAACTCAAAGACAAATCGCTGGCTACCTCAGGCAGTTACCGAAAGTATAGAACTTTGCCTAATGGTTCGCGCTTGTCACACACAATCAATCCCAAGACCGGATACCCTACTAACCACAACCTCTTAAGTGTATCAGTGATGGCTGATGACTGCGCCACTGCTGATGGGCTTGCAACCGCACTACTGGTGATGGGACTTCAAGAAGCCAAGCAATTTGCCTTTAAACATCCGGAATTTGAATACCTTTTTATCTACTTCGATCGATATAAAGGCTACGAAACCTGGCGTTCTGAGGGATTTTCAAAGTACGTCGAACGGTGATTAGCAGGCTATTCTTCTTCTCCTGTCAGTTTTCGCTCGATTTCTTCCATCTCTAAAAAGTCAATGGCCTCTTGCAAAGTGGGCACCACCGGAGCACGCTCGTCAAAATGACTTAAATCTTCAATCTTTGTGATATAAATTATTGATCTATTGCTACTTCGATATTTATCAAGGAGTTTTTGCAATTCTTTTGAATGCGATTCTTTCAGTGTAATTTTTGTTACATCAATGATGAAATGGCGATCTAAATGTCTATTGAGCAATTCATCTAAACCGTTGTGTAAATCGGTTGGGCTATCAATTGACTGAATGGTTAACAGTTCATAAGCTGCTTTACTTACACTGCTGTGTTTCATATCTGTTTAATACAGGCTTTGTAATCGACCATAAATACAAAGAAAAATAAAATTTAATAACTTTGCTCAACGTAATAATTCTAAACGTGAAAAATTTTTCAGTCTTATTTGTGGTAGCAATTTTGTCTTTTACAACACTTGCTTTTTTTTCATATAAACAAAAGAATCAATCCGTTGGTCTTAGTGTAGGCGATACAGCTCCCGAGCTTGCTTTCCCCAATCCGGATAACAAAATTCTCAAGCTCTCGGATTTAAGGGGCAAGATTGTTCTAATTGACTTTTGGGCTTCGTGGTGTAGGCCATGCCGTATGGAAAATCCGAATCTTGTTCGCCTGTATCGCACTTATAAAGATGCCAAATTTGGTAAAGCTAATGGCTTTGAAATATATTCCGTATCCCTTGATCAGAATAAAGCTGATTGGCAAAAGGCAATAGCTGATGACGGGCTCATTTGGCCGAATCACGTAAGTGACTTAAAATTCTGGAAATCAGAGCCTGCACGTATTTACAATGTAAATTCAATTCCGATGACCTATCTTATTGATGAAAAAGGGGTTATCATAGCTCGGGGATTGAGAGGGCAGGCACTCGAACGCGCCCTTGAAGGACTTCGCACCAATCAGCGCTAATAATCAAACAAGCCATTTTGTCGGATTAAAATCTGATGGCAGCACTTTTGATTTATTGCCAAAGCCAAATTTACTCTGTTAAAAAATGGAAGAAAACGTAAAAGAACCCGTTGAGGAAGTACAAAACCCAATTATAGATACCCATCAACCGGGAAGCGCTGAAAACGAAGCGCCTGAACCCACTATTTCAGAAGACGAAGAACTTGCAGAATTGAAAGATAAATATTTGCGTTTATACGCTGATTTTGAAAATTTTAGAAAGCGAAATGCCAAAGAGCGCATTGAGCTTGTACAAACGGCCAACAAGGAGCTCATGCAAGCCTTGTTGCCTGTTTTAGATGATTTTGACAGAGCCTTTAAAAATTTAGGTGACAAAATTTCAGGTGATCCGGTTTTAGAAGGCTTTAAGTTGATCCATCACAAAATGCTGGACATTATGATTCACAAGGGCTTAAAGCCAATGGAATCAGCCAGTGGAAAGGACTTCGATGTAGAGTCTATGGAAGCCATCACCAAAATTCCTGCTCCAAGCGAAGACATGAAGGGAAAGGTGGTGGACGAAGTAGAACGTGGCTATATGCTCGGTGAAAAGGTACTGAGATATGCCAAAGTAGTAGTTGGTGAATAAATGCGGTAGGTATGGCTGCTAAAAGAGATTACTACGAAGTGCTGGGTGTGAGCCGTAATGCTACGGCCGATGAGATTAAAAAAGCCTATCGGAAGCTGGCCATCCAGTACCATCCTGATAAAAACCCAAACAACAAGGAGGCTGAAGAAAAATTCAAAGAGGCCGCTGAAGCCTATGAAGTGCTTAGCGACCCTGAAAAACGCGCCATGTACGACAGATATGGCCACGCAGCTACTTCGTCTGCTGGTGGTCAGTATGCCGACATGGACCCCTATGACATCTTCGATCGCTTCAAAGACATCTTTGGCTTTGGTGACGAATTTGGCTTTTCTGGAAGCAGAAGTTCAGCCAAGGGTTCAAATCTTCGAGTAAAAATCAAAGTTACTCTCGAAGACATCATCAATGGTGCTGAGAAGAAAATCAAAATAAAACGGTCGGTACTGGCTAAGGGTGTAAACTTTACAACGTGCCGCATCTGTAATGGAAGTGGTAGGGTATACAAGGTGCAAAACACCATCTTCGGGGCTATGCGGGCAGAGTCGGCCTGCGGCCATTGTATGGGAACAGGTAAAACCATCACAAATGTGCCACCTGGCGTAGGCCCTGATGGATTAGAAAAAGTGGAAGATACCGTAACCATTCAAATACCCCCCGGTGCTGTAGAAGGTATGCAATTGCAAATGCGCGGCAAAGGAAATGAGGCACCAGGTGGTGGTAAGCCGGGAGATTTAATCATTCAAATCGAAGAAGTAGAACACGAACTCTTCAAACGCGAAGGTACCAATCTGCACTATGATCTCTACATCTCAATACCCGATGCAGTGCTTGGCACTCAGGTAGAAATTCCCTATTTTGGTTCTAAGCTGAGAGTAAAACTTGAACCTGGTACACAAAGCGGTAAGATTTTAAGACTAAAAGGAAAGGGCATCCCCAATATCAATGGGTATGATAGGGGTGATCTTTTGATTCACGTGAATGTGTGGATACCCAAAAAGCTTACGCCCGAGCAACAGCGCATCATGCAGTCGTGGGCCTATGACCCTAACTTCAAACCCGCTCCTGATAAAACCGATAAGTCTTTCTTTGAAAAAGTAAAAGAAATGTTCTCTTAACTACTCGAACTCAGAGCAATCTTTAGTGGTTCATTGACATTCGTCAGTTGTGTAAGCGTACAAAGAACACTAAGTTTGCCCTGAGTTCAATATATTTTTATGCTAAAAGTACCTTCTCACATAGCTGTTCTCACCTCCGGAGGCGATGCGCCTGGAATGAATGCAGCCATTAGAGCCGTAGTGCGTAGCGCAGTGTATTATGGTAAGAGAGTATCAGGTGTTTACAACGGCTATGAAGGATTGATAGACGCCACATTTGAAGAATTAGATTCCAGATCTGTAAAATATATCCTCAATCACGGCGGTACATTTCTTAAATCGGCCCGTAGCCAGCGCTTCCGCACGACTGAAGGCCGAAAACAGGCATACGAGAATTTAGTAAAAGCCGGAATTGATGCTCTAATTGTAATCGGCGGAGATGGAAGCTTTACAGGCGCTAAAATTTTTTCAGAAGAATTCGACTTTCAGGTAATAGGCGTACCGGGAACGATTGACAACGACCTTTATGGAACTGATTTTACCATTGGCTTTGACACGGCAACGAATACCGCCATCGAGTGTATTGATAAGATTCGAGACACGGCTTCTTCACACGACCGTCTCTTTCTGGTTGAGGTAATGGGTCGCGACAGCGGATTTATTGCTTTGCGCTCGGCCATAGCTGCAGGAGCTCTTGAGGTGATCATGCCTGAAAACAGCATCACTTACGATCAACTTTACCAGTCTATCGAAAGAGCTGGCCAAAACAAAAAATTCTCAAACATTATAGTAGTAGCCGAAGGAAACAAATTGGGAAACATTTTCGAAATATCTGACCATCTCAAGGCAAAATTTCCGCATCTCGATATAAAAGTTACCATTCTTGGACACCTTCAAAGAGGTGGCTCGCCAACGGTTTTTGATCGCGTACTTGCCTCTAAGCTTGGCGTAGCTGCTGTAGAAGGACTATTAATTGGCCGCAATAAAGTGATGGCCGGCGTAATGCACAATCAGGTGATCTATACCCCATTCGAAGAGGCCATTACGCGCAGAGCTTATATAAATCCAGAACTTATTCGAATCAATAAAATTTTAACCATCTAAATACAATTATTATGAGTACGATTAAAGTCGCCATCAACGGTTTTGGGAGAATAGGAAGACTCTCGTTTAGAAACCTCATCGAAAATCCCGCTATTGAGGTAGTTGCTATTAACGACCTCACCGATGCTCATACCTTGGCACATCTATTAAAATACGACTCTATTCACGGCAGATTTAAATATCCAGTTTCTTCAGAAGACAATGCTATCATCGTTAATGGCAAATCAATAAAAGTATTTGCGCAGAAAGATCCGGAACTACTTCCCTGGGGAGAGTTGGGAATCGACATTGTGGTAGAATCAACCGGCGTATTCAGAAATCGCGAAAAAATGAGCAAACACCTAACCGCCGGTGCTAAAAAAGTGATCTTAACCGCTCCGGCTGAAGGCGATGTAAAAATGTTTGTACTCGGTGTAAATGACGATAAGCTCACTGCCGATGAAAACATCATCAGCAATGCCTCATGTACTACTAACTGCCTGGCTCCCATGGCCAAAGTACTTCATGAAAAATTTGGAATTGAGAGTGGATACATGACTACTGTACACGCCTATACAGCCGATCAAAATCTTCAAGACGCCCCTCACAAAGATCTTCGTAGAGCTCGAGCTGCCGCACTATCCATAGTGCCTACCAGTACCGGAGCAGCAAAGGCAGTGGGCAAGGTATTGCCAGAGCTTAAGGGCAAACTCGATGGCTATGCCCTTAGAGTGCCTACACCTACTGGGTCTGTAACTGACCTCACTGCAGTATTGAGCCGCGAAGTGACTGTAGAAGAAATCAATGCAGCCATGAAAGCGGCTGCTGAAAAAGAATTGGCTGGCATTATGCAATATTGCGAAGATCCTATTGTATCAGCTGACATTATTGGATCACCTTATTCCTGCATCTTTGACTCAGAGCTTACAGCTGCCAATGGCAGAGTTGTGAAGGTAGTAGGCTGGTATGACAACGAAGCCGGATATTCCGCTCGTGTGGCTGACCTTGTCGTAAAATGGGCTAAGATTTCCGGAATAATTTAAAAACTGAATTCAAGCAAATAAAAACCCGGCTAACAGATTCATGTATGCCGGGTTAATTTTTTATCTTCTCTATCTGGTTAGATATTCGAGCTTTACAGTTATTGAGGCAGTTTTTTTACGGCTATCAGTATTAAATGCTCCACCCCAGGTGAAGTCTTCAGATGAGTTTTGTGCAACAATCTGAAAAACCCCCATCGAAGCTCTTTTTAACTTGTACACATTACTTCCAGAATTTTCAGCAATTTTTTTGGCTCGCGTATAAGCATCTTTTGTAGCAGCCTCGATCATCTCAAGTTTGAGCTCAGCAAGTTTCGTATAAAAATATTGCGGCCTGTTGGAGTAAAATTCAATGCCCTGATTTATGAGTTCTGTAATAGAACGCGCAACGGCTTCTACTTTATCTACATCGTTTGATTCGATCGTGACGGATTGCGATAGATTGTACCCCACGAAAATACTTTTTCTCAAATTATAGTTAGCGTCATATTCGTTTTTAGACTCGCGATTGATGTTAATGCTCTGAAAAACGATATTTTCCTCTTTAATGCCTTTTGAAATCAGATACCTTTTAACAGTTTCGCGATCCTGATCAATTTCTGCATAAGCCCTTTTTAAATCTTTATTGATGCGTGTAAAAGTACCAGACCAAACGATCAGGTCGCTGTCAAAATCTTTACTGCCGAGTCCCGTTACCGAGATGGTATCATTAGACTGGATGCGAGCGATGTAGGCGCTTTTGAGAATAAGAGCCACGATGATTGAAGAAAGAGACAAGACACTAATGGCAAGCAAGTTTGTTTTGTTTTTCATGGTGTATTTATTGTTTATACCTTTGCTAGAAGGGCACGTGGAAAAAACTGATTAGTCTCTGACATATTTTTTGGCAGCCTGAGCTACGTAATATGTATCAGCGTCATACACAAAAGCGATGATCTCGCAGCTTTCAGCTACCCATTCAGCAGGAAGGGTAATCGAAAATTCATATGATTCCTCTTTGTTCTGGGCAATTCCGCCGGTCATTACTTGTGTGCCGTATGTGCCGTTTAAGGATGCGCGCAAAACATTGTTGTGTGTGTAATTTTCAATGCGTTGACTGCCGTTTTTCTGCGGTGAGATTATGCCGCTCTCGGTTAAAAACACTGAAAGTTTGAAATTTCCGTGAACATTCCTAAGGCCTTTGAGGTCAGTCTTTACAGTAAGCAGGCGTGCAGAGGAGTTATAAGTTTTAGTGATTCGTATATCGAGATCCGGATCTTTGGCTGCTTCTTCGGCTACAAGTGTATTCCAAGAGGTATGCGTTTTTAAATGGGTGCGAGAAGTAGAATAGTCTTTTCGATTAACCATGCCTGATGGTACGGCAAATCCATTGAAAAAAGCAAAGAGTTCGTTGCCTACCTGAGTGCGAAAATCATACGGATATTCCGCTGAAACATTTGCAAAACTACCGGCGTGAATCGCAATCACAGCTATTTGTGCGCCATATTGATCTTTTAGTACGCGAGCTACCGCGTGTGCTTCCGGACAGTTTTGACACTGGTGGCCTGTAAATTCTTCAAGCAGTACAACCCGCTTTACCTCCTGATTGCCATTTTGCCCTCCCTGGCCATGCTTAATCGGGTCAGAGATGTAATCACAACCGATCTCAAGTGCTAATAGGCTTATTAGCAGTCCTAATTTTTTGAGCATTAAAATTCATTTTGAGTGTAAAGTTAAGATTTTGTGCCCATTGGAAAGAGAATTAAAAAAGAAGTTTAAATGCTTTGTCATATTCAATGGACTTGAGATGTAAAACGAATACTCCTTTGCGAGCCATTACATACTTTTCTGAAGAACAAGGTGCTACATAAAACTTTTCAATTACATGGCCTTGAATGCTATACAAAGTGGCTGTGAGAACACGTGGTAAAGGATCGGTGATGATAATATGCTCAGAAAACTTAACAACTGACGGAGTAACACTGAGACCTTCTGCAGTATTCACGGTTGGTTTGTATTCAAGAACAAATCGTTGCGAATGAACGCCCTGAGAAACAGGTGTGCAATGCTTAACGTTTTTTGTTAATGTAAAGCTTTTGTTTTCTAGTAAATCAAAAAGTTGTAGGGGTTCTTCAGAAGAAGTTTCAAAACAATAAACACCTTCTTGATGGATATGCAGTGTCAAAGGCGCATTCACAAATGCATTATTTGTGCGGTAGATGCTGTACAAAGTATCACTACCCACTAAGATCGATGGATTAAGCGAGCGATTGAGGAACTTCAATGCATCCCACTGACCATCGAAGTAGGGGGTAGCCTCAGGTCGATTGCCTTAGATAACGAAATCAGACAGTTGTGGTAGTGATTGATGGCTCACGCGCACATAGAATTCGGTATTGTTGGATTGAGGCTTAAAAAGGTGTTTCGCCGAGGTTTTTGAAATTCGGGTAGTATCAAAGGTAAGAGTGGCTGCAGAGCCACTGGCGTTTCGCACCCAAAATGCCTGATGAGGTGCGTTGTATCGCAGGGAGTCAGGGCCATTGTTATAGCTAAGCAATTGGCCAGTTAGATCGTTGAAATGATAAATGGCTGTGGCATTTCCAGGTACAGAGTGCTGGTACCAATCATACCAGGCCGGAAAAGGATTAGCTACGAGATTCCAACCATCATTTACCTGATTGATGTTTTGATTCAGTGGGGTAGACGTGTAATCTAAAGGTATTTGCAAGCTGTAGAGTCAATCAACGTCATATTCAATAAAAAGCGAGTCAGGCAAGGCCATATGAAACGTGCCTACTGCGTTACTTCCAAAATAGGCAAATATTCCGGTACCTAGGGTCGGGATTTGATTTAAGCCACTAAAACCTTGATATTGACCGATAGATGCGTTCCAATGGAGCAATGAACCTCCTGTAAAATTCAAATTAACTAAGGTATTTTGTTGAGGTATAAGTTTTTGTAGAGAAACATTTGGCGGCAGTCCCATGTACACCCAGCGGCCGGAGTAGGGGCCGGTTTTGGCTTGAATGTAAAATTGCCGAATCAATCTAGTATTTGAAAGTCTGGTGTAACGAATTCTTGCTAGATATTGGCTGCTGGCTTTAAGGGTAATATATCCTTTGCCACCGATTGTTTGTGCTTGTAAGGTAGCCGAATCAGCTACAACGATTTGAGTGCTGTCAGCTCTGTCGATTGCCCAAACTTTAGCGGTTGAATCTACAAAAAGAGAGCTGATGGTCGCTGGCAAAAAAACTAAAGCATTGCTATCGGGCAAGTTGTTTGACGTCCTATTTTGGGAGTTGTACCAACGAGTATTTTGGATGGCTGAAAAAACTTTTGGTTCTTCAACGCCACTGATTACAAGGGAAAACTTTTGAAATCCTTGAGCTAATGATCCCTTGTGACTAATTTGTAAGAAGAACTTACCTTGTTGGCTCAATGGCAATTCAATCATTTCTACGTTGTCTACCACATTGTCGCCAGTGGTAGCGGCTACTTGGGGTTGATCAGGGTTTGCTTTGTACGGTAGAAATACATTTGATAGGTCTTCAGAATAAAGGCGTAAGTCAAGGTCGTTAACGAGTCTTGAGGTACGGTTGTTAAGCACTTGGGCATTGATGGGTAAAGCTGAAATATGAGGATCATTCCAGGCGATTGTTATGCGAATAGAGTCGCTTGGCTTGCTCTTGAGCGGTATTAAAATTTTCTGACCTTGATACAAGGTATATTCGCGGATGAAGTATCCACCGTTGCACATGATGCTATCGTCGCGGATTATTTCGGCTGCTTTGCGGGCATTGAGCACTCCAAATCCCATTTTGTAGTTGGGGGCATGACCGAAACGGTCGGCTGAATGAATCATCAAGGCACGTAGTGTAGATGAAAGCGGATTTTGGCCATATACACGGCTGAAATACGATTTTAGAAGCAAGGCAGTGCCTGATGCAACGGCTGTAGCAGCAGATGTGCGAGAAATGGTCGTGTATAAATTGTCGGCTGACGAAGAAGGCGTGGAAAGGGCATCGGATGGCGCTACTACTTCGGGTTTGATTCTTCCATCGTCTGTAGGGCCAAAGGCCGATTTGGAATCGAGTATTATGTCTTGGGGAGATTGGTAACCGTTCGTATTTTTAAATACCGCACCTACGGTTACAACATTTTTAGCAACAGCTTCAGGGCCGAGACAGTCAAAGCCCAAAAGGCCGCCATGGGTTTGTGGATTGATGGTGGGATGATTGGTAATATTTACCCACAGCTGGGTTTGATTGTCGTAATAATATCGAGTGTCGCCTGGTGAAGGGCCATTGCCGCGCTCATTACCTGCCGCAAAAATTGCCAAGTGATAAGGATTAAGCCATAGAACAGAGTCAAGCGCACGACTCCGCTGCTGATCGTAATAACCAAATCGCCAGTCTTCTACCAAGCTAATGCTGTCAGACCCATACCAATACCAGGCACCTGAAAGGAAATTCCAACCAGGTTTGGTTGCATAAGAATGATTGCTTACCTCTACTCCGTTTTGCGCGCATTGATATAGATCGGGAATGTTGATGGGCGAAGATTGATTCCTTTTATAAAAAAGTAGCAGCCGGAGCGTAACCTTTAGCACTGGTCTGCACACCTGCCGAACTTATTAACCCTGCAATGCCGGTTGCATGACTTGCATAGGAGGTGTTATGGAGGTTGTTGAAATGTACAACTCGACCTACTAACTGTTGATGTGTCTCATGCACGCGGCCATCGTCGAAAATGGCGATGGTATCGCCAGCGCCGTTGAGATGCAGTTCAAGGGAACCTCCGGGCATAAGGTGATGAAGCCCAATGCTCTGGACACCACCTAAATCGGGACACGGAAGGTGAAAGGAAAATAAAAAGGCAGTGACAAATGGCTGAAGTGCACTACCGCTGATCGTTGCCCACCTTGCCCGATTCCATGACATAGTCCGTCAGATATTCGTACCTCTGCGAAAGTACTCCTGACTCACGGGTGATGGTGGCTCGGTCAATAACAGGCGAAAAGTCTTTCATAAGTTCAGGGAAAATCTTGTTGACCAACTCCTCCCCAAATCCCTCGCTTGCATCGCGTGGCAGCTCACAAGGTAGGTTATCAACGGCCATTACGGTGATCGAACCAGGAGTATTAAGCGGAACTTCGCTTTTGCTGCTCGGATTGTAAGCGTAGAGGGGATTTTCGATGGTAGATGGTCGAATGGTGCATGCAATAGGACCATTTACATCGCAACTGATATCAGCTACTACTTTAAGCCGACAGAAGGGGTCAAGAAGCATGTCGTTTGTTAGGATGTAGGGAGCGCGACTGTCCCAGAAATGTGCCGTGATGTACATATCAGCTACCCGCACGAAGTGTATGAAATCGCTTTCGTAGCCTATGGGATTTTCGTAGATTTCTTTTTTACTTGCCACCTTGCCATCCTTTCTCTTGTAGTATTGAGTTGGTTTTAGCACAGCATAAACAGGCTGAGTATGCTCGCGGAATACAAATTCGTAGGGTGAAACTTCAGTAATATCTGCAGCTTTGAGAATTTCATGTACACCTTCACCAACACGGCCATGACCAGTGACAATGATTTTAAAATCTTCTGGCAGGGAGATTTTGGTGAGCTCATCGAGCATTTCGGCCATATCGAAGCATTTATGGGCTGGCTTTAAATGGTAACGGCCAGTGGTGAGACCATAGGCGAGTAAGCCGTTATATGCCCCAACAATGCCGGCGTATTTGCCAAAACCAATGAGCCGACGGCCCTTGTCATCGACCATAGTTTCGTAGTCTATCAGGCGAATGTGTCTTTCTAATATGGCACGTAGCATCTGGCGGTTATTGGGCTGCTTCTTGATGGTGTGGCTGAAAAAAATGTAGGTTTTTTCAGGAAGAAGCATGTCTATAGGCACTTCTTTTACGCCGAGGATGACATCGCACATCGATAAGTCATCAACCACTGGGATGCCTCGCTCCCGATATTCATCATCAGAATATGCCCGGTGTAGACTCGATTGAACATAGAATTCAACTTTGTATTTGTCCATCAGCAATCGTACCTGACCAGGGGTAAGGGGTACGCGCTTGTCAACGGGTATTTTTCCTTCTCTGATGATTCCGAATTTCATCTTTTGATTTGCTTTTTTTACAAATGTAACTGGGAGTAGTTCTATTACATTGTGTTTGAAGTGTTACATAAGGTTGAAACGACTTCAAATTTTTGGATTAGAGGGTAATTGATTTCTTTAATAGTGCTAAAATCTTTTGAAACTGCTTGGATGCTATACACCAAATTGGGTGTTAAGACCGATGAGTTCAAGAAATTCGCGTTTCACACTCTCTTCCTGGAAACGGCCGCCGTATTCAGCAGTTACGGTGGATGATTCTATATCGCGAATGCCTCGCGAATTGACGCATAGATGCTTAGCGTCGATTACACAGGCAACATCTTCAGTGCCGAGGGCTATTTGCATAGCACGCACAATTTGTTTAGTCATGCGCTCCTGTACCTGGGGCCGGCGAGCGAAATAGTCAACTATTCGGTTCATCTTGCTTAGGCCGATTACGCGTCCGGCGCTGATGTAGGCTATATGTGCTCTACCTACTATTGGAAGGAAATGATGCTCACAAGTGCTGTAAACGACGATGTTTTTTTCCACGAGCATTTCGCCGTATTTGTATTTGTTTTCAAAGGTGCTCATGGAGGGCATGTTGGCGGGATCGAGGCCGCTGAAGAGCTCGTTGACCATCATTTCTGCTACGCGTTTTGGGGTGCCCATCAAGCTGTCATCAGTAAGGTCGAGGCCGAGAGTCTCCATGATGGCGCGAAAGTGGTATTGTATGCGCTGTATTTTTTCTTCATAAGAGATATCAAAGGCGTCTGGTCTGAGGGGATTTTCCGGATTATTACTTGAATGTGTATCGCCGTAGTAGTCGTCAGTATTGTCTTTCAGTGGGGTAAGCTCCATTTTTTGATTTTCAAAAAAGTACGCAAAGGTACGAGGAATGTTTGTAAAGCATATGTAAATAGAGGCTGATTTAAAGGAGTGATGTCAGACTTCTTTTGATTTGTTTCGCTCCGTTGGAACTGGTTGTTCTTTTGTTGTCGCGATGCTATTGACATTACTCTCCTTTTGGGCTCATTCATAATAATCTGGATATCAGCTGCCAAATCCGTATTCATTCGAGATTAAAAGATCTTGGAAAATCCGTTACAATATCTGCATTTTAAAAAAAGCGTCCAGAGATTGTTCTGCTGCTTTAGGAGGGATAGAAGGGGGGTGCATTATCCAGTCGAATTCAGCTATCGCGGCCTTGTTAGGACACATTCAGAAGAAAGCGCTTCTTAGCCCCTTTTCTGGACATACCCAAACAGCTGCCCGAGAGAGCAAGCTGTTTGGGCCAAGCCCCAAAGAAAAATCCTGAAAATAAAATTTATTACACAACGCCTACGCCGTAGTAGGTGAAGCCCATGGCGCGTAGCTCACGTCGGTCGTAAATGTTGCGCCCGTCGAAGATCACAGGTTCTTTAAGGAGTTTTTTGATGACTTTGAAGCTGGGAGCGCGAAAGACCGTCCACTCGGTTACGAGAATAAGGGCGTCGGCATCGGCCAGGGCATCGTATTCGTCTTTAGCGTATTCGATGGTGTCACCGAGGTAGTGCTTCTTGGCTTCATTCATTGCCACAGGGTCGTAGGCGATTACCTGAGCTCCGTGTTTCAGAAGCTTATCGATGATTACAAGAGAGGGGGCCTCGCGCATGTCGTCGGTATTGGGCTTAAAGGACAGGCCCCAAATGGCAAATCGGCGGCCCTGGATATTGCCTTTGAAATGGCGCATGATTTTTTCGAACATGCGCTCTTTTTGAGCTTCGTTTACTTCTTCTACGGCTTCAAGTATACGGAGTTCGTATCCGAGTTCTTTGCCGGTTTTTATGAGGGCTTTTACGTCTTTCGGGAAGCAGGAGCCACCATAGCCAATGCCGCTGTAGAGAAATTTTGAACCGATGCGGGGGTCAGAGCCAATGCCTTTGCGCACCATGTTTACGTCGGCTCCGGCGAGTTCGCAAAGGTTTGCGATGTCGTTCATAAAGCTGATGCGGGTGGCGAGCATGGCGTTGGCTGCATATTTGGTCATCTCGGCTGAGGGGATGTCCATAAAGATGACCGGATGGCCATTTAGGGTGAAGGGCTTGTAAAGGCGAGCGAGAATTTCCTGGGCACGGTCGCTTTCAGTGCCTACTACAATGCGGTCGGGACGCATAAAGTCATCAATCGCAGCACCTTCTTTGAGAAATTCGGGGTTGGAGGCTACATCGAAGGGGATATCAAGCCCTCGGGCGGCTAAGGCATCTGCCACAGCTTTTTTTACTTTTTTGGCAGTGCCTACAGGTACGGTACTTTTGGTAACTACCACGAGGTAGTTTTTCATTGTGCGACCGATTTCGTCGGCTACGGCAAGTACATATTTTAGGTCGGCGCTGCCGTCTTCTCCCGGAGGAGTACCAACAGCTATGAATACAACTTCGGCTCCGTCGATCGACTCAGCCAGGCTGGTGGTAAACATGAGGCGCTCACGACGATAATTGCGGATGACCATTTCTTCGAGACCAGGCTCATAGATGGGCATTATGCCCTTTTTCAGGCCTTCAATTTTTTCTTTATTTACGTCCACACAGGTTACTTCCATACCTACTTCGGCTAAGCAGGTGCCAGTAACTAAGCCTACGTAGCCTGTGCCTACTACGGATATTTTCATGGGTTGTATTGGTTTAAAAAGTTGATAACGTGGGTGATAATATAGTCTTGTTGTTCAGGTGTGAGCTCGGTATGCATGGGCAGTGATATGACAGACTTACAAAGTCGCTCAGCTACGGGAAAATCACCATCTCGATAGCGATCGCTGCGGTAGGCCTTCTGTTGGTGCAGAGGCACCGGGTAGTAAATCATAGCAGGTATATGTTGCTCGGCCAGATACTTTTTCAGTCCATCGCGATCGACCTTGGGATGTAAGGTGAGCGTGTACTGATGAAATACATGAGTAGAATTTGACACCCTGTAAGGCATTTTTACCAATGGATGGTCGGCAAATGCCCTGTCGTAGTAGGCAGCAGCCTTTTGACGTGCGCGTGTATAGTCGTCAAGTCGCCTGAGTTTTACATCGAGTATAGCGGCTTGGATTGTATCGAGGCGACTGTTTACGCCGATGATGTCGTGGTAGTACTGCACGCTCTGACCATGGTTGGCGATCATCCGCAGCTTTTCGGCAAGGCGGTCGTCGTTGGTAAACAAGGCTCCACCGTCGCCATAGCAACCGAGATTTTTTGAGGGGAAGAAAGAGGTGCACCCGATGTGCCCAATGGTGCCGGCCTTCAGTTTTCGTCCGTCGCTGAAGCGATATTCGGCATTGATAGCTTGTGCAGTGTCTTCAATTACATAGAGGTTGTGCCGCCGTGCTATGTCCATGATCTTCTCCATATCGGCACATTGGCCGAAGAGGTGCACCGGCACTATGGCCCTGGTGCGCGGGGTGATGGCTTTTTCGATTTTTTCGGGGTCTATCAGGAAAGAGTCCTCTTCTACATCTACCAGTACGGGGGTAAGCTTTAGTAGAGCGATCACTTCGGCTGTGGCTACGTAGGTAAAGGTAGCTGTAATCACCTCATCGCCCGGCTGCAAATCGAGCGCCATCATGGCCAGTTGCAGTGCATCGGTACCGTTAGCACAGGGTATTACGTGTTTTACTTGCAAATGCTTTTCAAGGTTTTCTTTAAAGCGCTTTACGGCTGGGCCATTGATGAAGGCCGTGCTGTCGATTACCTCTTGTATGGCTGTATCTACTTCCTGTTTTATGTGCTGGTATTGGGTGGCGAGATCCACCATTCGAATTTCTTTCATTAATCTCTGTATCCTATTCTAATGCCGACAAATGTAAGGGAAGTAGTTAGTCGTTTACCTGATAAAGTTCAATATATTTGCTTTTATTTCTCTAAAAAGTGCGGAATTTTTGATGAAAAATCGATATTTTTTCATTCTAATCTTTGGAATATTGTCAATTCATCTGGTTCATAGCCAGTTTCGGGTTAGGACCGATACTTTGGCCGGATTCTTTATACCGGTAAATATTGCAGTATCTAAACCTTCGTTGCAATTAGCCGAGCGCTTTGGCCATAGCTATCGCACCGGAACGGGCTGTTTTTACCGCACTTTTTCTGGGTGGACGTTTGGCGTGGAGGGTGACTTTTGGTTTGGCGATCGGGTGCTGACGCGCGATCAAATTCTCAAATCCGTTTCCAATGAACAAGGACTGGTATTAGATCACATGGGTCTTGACGCCAATCTGATGACTTTTCAGCGCGGCTGGATCGCCTCTGCTTACATCGGTAAGCTCATCCGCGTACTCAATCACAACCCTAATTCCGGCCTGATAATTACTGCTGGGGGTGGCTATTTACAGCACCGCATTCGGTTGGAGAGCGGCCACCAGCAGTCGATTATCTATCAAATTGAAGATGAATATCAGCGAGGCTACGATCGCCTTAACTTAGGCTGGCAGGGCCGGATTTTCATTGGATATTTGCATGCCGGAAATTATCAGACATATAATTTTATCATCGGCATAGAACACCTTTTTGGCCACACCAAAAGCGTTCGGGGCTTTGATTATGCCTCAGGAAAGCCGGATGAGGGAGTGATGGCCAATGGACTTACCACTCTGAAGTTCAGCTGGTTTCTCAGTATGTACCGGGAGCGCGTGACCTCAGATAAAAAGTATTTTTATTATTAATCACTAAAATCGAATTCCTGCTCTAAATATTACGGAATTAATTATAAAGAGGGAAGCACTGATCGAATTGCGGCTCTCATTGACATTTAGCTGATTGGTAGTTTTATCGAGTCGTTCGATTCTGTTCTGTACTGAATATCTCACGTTTCCCTGTACTGATGCATCTGCCCCGATAAAGAATCTTTGAGAAAATCTATACTCCAGTCCGATACCTGCTGTGGCTAAAGCTGAAATAACGGGGCCATCTACTTGTGTAACTTTTTCATTCGGAGCCACATTAAAATCTTCCCTAACATTCGACCTGTATAATAATCCGGGACCAATCCCATAAAAGCTGTACACATTGAACTTATTGAGATATACATGCTTCTCACGGCCCCATAGATAAGAGGCGTTAAAGAAAAAATTATTTTCTGCAGTTCCGATATTAATACTACCAGTATTTGTTTGATTTAAAAAAAGTGAAAACTGATACCTGGTTGCATTTGTAGGAGTATGGAAATGACGATAGACAAAATTTCCGTCTATTGGGATTGATAGCTGATTGGTAAAATTATCATTTCTCGAGAAGAAATTCCCGAAATATGAAAACACAGAGTTTACACCCAAAGAAATTGTCTTCTCACCGGATTGATAGGCAAACGGCTGTGCAGAAAGACTGAGTGTAAAAACGGATACAATGGAAAGAAATACTTTTTTCATGGCTATCAAAATTTAAATCCTGCTCTGAATATCAATGAATTAATAAATCTAATCTGAGTTTGAAAGATGTCTTTTCTCTCCGCTATGAACTTTTCATCTGGAGTTAGTTCATTCCAACTTTCACTTACATTTCTGAATGTATAAGCCACTCTACCAGTGAGTCCGCCTTCGATACCGATGAAGAAGTGCTTAGCAAAGTGATGTTCCAGTCCAACGCCCAGCTGAAGCGGAATGAAAAGTGTGGGGCCATTTGTTACCCGAGAGAACATTTTTGGCTGGTTAGGCAGATTACCTTCTGAATTCTGCGAATTATATTGAAAACCGCCTCCAAATCCATAATAGCGATATACATTAATCTCACGGTATAGCCAATGTTTTTCTTTTCCCCACAAAAAACTTAGTTGTAATTCGTTATTTCGAAAAGTAAAATTTTCTGTCAGACCTTCATTGCTACTGATCATTCCATTTATTTCATATCTGTGAGCCGAAGTCTCCGAATCAAAACGTCGGAATATATAGTTGTTGGCTATTGGGATATTCAGAGTGTTAAAATTTGGGCTGAACATATTGCCCGCATAGTTAAAAATACCGTTCACCCCCAGCGAAAAGGCTTTATTGCCGGGCGAGTATGGAACTTTTTGTGCCGTGGCGATAGTGCACATAGCGCTCATGACCCCTACTGTTAATAAATTTTTCATAACTCTGAGGAATTTGAATTTTGTATTACAAGTATAGTTAAAATTTTAACATAATATAAGAATAATTCAAGTTTTTTAGTAATAAAATAGTTTTTTATGAAATGATTTAATTTTACTTTGTAAAAAATTTAATGTTTTAAATTTAGAACTTTTAAAATGCTTTTTTCAGTTAGTTATGTAAAATTCCTTTTACCAGTTTCATTTTATGTTTACTCTAATGGGCGTAATAAATAATTCAGCACTAACTTCGTAATATTGATAAAAGTCTGATGCGTATTGACAAATTTTTGTGGTGTGTACGATTGTTCAAGACCCGCACTTTAGCCACTGAAGCCTGCAATGCGGGTAAAATCACTATTGACGGTCAACCAGTAAAACCCTCGCGCGAAGTGAAGCCGGGCATAACTTTCACTTATCGAAATATGGGGATCAACTATGTGTATGAAATAAAAGATTTACCAAAATCGAGAGTAGGTGCACCTTTAGTTAAAACTTATCTTGAAAACAAAACCTCGCAGGAAGAACTCGAAAAACTCGAAATGATCCGATTGGCCAGGGCATTTACCCGGCCGAAAGGTATGGGCCGCCCTACAAAAAAAGAAAGGCGCGACATCGAATCATTTCTCGACGACGACTGATTGAAGTGTTTCTTCAGCCAGCTTAACTACTGTATCAACCCAAAGCTGATTGACATTCAGACAAGGAATTCTGGTAAAAACTTCACCGCCGTTGGATTTAAACAATTCCTTGCCTTCATCGTCGAGTTCTTCAATAGTTTCCAGACAATCGGCCACAAATGCAGGACTTACTACTACCAGTTTTTTTACACCCTCCTTGGGTAAATTTTTAAATCGCTCAGCAGTGTAGGGTTGAAGCCATTTATCAGAGCCGAGCCTCGATTGAAACGAAAAGCTGTATTTTTCTTTAGGTATATCAAGTAAATCAGCAACACGGTCTGTAGTGACTTTCACCTGATGGCGATAGCAATACTGATGCGCTGGTGAAGGTACCTCGCAGCAGTTGTCCACCTTCATACAGTGGCAGCCGGTGATATCTGATTTCATAATATGGCGAACAGGCACACCGTGGTATGTAAACAGGATATGGTCAAAAGACTCTAAAAGATAGGGTTTTATAGATTCGGCTAAGGCATTTAAATAGGATGTATGGTTGTAAAACGGTGGTACTGTAAGTAGCTGAAAAGTGTAGTTACCCGCTTTATGGGCCGCTTTTACATGTTCTACCGCGGTTTCATAGCTGCTCATAGCATAGTGAGGGTAGAGGGGTATCATTACCAGAGATTCGAGATCGGGATGCTCATCTGCGATTCTACGCAGCACTGCATGAGGGGTTGGATTAGCATAGCGCATGCAGTAGTAGGCTGGTATCCCGGCTTTTTCAGCTACTCGTTTTGTCAGATTATCAGTTATTGTAATTAATGGTGCACCTTCTTTTGTCCAGATTCTGCGATATTTAGCAGCACTTTTTGGCGCGCGCAGAGGCGAAATGATTCCTTTTACCAATATAGTTCTCCAGAACTTTGGAATGTCAATTACCCGCTCATCCATCAAAAATTCATTCAAATACTTGCGCACATCTTTCGTTTCAGCAGAATCGGGTGACCCAAGGTTTACGAGCAATAGAACAGTTTTCAATGTTTCTTACAATTGTTCAACTCAGATTATACGAATTTGACCAGAAAATAGTTTTTCTTCCCTTTCTGAATGACCATATAGCGGCCGTTAAGAATCTGATTGTATGTGATGGGTTGATTTTCTGACCATTTTTCTTTGTTGATATGCACGGCACCTTGCTGCAGCATCCTCCGGGCTTCACCCCTGGATGGGAATGCGCCGGCTACATCAGAGAGGAAAACGGCGGCCTCAACCGGGGAATCCAAAACAGATTTGCTTACATCGGCCATCGGCACACCTTCGAATACCTGCAGAAAGGTCCGTTCATCAAGAGAAGCCAGATCTTCGGTAGAGGACTTACCGAAGAGTATTTCCGAGGCTTTGAGAGCAGTTTGATACTCACTTTCGCCATGTACCATGATGGTAACCGATTTTCCGAGTGCTTTCTGAAGTGTACGGGAGTGAGGGGCTGTCTTATGCTGTTCGATGAGTGCTTCTGTCTCTTCTTTCGAAAAAGTGGTGAAGATTTTTATGTACTTTTCAGCATCTTCGTCTGATACATTAAGCCAAAATTGGTAGAAGGCATAAGACGAAGTTTTCTGAGGATCGAGCCATACACTGCCACTTTCGGTTTTTCCGAACTTGGTGCCGTCGGCCTTTGTAATCAAGGGCACAGTAAGAGCATAAGCAGTTCCTCCTTCCATTCGGCGAATCAGTTCGGTGCCTGTCACAATGTTTCCCCACTGATCAGATCCGCCAAGCTGAATGGTCACATTGTGGTGCTTCCAAAGGTGATAAAAGTCGTACCCTTGGATAAGTTGATATGAAAATTCGGTAAACGACAATCCACTACCTTCTTCAAGCCTTCTTTTTACGGAGTCTTTGGCCATCATGTAGTTGACCGTGATATGCTTACCCACATCGCGAATAAAGTCAAGGAAGCTAAACTTCGACATCCAGTCGTAGTTGTTTACTAATTCGGCTTTATTACTGATAGAATCAGAAAAATCAAGAAACTGAGACAACTGCTTTTTGATACATTCTACATTATAAGCTAGAGTTTCTTTATCGAGCAGATTTCTCTCGGCCGACTTAAAGCTCGGGTCGCCTATCATTCCAGTGGCTCCACCCACGAGGGCATAGGGTTTGTGGCCTGCTCTCTGAAAATGAAGCAAGGTCATTACCCCAACCAAATGACCTATGTGAAGGGAGTCGGCTGTAGGGTCAAAACCGAGATAGGCTGACCGCATGCCGGTTTTCACGTGTTCCTCCAATCCCGGCGTCATATCTTGCAACATGCCGCGCCAGATAAGCTCTTGTAGAATGTCGATCATTTTAATACTCTGAAATTAAATGGAGCGACAAAGGTAGGCGTTGGAAATTCTAAAATTTTGCTAAGATAGATTGCTAATAATTATTAATTGTTGATTATCAGGTAAATAAAAACAAGGCGCTTTGTTTTGCGACATTATTTTTCCCTTTGAAATACGCTTAAGAGTATAGTGAACATTTGGTGATTTATACTTTGAAAAACAGCAGTTTAAAAAAGTTAAATCCAAATTTGGTATTTTTTTAAAAATAAGAAATTTTTATACTATCATATTTGCACTCCTTTTCAAACAAAGGCAAAGCCACGACTTTATGAGTATTAGTAATAGAGAATTAATAATACTACTCCGCATTGTATTAATCATTTTAGTACTTTTAATACCCATAGACTTTTTATTTTCCCTTATTCCGGGTAAGGTTGGTAAGTACTTCGATAATCACATTATGGCCATCGTATCCGGAATTTTAATTTTTATTATTTTCCTGCTGAGAATCAAGTATTTTTATTTCGAAGCTGAGTACGAAATTATTCATCTACGACAGAGGCCTCTGATGTTTGACTATATGACACTTTTAAATTCGTATGGATATAGCCGATATGAATTTCCAAAAAAGCTTTTAAAGGACGTATATGTCGAAAATTTTCTCTGGTTTAAAACACTGGTTTTTGTCGTAGAAACATCAAACGGTAAACTTCGAGAGCGCACTATAGATGTTACATACCTTTCCAACAGAAAACTCGACGAAGTGCTTCGTACGATGCGATCGATCGTCGAGCAGAACAAGTTGAAATAATTCTCCTATTTTTGCGTGTGTTAACGCTTCGCTGTTATGTACATCGGATTTAAGCATCTACATTCCTTTTTGCCGTACTTTTTCCTTCTTCTTGGACTTTATCTCATCGTAGTATCGTTTATTCGCTGGAAGTCGAGAAACGCGTATAGTAAAACCGACGGTTTGTTAAGAACAATTGTGCTTACATTAGCCCACATACAGCTATTGGTCGGATTAGTTCTTTATTTCATTTCACCCATCACACAGAGTGCATTTGCTGACTTTGGCGCAGCCATGAAAGATGCTGCACTTCGGCTTTATGCAGTGGAGCATATTTCGATCAATATAATTGCAATCACACTCATGACGATCGGCAGCGTCAAGGCAAAGAGAGAAATTATCGAATTCAAAAAGCACAAACTGGTTTTTATTTATTTTGGAATTGGCTTCGGGTTGATACTCACCCGTATTCCATGGCATGTATGGCCTAACCTATGATTGAAAAAAAGTTACGAACTGCCCAAGTTCGTGAGAAGGCTATCCTTGTAGGCGTTAGTGTAGCTGGTCAATCAGACGAAAAGACACAAGAGTATCTCGAAGAGCTTCGTTTTTTGGCTGATACTGCTGGTGCCGATGTAGTGGATGTTGTAACTCAAAAACTACCGCATCCTAATCCGGCTACATATATAGGTACTGGTAAACTCGAAGAATTGGCTGAAAAAGTAAATGCTCACGAGTGTAACCTTGTAATTTTCGACGATGAATTAAGTGCTACGCAAATTCGAAATTTAGAAAAGGCGTTAAATGTAAAAATTCTCGACCGTACGAATTTAATACTCGACATTTTTGCCACTCGTGCGCGCACAGCGCACGCCCGTACACAAGTAGAACTGGCGCAGTACGAGTATCTCTTGCCACGCCTTACGCGCATGTGGACACACTTGGAACGCCAAAAAGGGGGAATCGGCCTTAGGGGTCCGGGTGAAACGCAGATTGAAACCGACAGAAGAATCATACAGCAAAAAATTGCTCTGCTCAAGAATAAGCTCCAAAAGATCGATCGCCAAATGGCTACCCAGCGCAAGCATAGGGTAGAAATGGTGCGCGTGGCACTGGTCGGTTATACCAATGTGGGTAAATCGACCCTTATGAATCTTCTGGCGAAAGCCAACGTATTTGCTGAAAATAAACTTTTTGCCACATTAGATACCACAGTTCGCAAGGTTGTGTTGCAAGATGTAAGTTTTTTGCTCAGTGACACCGTTGGATTTATCCGTAAACTGCCCACTCAGCTGGTTGAATCTTTTAAATCAACCCTCGATGAAGTACGCGAATCTGACATCTTACTTCATGTGGTAGATATTTCTCATCCGGCCTTCGAAGACCAAATAATCACTGTAAATAACACAATTAAAGAAATTCTCGGCGGTGAAGAGAAAAAAGTAATAATGGTATTCAACAAAATAGACTTGTATAAGCCCTCAGAACGCGATCCACATGACCTTACACCACTGAGGCCTGATCAATTCACCATAGACGAATGGCAACAAACCTGGATGGCTAAAACGCATGGCGACTGTGTTTTTATTTCCGCCCAAAAGAAACTTAATATCGATACGCTTCGAGAACTTTTGTATCGGGAGGTGCGTAAAATTAGGGATAAACGATATCCGTATTCACATTTGAATCTATCCGAAAACTTATCTGAAGAATGAAGTACGTCACTTTAGGTCGTTCAGGACTCAAAGTTTCAGAGGTTTGCTTTGGCGCCATGGGCTTAGGCCAGGATTGGAATTGGGGTGCTGACCGGCAAACTTCTTTTGAGCTGCTTGAAACATTTGCCAATGCTGGAGGCAATTTTATCGATACAGCCAATTTATATACTGATGGTACCAGTGAGAAAATCATTGGAGAATTTATCCAGGCTGATCGCGATTCTTTTGTGATTGCTACAAAATATACCTTAGCCGATACAAGGCCGGGCATTAAAGCCGTACTCGATGGGCAAAAAGGCAATTTAAACGGCACCGGAAATAATCGAAAGAATCTGTTAAGAAGCCTTACTGAGAGCCTTAAACGGCTTAAAACGGACTACATTGACATTTTATACCTACACATTTGGGATCACCTTACGCCTATTGATGAGGTGATGCGTGCATTTGACGATGTGGTTTCTCGAGGGCTGGTGCACTATATAGCTATAAGCGATACACCGGCATGGGTGGTAAGTCGTGCTCAAACGATTGCGGAGCTAAGAGGATGGGCTCAGTTTGTGGCCCTTCAGGTGGAATACAGCCTGCTGCAGCGCACACCTGAGCGGGAGTTAATCCCAATGGCTCAGGAGCTTGGCCTAACCGTTACTCCATGGGCACCTTTAGCCGGTGGTGCACTTACAGGCAAATATTTAAGAGGTGAAAAAGGCAGATTGCCAGAAAACAGCAAGCGACTGAGTGCTCAGGCTGAGGCCATTACTCGTGAGGTAGTGAGCATTGCTAATCGCTACAAGGTGCCACCCGGTGCAGTAGCACTGCGCTGGATCATGCAACAGCCATTTAAATCCATCCCCATTGTAGGTGCTACAAAGGTTTCTCAGCTGAATGAAAATTTAATGGTTGTTGATTTTACGCTCGAGCCAGAAGATGTTCAACACTTAAATGCCATATCAGCCATTGATCTTGGTTTTCCCGGAGGATTTTACCGCGAAGAGGGTGTTCGTCAATCCGTGTATGGCGGTTATTTTGAAAAGATAGAACATCCAAATTTACCTAAATAGAGCGAAAAAAGCTAACTTACTTCGTCGTAGTAAATGTCGAGAGCTTTTTCATAATCTTGCAACAATACGTAAATATCTATTTTAAAGCCACTTACTCCAGGGCCTAACAAAGTATTCACGTATTGGTCTTTGATATAGGTTTTAATCCCGGCACTTTCCAGCTTCGAACAAATCACCAAAGCTTCAGAATGTGAGCCGACACTGGCTAGATGCATCCATTGATTTTCAATTCCTTTTACTTCCACCTTAAGGTCTCGACGATGTGACGTATTTCGTTCCCTAAAAAATGTGTAACAGGCCCTGTGCTGTCGATGTTCGGCTGCGAGTGCACATAAGCTGTACCTCGTAGAAAATGCCTTGTACTGTCGGTTACAAAAAATTGATAGTTTGTAGCTGTATTTCCATAAATTTCATAAAATATTCCAAATATGCGCCTTGCAGTATCAATGTAAAGCGTTTCAGAAATTCCATCAGCTTTTACACCATGTTTAAAGGCAAATTCCTTTGCATCTCGCAGCAGCGTGTCGAGATTTGACTTTACAGGTTTGTAAGTGAGCTGTATAACCCCATGAATGCTTTTGAATTCAATATCTTCCCAACAGGGTTGATTTTGTTTAGCCTTAATTGTGGCCGACTGATTGTATTCGAAGGTATATGGGCATAGCATATTGTCGTATTCTTGGTAAATCGTGTCTGGTAGAGAAATTCGGAAGTAGCCAGTCGGTTTGGGCTTATACACTTCTGTGCACCCTAAAAGAATCAAAATGAATACGTAAATTTTCAATAACTTTTTCATTCTGTGTGTTTTGTGACCTTCACCCTTCGGATTCGCCTTTTTTCAAAACTTTCTACTTTAAAGGTGAATGGCATGAATTCGATTTCTTGGTTGATGGAAGGTGTATTTCCGACAATTTCGAGGATTAAGCCACCCAATGTTTCGGCATCACCTTTCACGTCGTCAAACATTTCGTCATCCACATTCATGATTTTACAGAATTCGCTGATACCTGTCTTACCTTCGAAGATGTAATTATTTTCGTCGATTTGGGTGTATACAGGTGATTCCATGTCAAATTCATCGTTGATTTCACCTACCACTTCCTCAATCACATCTTCTAAAGTCACTAAGCCAGACGTGCCACCATACTCGTCGATTACAATGGCTATATGGATTTTCTTTTGTCGAAATTCTTGAAGTAGGTCATCTATTTTTTTCGACTCAGGTACAAAGTAGGCGGGTCGTATTTTCGATTTCCAGTCAAAATCCTCTTTGTCTATGTGCAGCAGAATGTCTTTGATGTAGAGGATGCCTGTGATATGGTCCAGGTCATTTTCGTACACAGGCAGGCGAGAGTAGCCGGTATTACGTATTTCTCTGAGTACATCGGCAAATGATGAAGAACATGAAACCCCGCAAATGTCCATGCGTGGTGTCATTACTTGTTTTACTGTAATGGTGCCAAATCGCACAATCTCTTGATAGAGAGAAGTTTCTGTCGGTTCAGCATCAGCTGAAGTGATTTCAAGAGCTTGTGTCAGGTCATCAACCGAAATTTTTTCAGTGTATTTGCGTTTAAAATAGTTGTCTAAAAAATCAGAAATTTTCAACAACACATAAATAACTGGTTTGAATACAAATGTGAAAAATTGAATAGGTCCGATGAGATTTTGGCTAAGCTGAACTTTAAACTTTGTAGCCAAAATTTTTGGCACTATTTCTCCAAAAATCAGTATCGCTGACGTGATTGTAAACAATTCGAAGAGCAACTTTACATTTTCGTTCCCCTGAAAGTCGAATAATTCATCTGACAAGTATGTACTGAGAATAACAATGCTGACGTTTACCAGATTGTTGCCGATAAGTATGGTTGCCAGAGTTTTTTTCTTGTCGTCGTAAATTTTGTAGAGCTTCGAGGCAAGAGCTTTATTATAGACTTTTAAACTTTCTAAATCGTTGATTTTCAAAGAAAATATAGCAACTTCTGCCGATGAAAACAAAGCAGAAACTGCGAGCAGTAGTAACAATATGAATAGAGGAATCAACAGAGCTGGTGTGATTCCTTTAAATAGAACGATTGCCTGAAGGTACGGGTCCGGATCTGCGTCCAAACGGTTTGAATTTAGGTTAAAATTCTGCCGGATTATAGACTGCCATTAGAAGGGCAAATCATCATTCTCCGGCTCTGAGGCAAAAGTAGTGTTGTCTTGTTTAATTTCTGTTACCTCCGGGGCCTCTGACTGAATAGATTGAGCAGCAGGTGATGATTGAGCAACAACTGATCTCGGCGAGCCGAGCATTACCATGCTTAATCCCTCGATTTCAGTGGAGAATCTCTTTTGTCCATTTTCTTCCCAAGAGCGGGTTTTCAGTTTGCCTTCTATGTAGACTTTATCGCCTTTTTTTAGGTATTTATGAGCTGTGTCAGCGAGATTTCTCCAAAGATTCACGGTGTGCCACTCGGTATTTTCTACTTTTTGTCCGTCTTTTACATAGCTTTCTGTAGTAGCTATGCGCAGTCTGGCCACAGTAGCGTTATTCTCGAGCGTTTTATACTCAGGGTCAGCACCTAAGTTACCGATAATCATCACTTTGTTAAGAGAACCTGACATATTTCTAATAAATTTTTGTTATAAGTGCGAATATAGTTAAAACTTATTTATTCGGATATTTTTGAAAAAAATTTTTGAAACGGAACGGGAAATCCCAAATCGCTGAGTTCATCTTTAGGCATAAATATGAAGGTGTCAGATTCTTCTATCAAAGGCAATTTTTGTAAAGTAAAAATCCGAATGTGCAAAACTTGATGAGATAATATATGTTTGATATTGAATGGATTGAGTTTTTTTAGGTGTGTGTTTACGAAATCCATAGCGATTTTTTCGTCAAAGGTGTCGAGCAGTAGCGGCAGCTGATACAGGTTTTTCCAGATGTCGTTAGCACCTCTTTTTTGAACGGCTATTATTCCATTATTGTCATAAAAGCCGTACAACATGTATCGGTTTGTTTTTTTGGGTGCCGATTTTCTCACTGGTAAAACATCCGTCAGTTGTCTGGCTTCTGCATAGCACATTGACGCAAGGGGGCATTCGATGCATTTTGGTTTTGAAGGTTTACAGATGAGCGAGCCCAAATCCATTAAACCTTGATTAAAGTACGATGGGTTTTCACAGATTTTAACGAGTTGATCTGCAAGGGTGTAAAAGTGAGCTAAACTTTTCGAATCGTTTACAGGGGCATCAATTCCGAAAAATCGCGATAGAACTCTTTGCACGTTTCCATCGACCAAGGGGGAACGCTTGCCGAAGGCTATGGAAGCAATGGCACCGGCCGTATACGGGCCAATACCGGGCAATTTTTTTAATTCTTCTACATTGTTTGGAAAATTCCCCCCTTTATTGGCTATGATTTTAGCCGTCTTATGCAGGTTAAGGGCGCGTGAGTAGTAGCCAAGTCCCTGCCACATGCGCAGAATTTCATCTTCGGGTGCTGATGCAAGTAATTGAATATTTGGATATTTTTCGACAAACCGGACATAGTAACCCATGCCTTGTTCGATGCGCGTCTGCTGAAAGATGATTTCAGCCAACCATATGTGATAAGGGCTTGGCTCTTCGCGCCAGGGTAGGGGTCTGTAATGTGTTTTATACCAATTTTCAACCTGATATACGAAGAATTGAAAGGTTTCGAACGAAGGTGTCATCTTATTGTAATGCGGTGAAATAAAATAAATTAATCATTTTTTAAATCACGGACTGCCATATATTTGCAGCCCTTTAATCAAAAAACGCAACCAAATTAAAATCAACGCAATATGACAAAAGCAGACCTTGTTAACAAAATTTCTGAGAAAACAGGAATGGAGAAAAATGATGTGCAAGCTGTGATTGAGCTTTTTATGAAGGAGATAAAAGAGGCTATGGAGCAAGGCAATGAGGTTTTCCTTCGCGGTTTCGGTAGCTTCATTATTAAGAGAAGAGCCCAAAAGACTGGTAGAAATATCTCTCAAAACACCACCATTACCATTCCTGCGCACAATATTCCGGCGTTCAAGCCAGCTAAAGTATTCGTTGAAGCTATCAAGGAAAAAGTGCCCGCTAAGTAATTGCACTGTACTGTGGCTCAAAAGAATCTGCTTATTTCCTTAGCGGTAGTATTAGTAGCATCGGCTCTCCTTTATTTAGCGCCGAGATATCCAGCGACAGAGAAGACCACCTCTGATGCTCAAAATCAGGCTTCTAAGGAAAAAGATTCGCTTGATGCGATAGTCGATCAAGCATTAGTAAACCTTCAAAAAGGGGAGGGCAGTCCGATGGAAAGCATCATGGCTATCAGAAAGGTACTTGAGACTGACCCCAACCACTTGAAAGCGAATTTTACCCTTGGAGCGCTTTCGTTTAGCACCGGCCAATACGATCGAGCTATAGAACGTATGAACAAAGTGCTCGAAATAGCGCCTGATACTGAAGAAGCCTATAAAATACTTGCCGATGCCCTCCAAAAGGTAGGAAAAAGCGATTCAGCCGAAACAGTAAAAAAATCGTACTTAGCAAAATTTCCTGAAGGACAATTTGTCCAAGATTTTAAAAATTTTTAAAAACTTTTAAAAAACACCATTATGCCCTGCGGAAAAAAGAGAAAAAGACACAAAATGGCGACCCATAAGCGCAAGAAAAGACTAAGAAAGAATCGCCATAAGAAGAAGAAGTAAAACAGAGCTAATCAACAAGCTATCACCGAGAAATGCCTGAATTCGTTCAGGCATCTTCTGTTTCTATCGAATGCATTAAAGCATTGGGAGAAAGTTCATTAAATCTCAAACCATTAAAAAAGTGAGTACTGATCTATACATACACTCCCGTGCCGATGGAAGCCTGTCTATAGCTCTGATGCGTGACGGAAAGCTCATTGAGCTTCACAACGAAAAGGACGATACAGAGTTTAACGTAGGTGACATATATCTGGGCAAGGTAATGAGGCTGGTGCCCGGCCTTAATGCAGCTTTTGTAGAAGTAGGATACGAAAAAGACGCATTCTTGCACTATCACGACCTTGGACCACAGTTTCAGTCACTCAATAAATTTTTAAAAAGAACTCTTACCGGACGCCAACTATGGAACCTGGCAGACTTCGAACGGGAAGAAGACATTAATAAAGACGGAAATATTGAAGAAGTTCTGAAGCCCGGACAGCTTGTGCTTGTTCAGATAGCTAAAGAACCGATCTCAACCAAAGGCCCCAGACTTAGCTCTGAGATTTCGATTGCTGGCCGCTTTTTGGTGCTAGTGCCGTTTACAGATAAGGTATCTGTTTCACAAAAAATTAAAGATAAAGCAGAAAAGCAACGCCTTGTGGAGGAGGCTTCGGCTATACGTCCACCAGGCTTTGGCATCATAGTGCGTACCGTAGCCGAAGGTAAAACAAAAGAAGAATTAAAGGCTGATCTCGATAATTTGATACGTCGCTGGAGGCAGTTGCACAAAAGAATCCCCAGCGTAAAACCTCCGGGCAGAGTGCTCAGGGAGCTAAACATAGTATCTTCTGTGCTTCGCGATGTGCTCAACGACTCTTTTGAAAACATCATTGTGGACGACGAAAACTTCTACAATGAGATCATCAATTACCTTCAAGACATTGAGCCTGAGAAAAAGGAGCTCGTAAAGCTCTACAAGGGCAAAATTCCAATGTTCGATCACTTCGGTATTGAGCGGCAGATTAAGACTTCTTTCGGGCGCTCAGTGCCAGCCGGCAAAGGAGCTTACTTAATCATAGAGCACACAGAGGCCATGCATGTAATCGACGTAAACAGTGGCAATCGCACCAATAACGAAGAGGACCAAGAAGCCAATGCACTGGCTGTAAATCTGGTAGCAGCTGAAGAGGTGGCACGGCAATTAAGGCTCAGAGATATGGGCGGCATTATAGTAGTCGATTTTATCGACATGCACCGCAGCGAAAACAAAAAAGCCTTGTACGAAAAACTAAAAGAAGAGATGGCTAAGGACAGGGCTAAACACAAAATCTTGCCGCCAAGCAAATTCGGCCTCATCGAGATTACTCGCCAACGCGTACGCCCAGAGCTAAACATTAACACTAAAGAAGAAAATCCAGAAACCTCTTCTGAAATTGAAGCACCCATTGCCATAATTGACAAAATTGAGAAAAATCTCGAGGGTCTTGTTTCTACCAAAAATCCAAAGAAGGTAGAACTGCATGTTCATCCTTTTGTAGCAGCTTACATCAATCAAGGGTTCTGGCCTTGGCAAAAACTGTCGTACAAGTGGAAGAAGAACAATAAACTTAAGTCTTTTACTGTGATTCCGAGAGATAGTTATAAATTCTTGGAATTTCATTTTTATGACGAAAACGGAACTTTAATCGAATGATCTAAAAAAGCCGGCTTTAAATTCAGCCGGCTTTTTTAGTTTCGTAAAAAAAGATCGATTGAATGGAGGCTGAAGAGCTCAAAAAGATTAAACAAGCCCTCAGTGTATACTGCAGCTACAGAGAGCGCAGTGTGCAAGAGGTTAAAATGTACATCAAAAAATTTCGCCTCGAACCCATGGATGAGGATAAAATAATCTGCGAATTGATTGAAAACGATGTAGTAAACGACTACCGATACGCACAAATGTTTGTAAGCGGAAAATTTCGCATCAATGGATGGGGTAGAGAAAAAATCGCTTTTAACCTTCAGCAGCAGGGAATATCTCAAAACATCATTCAAATAGCTCTACAAGTAATAGACGAAGAAGATTATGAAAATGTAGCTCTTAAGCTACTTAAGAAAAAACAGAAAGAAATAGAAAAAACTTCTTCACCTTTCGAACTTCGTAAGAAAATGTTTGCATTTTTAAAATCCAGAGGCTTTGAATCCGAGTTGATCAATGACCTATTAAACGCACATTTTCATTTTTCTGATACATAAATTGTTTTCAAGGAGATGATTTATTCTCTTCACCTTTTTTAGCAAAATCTATATTTCTTTTAAGTCCTTGAAATTTTGTGCGCTTTACAGCTGATTTAGAAAACAATTGCTCAAACAGCTCTTTTTCCATTTGCTCCATCACCTCATCATTAGCCGCCTCTAATGCGCTTGATGGGTGGAATCGGGGTTCGCGGTGGGGATTGGCAAAACGGTTCCACGGACAGACGTCCTGACATATGTCGCACCCAAAGATCCAGCCATCCATTTTGTCTTGAAATTCCCTGGGGAGCTCCTTTCTGTATTCGATGGTGAGATAGGATATGCAGCGATTGCTATCGACTATATAGGGTTCAACAATAGCCTGAGTCGGACATGCATCTACACAGCGCGTACATGTGCCACAGTGATCTGTTACAGGGCCATCAGCTTCGAGCGCTACATCGAGTAGAAGTGTGGCTAAAAAATAAAAGGAACCCAAACCTTTTGTGAGCAAAAGTGAGTGCTTACCCACCCAGCCGATGCCCGCTCTTCTTGCCCACGCCCTTTCAAGAACAGGGGCTGAGTCAACAAAAGCTTTATAACCTATGCTCCCAAAGTTTTCCTGTACCTCTGCCATCAGCTGGTATAGTTTTTCTTTAATTACTCGGTGGTAGTCTTCTCCATAAGCATATTTTGAAATTTTGTATTTCTCCAGTGATAGATTTCTGCTAGGGAAATAGTTGTGTGAAAACACGACTACGGTTTTACATTCATCGAGTAACTTTCTTGGATCTAGGCGCTTGTCGAAGTGATTTTCCATCCATAGCATTTCGCCGTGATAGCCTGCTTTAAGCCAACGTTCGAGTCTTGGGGCTTCTTCCGATAAAAAATTGGCTTTCGAAAAACGCACGTCATTGAATCCGAGTTCAATGCCCCTTAATTTCAAAAATTCTTTTATATCTGAATTGTAACTCAATTAAAATCAGCATTTATTATATGAAAAGTTGTTATAAAAAGTTTTTTTTTTAATCAAAAAAATACCAAAACTCTGGTATTTCAAATCTTAGTTCGACAAAGTTGATTTGTAATGTAAATATAAAATGATGTACAACAAGCAGATGGCAATAGTTCACTTGATTTTGCTGATTATATCGGTGGGAATAACTTTTTTATTAAATTCCTGCAATTTCTCTGAAAGCGCCAATATTTCAGACATCGATCAGAAGATTAATGATTCTGTTGCTTACACAATTAATCGAAATAACAAATTAAAGACTATTCAAGTAGAAGACAATAAGATGATCATTCTTGAAGCAAACGATAAAGTTCATATTCATACAGAAAAGAATTGAAAGTTAGGTTGTGGTTTGTTAACGTGTCAGGCTTACACATCTGACACTTAAGCCCCGAAACGTGATGTGGAGGGGCTTTTTCATTTCTTATAAGTTTAATAGCTCATTGATAACTTCTGCGAGGCAAAAAAAGCTACTTTTGCGACATAAAGCAAGTTGCCTTTCCGACGCCAAAATTTTTTTTTCAGAGCAAAGTATTCTGGGGGTTTAAATGGCAGGGGTTGGCGGGTGATTTGCCCGGGTAAAACCCTTTAAAATACCTTTATCACATGAACACTTTTGAATCATTAGGCCTAAATAGTGCCTTGTTAAAAGCTATTTCCGAGATTGGCTACAAAGAGCCTACACCTGTACAAGCTGAGGCAATTCCAATTTTAATACAGGAAAACATCGATGTAATCTCGCTGGCTCAGACCGGAACGGGTAAGACAGCTGCTTTTGGCCTTCCCATGCTCGAAAAGATAGCTCCTACAGCCAGTGGGCGTCCGCAGGCCCTAGTATTGTCACCTACCCGCGAACTCTGCATTCAGATCGCCGGTGAATTAGAAAAGTTTTCTAAATATCTCCAGGTTAACATTGTACCCGTATACGGCGGGGCAAGTATAACCACTCAAATTCGCCAGCTTAAACAAGGAGTGGATATCATCGTAGCTACTCCAGGTAGGCTCATGGATCTCATGGAAAGAAATGTAATATCGCTCGAAGAGATAAAAATCGTAGTGCTCGATGAGGCTGATGAAATGCTATCCATGGGATTTAAAGAAGATATCGATGCCATCTTGAGTCAGACACCTCCGACGCGTCTAACCTGGCTTTTTTCGGCCACTATGCCCGAAGAAATCCGCAGAATTACGAAGACGTACATGAAAAATCCGCGTCAGATTTCAGTAGCTGGCGGTGGGCAGGTGAATGAAAATATTGAGCACATTTATCACCTCATCGATGGTCGAGATCGCATCAAAGTTCTCACGCGTGTACTGGATTTTTATCCTGATATCTATGCCATTGTCTTTTGTCAGACCAAAATTGAAACCCAACAGGTGGCAGACCGCCTGATTGACCATGGCTATCCGGCTGGTTCACTACATGGGGATATGAGCCAGGCACAGCGCGAGCAAACGATGAATGCCTTTCGCAAGCGCGCCATCACCATACTTGTAGCTACTGATGTGGCAGCTCGAGGCATAGACGTAGAAGATGTCACACACGTGATACACTTCCATCTGCCCGACGACCTTGAATCGTTTACCCACCGCAGTGGGCGTACGGCTCGTGCAGGAAAGAAAGGCACTTCCATTGCTCTGGTCAGTAAAAATGAGTTGCATCGCCTCCGCACACTTGAGAAAATCATCAAGCGCAAGATTCAATATGCTAAGGTGCCCTCAGGGATGGAAGTATGCACCCATCAGATGCAGTATCTGATCAATCGAATCACTTCTGAAGAGGTAAATCCCTTGGCAGTAGAAGAGTTCCGACCGATGCTCGATGAACTTTTAGAAAAATTTCAACCCAGAGAGTTAGTAGAGCGCATCTTCAGTATGGAGTTTAATCGCCTGCTTGAGATGTACCGGAATGCGCCCGATCTGAATGTAAATCCCGAAAAAAGTATTAAAGCCTATGCCGATGCTGCTCCAAGCACCGGAGGCCTGCGCAGATGGTATATCAACATCGGAATTAAAGATGGAATGTATTGGCAAGATGTGAAAGACTTCCTCAAAGAAAAGTGTAATCTCGGTCGCAATGATATTACCGGAGTTGAAACATTGTCTTCCTTTTCTACATTTAAATGTACGGAGGAAGTAGCTCGAAGAATTCAAAAGGAACTTCAAGGATATTCCCTTCAGGGCCGTAAAATTTTTATAAAAGAAGACACAAAAAAAGATTACTCACCTCGAAACCAGGAAAGAGAGAATAAAAGAGATAACAGAAATAAACAGAAGAAACAAGTGATATAAAGCTGAAAATTCTTTGAATTTGTAAAAAATAACTTCAGATTAAAAAATAGGCAGCCACGAATCTATGGCCCGCTCTTATCTTGCGGCCAATTCATAGCAACGAATTGGCCGCTTTGAAGTCAAAAATCTACAGTTACATACAAAGTAAAGCGCAGCAAGGCAATAAAATGATTGCTGCACTCATCGACCCGGACAAAAACGAGGAAAAGTCGATTTTGAGGATTTTAACACATTGCGAAAAAGCCGAGGTTGATTTTCTTTTTATTGGCGGCTCTCTTTTAGTACGTGACCGATTGGAATACACACTCGATCTCATCAAAAGTCATTCAGCTATTCCCTGCATACTTTTTCCAGGGAGTTTAATGCAGATTTCGTCGAAAGCTGATGCCATCCTCTTTCTTTCACTCATATCAGGCCGAAATCCGGATCTACTCATTGGCAATCATGTAATAGCCGCACCCTACATTTATGAAGCCGGTCTTGAGACCATAGCCACAGGTTACATGCTTATACATTGTGGCAACTACACTACGGCTCACTACATGTCGGGCAGTATGCCCATCCCATCAAACAAATACGAAATAGCAGCAATGACGGCTTTGGCCGGTCAAATGCTCGGCATGCAACTCATCTACATGGATGGCGGTTCTGGAGCTGCTCATCCCATAGAACCTGGCATGATAGCCGCAGTGCGAAAGACAATTAACTTACCAATAGTAATTGGGGGAGGTATTAAAAATGAACTTCAGGCTCAACAAGCTTTTAAAGCCGGAGCCGATGTGATAGTAGTAGGTAATGCTTTAGAAAGTTCTCCTGAGATTATAATTAACCTTGCAAAAATCAGAAGGAGCTACTCAGCCAATATTCTGAACTAAGTAGCTCCTATATACTTGCAAACGTCACTTATTAAATTCCTATTTTATAACCCATGCTTAGGCCAAAATTCTGAAATCTGCCAAACATCAATTGGCCATTCACAAAAAAGTTATTCCAGGACAATATTGCACCAATGCCAGCATTAAGAAAGGAATTGGTATCTCTAAATTCTACAGGGTCTTTTACATTAAACTGAACTCCCTGAAGTATGGTACCTGGTACGCCAATGTAATCCGAAAAAGTGTAATTAAAAGTGCCACGCAGTGCAGCATCAGAAGTGGATGTAATATAGTTAACTGAAAGATAAGGCTTAATTAAGCCAAAACTCTTTGTGACGGTGATATCAAATGCCATTGATCGCGAATCAACTTCGAAGCGGTTGGGATTTGCATCATCTACAAAATTTTCACCTACGAAATTCATCTGATTGTAGTTAAATCCTAAAACCAAATCAACCGGAAGATTAAACCAACCCAATGGATTGTGCATCACTGATAATCCAAAAGACCCAAATCGGATATCATCGCCCACTACCGCCGGAATGTAGCGCAGCCCGATACCTGTGTGGATAGGCAGCCATGCTCCAACTTGTAAACTGGCAGTAGGTACTATGGGGGTTCTAAAATCAAATCCGTCGGCTACCTCGATTTCAGCGCGTACGTGATGCCCTCTGATAGGGTCAAAGATTCTATTGCCGTTGTTGTCGGTCACGTAAAAAAACAATTCATTATCGCTCTCTCTCCCCACTATGGTAGGTAATATGTTGTTGGAGGGATTGCGAAGCTCAAAGTTTGAAGTGCGATTGATGCCAAAAAAATCAAATTCTTTCATCGAACTAGGTAGAAATGATGCTCCCCCTGTTATATTTATTGAGAAATTGAATGACTTGGACGATTCATATGGCAGTTGCCAAAGCAAAGGATTGACATTAGCAGTCCCATCAAATGCCGGTGACAAGTATGCCTCCAAATAGGCATTCATGTTTTGTTTAAATTCGTTTGCAATTCGTTCATTGTTGAACTGTGCTCGTACAGCAATACCTGAAAAGAAAATAACTAGTGTAAAAATGTGTTTTTTAATTCTTTTCATATAATATCAATATTTATTTAGATCAAAAGTAAAGTGATATTTTTCAAATCTCGGAAATACTGCATGGTATTTTAAATTCTATTAACGCAGTTCAGATAGATTATTTCACAATACCATATCGATTGGCAAACACTCTTTATGGCTAAAGAAAAAATTGCTACAAAATTTTACATAGTAAAAAGCTATTGAAAATTGATGGTGAACCCATTAATAATAAGATAATCAGATAATTGTGCTTAATGCTTAAAAATCCTAAACCACATGTTAATGACTGTGGATTTTTCCCAAAAAAGTTTTTTATCAGCACAAGTGGTAACTACCTTTGCGCCCAAAATTTTTAAACCCATATACCTATTCATTCCATGTCAGCCGTAATAGGAAAGATTTCACAGGTAATCGGTCCGGTAGTGGACGTTACTTTCGATACCACTAACAATGAACTTCCGGGTATTTATGAAGCGCTCGAGATCGTGCGGGAGAATGGCCAAAAGCTCATTCTCGAAACCCAACAGCACATTGGTGAAGATACAGTGCGAGCCATAGCGATGGACTCAACTGATGGCTTGCAAAGAGGTCAGGAAGTTCGGGCTACAGGTACTAACATATCAATGCCCACCGGCGAAGCTATTCATGGCCGCCTCTTTAATGTAGTAGGTGAGGCTATCGACGGTATTAGAGATATTACTGAAGGAAAGCGCAGACCTATTCATGCTGCTCCTCCCAAATTTGAAGATTTGTCCACAACCTCTGAGGTACTCTACACTGGTATCAAGGTTATTGACCTGATTGAGCCTTATGCCAAAGGTGGTAAAATCGGTCTCTTTGGTGGTGCCGGTGTTGGTAAGACAGTGTTAATCCAGGAGCTTATCAACAATATTGCAAAAGGTTACGGTGGTCTATCAGTATTTGCAGGGGTAGGAGAGCGCACTCGCGAGGGTAACGACCTACTGCGCGAAATGATCGAATCTGGCATCATTAAATACGGCGATCACTTTATGGAATCGCTCGAAAAGGGCGGTTGGGACCTGAGCAAAATCGATTTTGAGCAACTTAAAGAATCAAAGGCAACTTTCGTATTCGGCCAGATGAATGAGCCTCCGGGAGCACGTGCTCGTGTGGCATTGTCAGGTCTTACCATTGCCGAATATTTCCGCGATGGTGATGGAGAGGGGCAAGGTCGCGACATCCTTTTCTTCATCGACAACATTTTCCGCTTTACGCAAGCCGGATCTGAGGTGTCAGCACTGCTTGGCCGTATGCCTTCGGCTGTAGGCTATCAACCTACCCTAGCTACTGAGATGGGTGCTATGCAAGAGCGCATTACCTCTACCAAGCGCGGCTCAATCACTTCTGTGCAAGCAGTATATGTGCCTGCCGACGACCTCACTGACCCGGCACCAGCCACTACCTTTGCTCACCTCGATGCCACAACCGTATTGAGCCGTAAGATTGCTGAGCTCGGTATTTATCCTGCGGTTGACCCGCTTGATTCAACCTCTCGTATCTTAAATCCTGCCATTGTAGGTGAAGAGCACTATCGCTGTGCACAGCGCGTGAAGCAGATTCTGCAGCGCTACAAGGAGCTTCAGGACATTATCGCCATTCTCGGTATGGACGAGCTCTCTGAAGAAGATAAACTCGTGGTAAGCCGTGCTCGTCGTGTGCAGAGATTCTTGTCACAGCCCTTCCATGTAGCAGAGCAGTTTACAGGTATCCCAGGTGTATTTGTCAGCATTGAAGACACCATCAAAGGCTTTAACATGATTCTCGACGGCCACATGGATAAATATCCTGAAGCTGCTTTCAACCTGAAGGGTACCATAGAAGACGTAATCGAAGCTGGTGAGAAGATGCTGGCTGAAGCACGCTAATACAATATAGAAAAATGACTGTAGAAATCGTTTCACCCGAAGGCAAAATTTTTTCAGGTAGTGCAAAATCGATTCAGCTGCCTGGTACCAATGGCCTTTTTCAGGTGTTAGACAACCACGCCCCCCTCATCTCTACACTTACAGGTGGCCAGCTGAAGCTCGACATCACTGATAAGTCGGCAGAAGGTATCGAGCGCTTTGAAAAGTTGAATAATGGCCAGTATACATTCCCAATCAAAGGAGGTGTTGTAGAAGTACTTTCGAATAAAGTAATCGTATTGGTCGACTAAAACGTCATTAACTTCTGAGAAGTATATTAGACCCCGTCGATCGACGGGGTTTTCTATTCTATACCTTTAAAGTAATTTGCTCTAAAACGATTCATTACAATGGAATTTCTCCCAAAGCACATCGCTCATTATGCTGAAGAGCATACGCGCTACGAGGGCGATGTACTTGCTGCCCTTGAGAAGGAAACCTATCTGAAAGTGCTAATGCCGCGCATGTGTAGTGGACATCTGCAAGGGCAAATCTTGCGGATGTTTACTGCAATGATTCAGCCAAGCAGAGTCCTAGAAATTGGAACTTATACAGGTTACTCCGCCATCGCTATGGCACAGGCGATGCCCGAAAATGGGCTGTTGTACACCATCGACATTAATGAAGAACTAAAACCCCTTGTTCAATCGTTTATTAAACTAGCTGGTTTGGAATCCAGGATCGGACTTCACTTCGGTGACGCCATGCAAATTGTACCCTCACTTAATGAAAATTGGGATTTAGTCTTTATCGATGCCGATAAGGAGAATTACCTAAATTACTATAAAATGGTCTTGCCCAAGATGAAAATAGGAGGCTTTATCATCGCTGACAATGTGTTGTGGAGTGGTAAGGTGTGCGATCCCGAGATCAACGATCCCGAAACCCTTTCGCTTAAAAAATTTAACGACTACGTACATAAAGACCCACGTGTTGAGAACGTTTTACTGCCCGTGCGCGATGGTTTGATGATTTTGCGAAAAATTTCGGACTAAATAGCCTATCAAATGCAGCTTCAGGCACCTTCCTATCTGATGGAACTCATTGACCAAGGCGAAGGCCTTCAGCTCGATTTTAAATTTGCCATTAACGACAGTCGAAAAATTGCCATCAGTTTATCAGCCTTTGCCAATACAAAAGGAGGGCGCTTGCTCATAGGCGTAAAAGACAATGGCCGAATTGCCGGAGTGCGTAGCGACGAAGAATTTTACATGATCGAAGCTGCTAATGAAATGTACCTTAACAGGCCCTTGCCCCTTACCGTCATAGAACACGAACAAGAGGGACGTAAAGTGTTGGAAGTCATTGTACCCGAAGACGAAAAGAAAGGTATTAAAGCCATAGATGTACACAATAAAGGCTGGGCCTACATACGCCATTTTGACCAAAACATTCTCGCATCTCCGGTACACCTTGAATTTTGGCGCTATGCCGCTGATTCAGAGCCTAAAAAGCGATTGAATCAGCAGCAAATCATCCAGTCGCTGCGAATAATTAGCAGTTATGAAGGGGGTATTTCGCTCGAAAACTTTCAGCGTAGATCAAATATTCAAAGAAAGCAAGCTACAGAGCTGCTCGCTCGATTTCTTTACTGGAATTTGATTAAGACGCATATCGTCAATGGCAGAATTCTCTTCATCGGCACAGAGTGCGATTAGTCTGTACGCGTTATCGGGTATGGCTACTGACCATCGCGCATTCGAAGTATTTAAAAGACACTTTTCCAATCCTTACATCTACATCCCTTGGGTAGAGCCTGAGCGCAAGGAGTCATTATATGACTATGCCCAAAGGATGGTGATGCCACATGTGCAAAATTCGGCTCCCGTACGAGTAGCTATCGGGCTTTCATTTGGAGGAGTTGTAGCATTGTATGGCCTTGACCAGGGGTTGTTTACCCATGTCATATTAGTCTCATCCATTAAGGGCAGCGATGAATTTTCGCCTTTTTTTCGATTTTTAAGAATTGTTCCCATATATCGATTGCTGCCTCACAGTTGGCTCAAATCGATATTGGTGGGCAGCGGATTGATACCCGCTGGCTTGAGGCATGAGCACAAGCAGGTGTTTCGACAGATGTTTGATCAGTTTTCACCGTTTTACTTCAAGTGGTGTGTCGATCAGCTCGTGCATATTCCTAAATCTAAAGAGCGAAAAAATGTCTATCACATTCACGGCACACACGACGAAGTGTTTGGCTATCGATATATTTGCAGTGCTGAGGCAGTGCCGGGTGGCTCACATCTGATGATCGTTACCAGAGCCAAGGAAATCAGCCGAATGGTCGAGCAAATACTGCAACGAATTAAGCAAACGAATACCATCCAAGTTTGAATCCAGAAAAACTACTTAACGAGCTGAACGAGGTACAGCGTCAGGCTGTGGTACACACCGAGGGGCCACTGATGATTATAGCCGGAGCAGGCTCGGGCAAGACGCGTGTCCTTACGTACCGCATTGCATGGCTGATGCTTCATGGGATCGACCCCTTCAATATTCTCGCACTTACATTTACCAACAAGGCGGCTCGCGAAATGAAAGAGCGCATCGCCCATGTAGTGGGCGCTTCTGAAGCAAAAAACCTTTGGATGGGTACTTTCCACTCCATCTTCGCCCGACTGTTGCGCGTAGATGGGCACTTGCTCGGCTATCCATCCAATTTTACCATTTACGATACCGACGACTCCGAAAAGCTCATTGCTCAAATCGTAAAAGAGCGTAAACTCGACAAGGACATTTATAAGCCTAAAAAAATTCTCAATCGAATTTCCAACTTAAAAAACAATCTGATCATCCCTCAATACTACGACCGCTTTCCGGAGCTGCTCGAGTACGATGAAACGGCTAAAATTCCAGAATTTAAAAACGTCTACACAGCCTACGTAGAGCGCTGCTTCAAGGCTGGCGCGATGGATTTCGACGACATTTTGCTCAAAACCAACGAATTACTAGGAACCTTCCCCGAAATTTTGGCTAAATACCAAGGCCGCTTTCGCTATATCCTGGTCGATGAGTATCAAGATACCAACCACAGTCAATATATTATTGTAAAGGCACTAGCAAATAAATTTCAAAACATCTGCGTAGTAGGCGACGATGCTCAGTCGATCTACGCCTTCAGAGGGGCCAACATCCGGAATATCCTCAACTTTCAGAACGATTATCCAGACTGCAGGATTTTCAAACTTGAACAAAATTACCGATCCACCCAAAACATTGTTAAAGCAGCCAATTCACTGATTTCAAAAAACCGCGATCAGCTAAAAAAAGAAGTCTGGACTGCCAACGAACCTGGAGAAAAAATAACGATCTACAAAGCGCTTGACGAAACCGAAGAAGCACAGTACATCGCCGAGCGCATCATGGAATGGCATTTGTCGCGTCAGATGGACTTCAGCCATTTCGCCATACTCTATCGCACCAATGCGCAAAGCCGCGCCCTCGAAGAAGTACTGCGCCGAAAAAATATACCATACCGCATCTTTGGCGGTACGAGCTTCTACCAGCGCAAAGAGGTAAAAGACATGCTTGCCTACCTGCGACTGGCCGTAAATCCAAACGACGAAGAGGCCTTTCGTAGGGTCATTAATTACCCGGCCCGCGGCATCGGCCAAACGACACTCGACAAGCTGACCATACTAGCCGATAAACACGGCACCAACTTATGGTTTATTTGCGAAAACGCCTTACTCTACTCCCGCGATCTCGGTTCGGCCACAGCCCAAAAGGTAAGCGACTTTGCCACCATGATCAAAGGGTTTGGTGTAATGGCCAAAAAAGAAAGCGCCTGGGATGTAGCAGACCACATATTTAAAACCTCCGGCCTACTCCGTGCCTTAAAAGAAGACGGAACCGAAGAAGGCATCTCCAGGCTTGGCAACGTACAAGAGTTGCTCAACAGCATTAAAGCCTTTAACAACAAACAACTTGAACTCGAAGCCGACAACGACATTTCGCTCGACTACTTCCTCCAGGAGATTGCTCTACTGACCTCTACCGACCAGGACGACAATGCTGACCCAAACCGTGTGTCACTCATGACCCTACACCTGGCCAAAGGTTTGGAATTTCCCGTAGTCTTTATTCCGGGAATGGAAGAAGATCTCTTTCCATCAGCCATGATGATAAATAGCCGTGCTGACTTAGAAGAAGAGCGTCGCTTGTTTTACGTCGGTATCACTCGTGCAAAAAAGAAGTTGTATCTCACCTTTACGCACATGCGTACGCGCTATGGTCGCATGTCAGATTGCGAGCCTAGCCGCTTCCTCGAAGAAATCGACGATCAATACACCGAACTGATCATCCCTGGCATTCGAACCACCGGGCCCACCTTCCTCAGTGGGGCTCCCCATTTTGATAGTCTTGGTATCTCCAGGCCATCAAAAAACAATTTCATCACCTCAAAACAAATATCAACCCCCAATCTTCCGACAGGCATCAGACCACTCCAACCGTCAGAAACTCCGGTTCAAAAATCAAATATTCCGTCAGAGCCCCCGCCACAGGGTGAAGTAACTACTGATGCCAATCCGGGAGATCGCGTTTATCACCAAAAATTTGGCTACGGCCAGGTGCTCTCTGTCGAAGGTACAGGCGTCAACAAAAAAGCTTCTGTAGCCTTCGACCAGGCAGGCGAAAAGAAACTCTTGCTCCAGTATGCCAAACTTATCAAAGTAACTTCCTGAAAATTAGGAATATGTCAAAAAATCATTCTCTCACTTACAACACCTCCCTCGATCCGCTCATTATCCCGGAGTACGGGCGCATCGTTCACAAAATGATTCAATACACCATCAACCTTCCCACAAAAGAGGAAAGAAACCGTGCAGCAAGGGCCATCATAGAAGTTATCGGAAATCTAAATCCGCAGCTTCGCGATCATCAGGACTTTCGCCACAAACTCTGGGATCACCTCTTCCTTATGAGCGACTTTAAACTCGATGTAGACAGCCCCTATCCCATTCCCACCCGCGAAGAACTCAGCGAACCACCCCGTCGGTTACAGTATCCTCAGAAGTCCACAAAACATCGCTACTACGGCTCCATCATCCGACAGATGATCAAAAAAGCCATTGAAATGCCCGAAGGCGAAGAAAAAAACAACTACATTCGCCTGATAGCCAACCAGATGAAAAAAACCTACCTGCAATGGAATAAAGACACCGTAGAAGACGAAGTCATTCTCAGTGACATTCGTGAGCTCTCCGATGGCGCTCTCAATCTCTCTGAACTCACTCTTACATCAAGCCAGGCACTCAGAAAAATGGCCAACATTAGTTCCCAACACGGCAAAAAGAAAAACGGCTTCAAAAAGAACCAGAAAAACTACGGAAAACACAAAAAAAATTACAAAAAATAAGCACTTCGAATGAGTCAGTTTAAAATCTACGGTGGCAAAAAACTCCAGGGCACCATCGAACCCCAGGGTGCTAAAAACGAAGCTCTTCAAGTACTGTGTGCTGTCCTGCTTACTTCTGAGCCCGTCACCATCAGCAATCTGCCCGACATCGTAGATGTAAACCGACTCATCGACCTGCTCGCCAGCCTTGGCGTCAAAGTAACACGGCATTCACCACACTCTTATACTTTTCAGGCTGATGCTGTCGATATCGACTACCTCTACAGCGACGACTTTCGTCGCAAAGGGGCAGCCCTCCGCGGATCTGTTATGATTGTAGGCCCCCTGCTCGCCCGCTTTGGCAAAGGATACATCCCAAAGCCCGGGGGTGACAAGATTGGCCGCCGTCGCCTAGATACCCACTTCGACGGCTTTCTGAAGCTCGGCGCTACCCTCCGCGGCAACCCGGGTGAAAATTTCTATGGAGTAGAGTCAAATGGCCGCCTGCGCGGCACCTACATGCTCCTCGACGAAGCCTCCGTCACCGGCACAGCCAACATCGTCATGGCAGCCGTCCTGGCCGAAGGTACCACCACCATTTACCACGCAGCCTGCGAACCCTATGTGCAGCAGCTCTGCCGCATGCTCAATTCCATGGGCGCCCGCATCGAAGGCATCGGCTCTAATCTGCTCACCATCCACGGCGTCGAAGCCCTCCATGGCACCTCACATACCTGCCTGCCCGACATGATCGAGGTAGGCTCCTTCATCGGCCTGGCAGCCATCACCGGCTCCGACATCACCATCACCAATGCCGGCGTCAGGCACCTCGGACAGATTCCCACCGTATTTCGCCGTCTCGGCATCACACTCCACATCGAGGGCGACCATATCCACGTACCTGCCCATGAGCATTACGAGATTGACACCTTCATGGATGGCTCTATCATGACCATCTCCGACGCTCCCTGGCCCGGATTTACCCCCGACCTGCTCTCCATCGTACTCGTCACCGCCACCCAGGCTCGCGGCAGCGTACTCATTCACCAGAAGATGTTCGAATCACGCCTCTTCTTCGTCGATAAGCTCATCGACATGGGCGCCCAGATCATCCTCTGCGACCCACATCGCGCCACCGTCATCGGCCTCGATCGCCGGCAGCCTCTGCGACCCGCTACCATGAGCTCCCCCGATATACGCGCCGGCGTATCCCTCCTCATCGCAGCCCTCAGCGCCGACGGAGTCTCTACCATCAACAACATCGAACAAATCGACCGCGGCTATCAGCACATCGAACATCGCCTCCGCCAGCTCGGTGCCGACATCGAACGCATCAGCTGATAGCCCTCTTAAAATTTTTTTCATTATCTGGGCGTGCCCCCTGACGAAGGCGCCTGCAGCACCTTCGTCAGGGGTCGGTCCCCTCTGGGGTACGCTTCGCTTCCGTGCTCCGGCTTCGCTGCGCTTCGCCTACGCACCGCGCTATCGCGCGCCCGCCGGGCACCTCACGCGTTGCGCGACCCTTTAGGGTCGCGCATACTTCTGAATCAATAAAACTGCCCACCCCCATCGCTCACATGTTTCATCTAAATTTCCACCCATCCCTACATAAATCCACTCATACAGTCAGCCGGTAAATACACCTAAAAATAGCAGCCCGGCATAATTGCCCTCCATCTCGCAATCCATCGAATCCAGGATTTTCCAGTACTTTTATTCAAAATCCTGATCAATGGATTCCCGATTTACAATTTATTCAGCCTCAGCCGGTTCTGGCAAAACCTTCAACCTCGCTCTCGAATACATCGCCCTCTGCCTCCAGGGTCACGAATACTCTTTTCGCGAAATCCTCGCCATCACCTTCACCAACAAGGCCGCCGAAGAAATGAAGTCGCGAATCCTATATTACCTCTACCAACTCTCCACAAATGATCCTGCCAACTCCATAGAGCCTTTCCGCAAGGCATTGATAGAGAAAGCGCAACTTTCACCTGAACTGCTTTCCCAAAAAGCTAAAAAAATCCTCTTTGCCATCCTCCACGACTTCTCAGCCTTTCACGTCATTACCATCGACAAGTTTTTTGTTAAAGTTTTCAGATCCTTTTCAGCTGATTTGCTCATATCTTCTTCCAGAAAACCAAGCATCGATCAAGAACTGCTCGAAGAACTTGCCCTTGACGATGTATTGAGCGCTCTGGGCATAAACACAGACTTTACCAATTTCTTTCAGGATTACCTGCGAAATCTACTTACTGCTCCTAACGAAAACGATATTAATCCATTAATTTCATTAAAAAATCTGATAGAAAAAATTTCCAATGACGCCTCTTATCAATTACTGCTTTCGCTAAAAGACATTTCTTACGAAGATTTTAAGAGAAAAATTGAGCAGCTTCGAGCAAAAAAAACGGAAATACAACTCTATATTTCAAAATTAAATCAGCAAATCAAAAACATATTTCAAAGCCATGGAATACATCAAGAACATTGCTCCAGAGGAACACTTTATAAGCTCTATTTTGAAAAGTTGTCTTCACAACCTTTAGATATAAATAAATGTATCGAAGATGTAGAAAAAGCACTTGCAAAAAAATGGCATGAACATTTTAGAAAAGAGGCATCAATAACCTTACTTTCTCTTGATGAAATTGAAAATGATGTAATCAAATTATCTGAATATATTCTCAACAATTTGTTGAAAATTCAATTCATCGAAAATATCTTAAGTCTCTCATCTCTTCTTATCATCCTTCGAGATGCAGAAAATTCAATAAATAAACTCAGTGACGAAGAAAATCTTATCCTATTGAGCGATATATCCCGTATCATAAACGAACAAATATGCCTGGAGTCCGGAGACTTTATTTACGAAAAAATTGGAAATCGATTTAAACATATTTTCATCGATGAATTTCAGGATACATCAAAACGACAATGGCAAAATATGTATCCGTTGATTGTAAATGCTCTCTCGACAGATGGTTTTGTAAAATTAATTGGCGATCCGAAGCAGAGTATCTACCGATTTCGCAATGCTGATAGCAAACAAATGCTACAGCTTATTAATAATCAATATTCAGAAAAATATCCTATTGATCCACAAAAAATTTCATTAAATAAAAACTTCCGTAGTGCCAAAAATATCGTAGAATTTAACAATAAAATATTTACTTTTATCCGGGATAAATATTGCGATTACACCACAATTCATCAAACATTATCAGATGTAGTTCAGCAAATATGCAATCAAAACGAAGGGTATGTTGAGATCAAAAAATTTGATAGAGATCAATACGATGAAAACACAATAGAATACGTAGCAAGTATTATTCAAAACAAGGTTCAGCAAGGATATGAATTGTGCGATATCGCCATTCTTGTAAGAAATAAACAAGACGGCAGGTTACTTGCTAATAACCTTATTAATTATCACCTGAACAGCAATCAACGCATTGAGGTCACCTCTTCTGAATCCTTCCTGCTTAAAGGGAATCCAAAGCTAAACATACTCATTAATACCCTTCGCGTAATTGACAAAATGGATAATAAAACCGCATCCTTTGAATTACTTTATGATCTTATGAAATTGGGAATTTTATCATCGGTCGATTCTGAACATTCTTTGCTCTTTGATTATGCTAATTACAATGATCATATCTTCAAATTTTTGAGACAGAAAAAATTGTTTCCACAAATCAGCGATTTACCAGAACATGATAACATTTATTATCTTAAAAAATTTAGTATTAACGAATTAATCAATCTTCTCATAAAGATTTATCGATTTGACCAGGAATCTGATGCTTTTGTTGCTGCTTTTAGTGAACTTGTTTACGATTATAGTCTGAATACTAACAAAGTGGATATAACCAATTTTCTACTCTATTGGGATAGCGTTTTAGATGAAGAATTTAGTATAAATACCACTTCAGCACTTAATGCTGTTCAAATTATGACTATTCACAAAGCAAAAGGATTAGAATGGCCAGTTGTTATATTGCCTTTTTTTGATTTTAAAACATTTAAATCAGATGAAGAGATAATTGAGCTTGACGAAGAGGAATATTCTTTAAAAAGTGCTTTAGTAAAAGTGCGAAAAAACGAAAAGTGGCCTACTCCCTACGAGAAAATCAGAAAAGAATTAGTAGAACATCAATTAGCCGATAATTTAAACCTCATGTATGTAGCCATGACACGTGCCCGCGAGGAAATGTTTATCAGTACACTAAGTGCTCCATCAAGTGACGAAATATCAACTCTTCTGCACATGGCTGTTTCACAGACATATGGACATCCTGAAACAGAAGAATATCTTGCAATAGGTAGTACTGAAAAAATTGACACACGATCAGAAGTACAGGAAAAAATTGAACCTAAATATATTGAAACATCCGATTGGAGAAAGGTGTTAGGAATTGCCCCGGTATATAGTTCTGCAATGAACCAAAAGATCGCCGTGGGCAGCAAAATGCATAAATTAATTTCTACTTGTTATTCGATAAAAGACTTTGAAGAAAGATTAGAAACATTAGATAAAAATGAAAGTTTGTTTCCTGCATTTAAAAAATTAACAGAAGCCATAAAAAATTCTGTGGAGTTAAGGGAATTTTATTCGGCTGATCGAGTATTAAACGAACGAAAGATACTCGTTAAAGGACAATATTTTGTGCCTGATACTATGGCCATTCATAACAATAAAATTAGTATTTTGGAATACAAAACCGGCACAAAAAAGCCCGAACACATCAGCCAGATAAAGCAATACATGCATCTGGCCGCTGATGCCGGCTATTCGATTCACAAGGCCTTCCTGGTTTACCTGAACGAAGAGCGCGTAGAGCTCGAAAAAGTAGAGCTTTGAGTCCCTCGTCTGATATCCCCTCTCAAATTTGCCACCCTTTTGCATACAGAATACATCCGATCTTTTGGATATTTGGCCACTAAAGCTCGACATGCATGACAAATGCACAACCGGACGTTAGCGTCGTAGTGCCTCTGTACAACGAAGAAGAATCTCTCCGCGAACTCTTTGAGTGGATTAAGCGCGTATGTGATGAGCACAAGCTGTCATTTGAGGTTATAATGGTCGATGACGGTAGCACTGATGGCTCTTGGAGGGTAATTGAAGAACTTTCTTCCCAGCATCCAGAAGTGCGCGGCATATCCTTTCGACGAAACCAAGGTAAATCCGCCGGCTTGAACGCAGGCTTTAGAGCCGCTAAGGGCCAAGTAGTCATCACCATGGATGCCGACCTTCAGGACAGCCCTGACGAAATACCGGCACTCTACCGCATGATCACAGATGAAGACTATGACCTCGTCTCCGGCTGGAAAAAAAAGCGCTACGACCCCCTGAGCAAAACCCTCCCCACAAAACTCTTCAACTGGGCCACCCGCAGGATGTCAGGCATACATCTCAATGATTTCAACTGCGGCCTTAAGGCCTATAAGCGCGAAGTAGTAAAGCACATCGAAGTTTACGGCGAGCTGCATCGCTACATTCCTGTATTGGCCAAAAGCGCCGGCTTCACCCGTATCGGCGAAAAAGTAGTTTCACACCGCCCCCGCAAGTACGGACGCACCAAGTTTGGCTGGGAGCGCTTTATCAATGGCTTTCTCGACCTCGTCACCCTCGCCTTCGTGAGTCGATTCAGCCGGCGACCCATGCACTTCTTCGGCCTGCTCGGCACTCTGATGTTTGTCTTCGGATTTTCAGCCGCAGCCTACATTGGCATTTCTAAGCTCATCTCCCTCCATAAAGGCATCCCCGCCATCCTCGTTGCCGACAATCCATGGTTTTACATTTCCCTTACATCCATGATTCTGGGTACGCAGCTGTTCCTCGCCGGATTCCTCGCCGAACTCATCATACGCAACAATCCCCGCAAATTCGACCCCACCATCGTCGAACGCACCGCCAATCTAAACCGCGCCGACCTCAATGAGCCAAGATAAACCCCTGTACTTCAGCCTGATTACCCCCACCTTCGGCCGCCCCGACGAAGTCGCAGAGTTTCTGGAAAGCCTCCTCGCTCAGCGCTATCCGCATTTCGAAGTCATCGTCAGCGATGGGACACCGGGCGACACCCTCCGACCCCTCATTCAGCATTACATACACAATTCCATCTACCCACTCACCATCCTCTACACCGAATACATTGCCGTAAGCCCCGCCCGCAATGCAGCCGCAGCCGTGGCACGGGGCGATTACCTCATCTTTCTCGACTCCGACTGCATCATCCCCCCTGACTACCTCACCAAAGTAGCCGATTACCTCACAAAAAATCCCGACATCGACCTCTTCGGAGGCCCTGACCTGGCCGCAGCCGGATTCACCCCCCTTCAGAAGGCCATCAATTTTTCCATGACATCCTTTCTGACTACCGGCGGCATCCGCGGAGGCAAGCACACCATTGGCACCTACCTGCCTCGCGGTTTCAATATGGGTGTGAAGAGATCTGTTTTCCAAGCCGTCGATGGCTACTCCGACTTCGTCTGCGCCGAAGACATCGAGCTCAGCATCCGCATCCTCAAGGCAGGCTATCGCTCAGCCTACATCCCACAGGCCGGCGTCTATCACAAGAGGCGCACCACCCTGACAAAGTTTTTCACACAAGTCTTTCGCTTCGGCGCAGCACGCCTTCTGCTCAACCAGCGCCACCCCGGCAATCTGAAGCTCACCCATCTGTTTCCACTCATTTTCACCACCGGGCTATTGTTTTCCCTCATCCTGCTGCCCCTCACCGAATGGCTTCTCATCCTCTACGTCATATACTTCAGCCTTGTAATGATTTTTTCGACCCTCACCAACGAAAGCGCCAAAATAGGCCTTCTCACCGTCCTCACCACCCTGGTGATGATGGCCGGCTATGCCTATGGCATGGCCCGCAACGGGATTGAAATCTACCTGAAAGGCCACCCAAAAGGAATCAAACTGTAATCCACCCCATCATCAGTAGCACACCAGATTTAAATACTGATTGTACATTTTTTTATTTTTTGGCGTGCCCCCTGACAAGGCGCCTGCAGCGCCTTCGTCAGGGATCAGGCTACTCGAATGAGGTCGAAGATGCTGACAAAACAAAAAGTTTTCGTCAGCATTCGCTTCGCTTCCGTGCTACGGCTTCGCTGTGCTTCGCCTGTACACCGCGCTGGCGCGTGCCCGCCGTATCCCTCACGCGGCAGCGGCCTGTGGCCGCTTTCAAAATCATTAGCTTTAACTAAAATAAAAACTGAGAACTCAGATATTAGCAGATTCAGCCATAGATTTTCGCAGAGTTAACGCCAACGCCCCATTGGGGCGATATGTTAATAGCATCGTCGTCAAAAATTAACAATCAGCTTCATGGGAGCTACACAAGTTGAAAATACGATAAATCAGTTTCGCTCCTACGGAGCTTAATTGCCAAAATGGTCGAAGAACGACTATTAACCCTTCGGCTGCGCTGCAGCCTTTTTCATTTTAATATGTCAAGGAGCAATAACATTAATTAACTGGAAACCTTAAACTAATAAGTTCGCAAATTTGCCAGTTCTGTAAGAAAAAAAACTCTCCCCTTTACGTTGCTGAAGCCAAAAGAGATCCGTAGAAGCCGTCAAAGCACCCCTGAGCTTTCGTCGGTAGAGGTTCGAGGGTGAAGGGTGAGTAAAACTCTAATGCAATGGCAAAGCCATGAAAGCGAGCAAAAAATGTTAAAAATCCCCCAAATTCAACCCTGTTTTTTATCTTTGAACAACTAACCAAACAACTCATCCGTCATGAAACACCTACACGCACTTTGTGCGCACCTTTTATCCTTAATGGGGGGGGGTAAAGTGCTCTATATCGGCCGTATATAAAGCTATAATTGCATTGCTCAGCTCCATCGCACTCACTGCGCAGCCCGTTAATCCAGCAAATACACCCGACCAGATGATGCCCGGAGGTCCCTATCCAAACGTACAAAACACCGGCGCCGACCAGTGCTGGTGCCCCACTTGTCCGCTGAATGTGGCACAAGTCTATTGTTGGGATGGCGACAATCCCGGCATTGCCTACTATGTGCCTGGCTCTGGTAATCCTCCACACGTGCTACCGCTACCCGCAGGTGCACAGGATCCTGATATCATTGTAGGTAGAGAAGGATTATGGGGATATGTGGTGTATGAGATGGGTACAAACATAGTACTGCATGAGTTTACATGCAGTCCGCCGGTTGCCACCACTTTGGCATTTGGTTCTGCGACTATTTTATCAACAAATGGTCGGCATCCGAATATTGATCGAGAAATAGATTGTGAGTTTTCAGGATCAAAAGTTGCAGTTGTTTATCAAAATTTGTCAGGAATTCCAGATTTGGAGTATTATGAGGGTACATTTAATTCTTCTTTTAATGGGCCATTACCAGTTCTAAATTTATCATTTCCAAATAATGCCCCAATTAGAAGTTATGTAAACCGAACAAACCCTGATATCAATATTTTAAAATTTGATAATGATTATATTTATCAGTTTGCTTTCTGTGGATATGAAAATAACGTATATTTTGATAATATGGTTGATTATGTACATGAAACATCTTCTTTTATATCATCCAATATTTTTTCTCCAGAAATTCCATTAAGTATTAATAATTTATATGAAGTAAATCCAAGAATAGATGGAAATGTTATAGTCTTTGACCCTCCACAAAATATATACACAGATCAATCATACATAATTACTGTTGAATCAAATAATCAAATTTTTTTCTCTTATGCTAATTCTCCATCACCTTCTTGGACAGATATAAATATTCCTGGCACATTTGCTCAAAAACCTGCTATTGCTGTACACGGTGATTTTGCAGATATTATCTGGTCAAATAATTTTCATGGTAATATTAATATACTCGGCACTGAAATTCATGGCACGATTCATTCTTCTATTTATAAAGATGGAAATGTAAACATTACTTCAGGTTACGATTTTTTGTATCCATCCATTGCATCTAATATGTGTGATAAACTGACAGATTTATATGCCGTGTGCTGGTGGGGAACTGATGAAAATATTTATTTCAAAGCAGCGAGAACCCCACCATCACCAGCATACAGATATCAATATCCAGATAATGCAATTGTCTTTTTTAAAGACAAATATGAACAAAGCCATATGTTAGTCGAAACATTTGATGTCAATCAGCACATTACGATTCATGATATTTCAGGTAAAATACTTTTTACAGGTATAGTTAGTGAAGCACAACATGTTATTATTCAATTTCCAAAAGGTATATACCTAATCACTTCCAACAATGCCGGGAGGAAAAAACTGCTGATACAATGAATAAGTTTTTAAAAATAGTGCTATTGACTACTGCCCATTTGCTGGTCAGCCATAGCCAGCAGATGAAGCAGGTCATTTTTGGAGAAGGCATCATGATGGACCTAACAACGGGCACTCCGGTGTTTTCACAGGTGCCCTCATGGCAGCAGCGTACGATTATGCCCTATCGGCAATGGAGCAACCAGGTATCGGTATGGCCGGATGAAGATGGAAAAATAAAATTTTATTTCCTCAATGGTAAATACTTCGATGCAAATCACCAATTTTTTGGAGTTGCCTGTAGTAAATACATGGATGAATTATTTCCATATTTTTACTCATATTTTTTTCAATTTGAAAAATTTAATGATACTATTTATCATCTGTTTTGTTATTATGAAACAGTTGAACCTTTCGATTTAACTTTTTTACCAAATAGCGGTATTGGTGCTTTATATAAAAAAGTTAAATGGAGATTAAACAAAATTTCGATTAATAATTATGTTATAGATTCTATATTTGAGAAAGAAATTCATATGCCACAAGGCTCGATGTTTATGAGTGGTTATTTTAATACATTTTTCTCGGCAGGAAATAAAATGACTAATCATTGTGATTTATTTTTAAACAAACATGAAAAAACATTATATTTATTTACAATTAATTTTAATTCTAATTACGTTGGGGATATAGGTCCTGTTTTAATAAAGGTTAAAAACGATTCTATTTTCTATATTGAGCTAAATCACTCTTTTGTCATTACAAATTTTTATATGTTAAATGATTTTAGGACTACTTTTTATTCATTAATTCACAATAAATATTTTAAATTATCTAAAAGCAATCAAAATAAAATTTATCTTGAAAAAATAAATATACTAAACGATTCAATTCAAATAATAAATTCGTATGAACTCCCAATAAATTTATATTTTATTAATTCTACTCAGAGTCCATCCCTTCAAATGTATTTTATTACACCACATAGCAAATTTTTATATTTGTTTTTTAAACATAATAATCAAATAAGATTGTTTCGTATTAATCTTTTAAAACTCAATGACCCAGATATAAATAATAATTTTGAAGAAGTTCCATTATCTATTGGTCATAACAATTCTTTACTCCAAATATTTAATTGGAACGTAAGCTCATCTTCAATTTTTCCTTATAATAATGATATTTATTTCATAGTAAATCAGTTTATGTTAAGTTCTATGCCCAATTATTTATTTTCCTCTCCATTCAACAATAAAATTCATTTAATAAAAAATGTTGAAGATGAAAATAAATTCAATATTGACTTTGATTTAAATCTTAATATTGGCCCGCAGTGGTCTTATTTTGGTAAATTTCCATCAACTTTTATCAATAATTTACCCAAAATTTTTAATTCCATGTATGCCTGCACCGACTCTACCTACTTTCATCTCAACTACACGGCCATAGCTGATTCGGTGTGGTGGGATTTTGGCGACCCGGCCGGTCTGGGCCCGCTAAACCACAGCTCGCAGTTTCACCCCGTGGTTAAGTATCCCCAGCATGGCACCTACTATGTGCAGGTACAGCTCTGGTACGATGGCGACAGCATTACGACCATGGGCGATTCGGTCAGGGTGCTGCCTGTACCGGATGTGGACCTGGGCTTTACCGATACCTTGCTCTGCCGTGGTGAGAGCGTGCTGCTGGATGCCTCACAGGGCTTTCCGGCCACCTACCTCTGGAGTACAGGCAGTACCGACAGCATCCTGTCGGTCAGCCAGTCGGGTCGCTACTGGGTGCAGGTGTCCACCCCCTGCGGTACAGTCAGTGATACGGTCAGTGTATCGGTGATCGACCCACCGACGGTGAAGGTACACGATACGGCCGTATGCTTTTTCGGGCAGGTGCTCTACGATGTATCGGCTGATAGCGCCACCTACCTGTGGAGCGACGGAAGCACATTGCCCACCTTTGCCCCCCGGCAGATGGGCACGTACTGGGTAGAAGTGAACAACCGGTGCGGGGGCTACCGGCAGGACTTCAGGGTAGAGCTGCAAAACTGCGAAACCACCCTCTACATCCCCAATGCCTTCAC